>CAIMNS010000282.1 GCA_903842945.1 uncultured Burkholderiales bacterium
CAGTGGCCCAAAGGTACGACAAAGCCTTGTCCCTGTTGGGTTTGGAGTCCTGGATGATTTCTCCTGGAGCGGGTCATGCATGAGCCGCGGGGGCGGAGTTCAATTGAATAAGCCCTTGAGCTCATTTTTAGCATTTGATTTGGGGCACAAAAGGACCGGCCTTGCCTACGGTACGATGATCTTGTCCCAAGCCAGTCCCGTGGGCGTGGTTCAAGCTGAAGGCGACAAGCGCTTTGAGGCATTTTCGACCTACATTCAAACTTGGCAGCCAGACGCTTTGGTCGTGGGAATCCCGTACCATCCTGATGGGGTCGCTCACGAAAATACCCGATTTGCAAAAAAAATAGCGCAACAATTGAAGGCAAAATTCAACTTGAATGTTTTTGAAATTGATGAGCGTTACAGCACCACGGAAGCGCTCAGTCTGAAGCACAGCGCTGAAACCAAGTCCAGCAAGTCCACCAAGGCTCACAAGGACGTGGACGGCTTGTCGGCTTGCATCATCTTGGATCAATTCTTCTCAGAGTGGCATGCAGGCAGCCTTCAGCCCACAGCGGCGCAATCGATGCCTCAGCCCATGGCCCCTAAAGGATGAAACAATGAAACTTGGACAAGTCTCTCTTGACGCACAAGCCCTTTATTTGAGCTTGTTGAAAGGGGTCGATGCTTTGATGACCGACAACACCCGCTTGGTGGGCATCACCTCAGGCGGAGCTTGGTTGGCCAACAGACTGGCGCTGGATTTGCCGCAAAAGCCTTTGGTGGGTGCCATTTCATCGGCCATGCATCGAGATGACTTTGACAAGCGAGGCTTGTCCGATGGGGGGCAAACGGTGTTGCCCTTTGAAATTGAAGGAGCAGATATTTTACTGATTGACGATGTGCTTTTTACGGGGCGCACCATACGCGCAGTGATCAACGAGCTCTTTGATTACGGTAGGCCAGATCGAGTGAGGTTGGCCGTTTTGGTGGACCGCGGTGAGCGTGAGTTGCCCATACAAGCCAATTTTGCTGCTGCAATGTCTAGCTTAGAAAAAGAGCAATCCTTGGCCTTGGCTTTGGATGACAAGGGCAATTTCTACTTTTCTTTGGAGAACTGAATTGCTTGCTAAAAGAAACCCGCAACTCAATCAACATGGTGAGTTGATCCATTTGCTGTCAACGGAGGGCTTGCCCAAAAGCATCTTGACGCATGTCTTGGACACGGCCAAAAATTTTGTATCTGTCAACGATCGTGAAGTTAAAAAAGTACCTCTTCTTCGAGGTAAAAGTGTCTTCAACCTGTTTTTTGAAAACAGCACTAGAACCCGAACCACGTTTGAAATTGCTGGCACCAGGTTGAGTGCCGATGTGATCAATTTGGACATTGCGCGTTCATCGACGGCCAAAGGCGAATCCTTGCTGGACACGATCGCCAATTTAAGTGCCATGGCCGCTGATATTTTTGTTGTGCGTCACAGTGAATCTGGCGCACCTTATTTGATTGCACAGCACGTGCAACCTCACGTCCATGTGATCAATGCAGGTGACGGACGCCATGCGCATCCGACCCAAGGTTTGCTGGACATGTACACGATTCGCCATTACAAAGGTGACTTCACACAGTTGAAGGTTGCCATTGTGGGTGATGTACTCCATTCAAGGGTTGCAAGAAGCGACATTCATGCTTTGACCACATTGGGTTGTCCTGAGGTGCGCGTGGTGGGCCCCAAAACCTTGGTGCCAGCAGAGCTTTCACACATGGGTGTGAGGGTTTTTCATGATTTGCAAGAAGGCATCAAAGATTGCGATGTGGTCATTGCCCTTCGCCTTCAAAATGAAAGAATGACAGGGGCCTTGTTGCCTTCAAGTCATGAGTACTTCAATGCTTTTGGTTTGACACCAGAGACCTTGAGTTACGCCAAAAAGGACGCCATCGTGATGCATCCTGGGCCGATCAATCGTGGTGTAGAAATTGATTCTCAAGTGGTCGATGGTTCTCAGAGTGTGATTTTGCCGCAGGTCACTTTTGGGATTGCCATTCGAATGGCCGTGATGTCGATCGTGGCCGGCAATGAGGGAGGAGCCTAAGGGCTTGCAAACGATGAAAATATGTATCAAAAATGGTCGGATCATGGACCCACTGTCCGGCATGGATGTGGTGGGCGATCTCTGCATGGACGGCCCCTTCATTGAGTCCATGGGGCCAAGCCAAGGTGACTTTGTGGCCGACTTGACGGTGGAAGCCCATCAGCAATGGGTGCTACCTGGTTTGGTGGATTTGAGTGTTCGAGTCATGGAGCCAGGCCTAGAGCACGAGGGCATGCTGGGATCAGAGTTGTTGGCTTGTGTGGCGGGAGGGGTGACCAGCTTGGTCTGCCCTCCGGACACCGACCCGACTTTGGATGAACCGGGTTTGGTGGAAATGCTCAAATTCAGAGCCGATCAGTTGCAACTCTCAAGGCTTTTTCCTCTGGGTGCATTGACCAAGTCCTTGGGCGGCGAGACGCTTTCAGAGATGTTGGCGTTGACGCAAGCCGGTTGTGTGGGCTTTTCACAAGCCGATCAAGCCATCAAGGACACGCATGTGCTGCAAAGAGCTTTTTCATATGCCAGCACCTTTGGCCTGACCGTGTGGCTTCATCCAAGTGACTATTACTTGGGTCGAGGGGTGGCTGCCAGCGGTGCTCTGGCTCTCAGAATGGGGCTGACAACCGTACCGGTTGCGTCGGAGGTCATTTGCTTGAACACGATCATGGCCTTGATGCGAAGCAGTGGTGCCAGGGTTCATTTGTCCAGGCTTTCGAGCGCCGATGGCGTACAGTTGGTCAAGGCTGCCAAGGCCGAGGGCTTGCTCTTGACATGTGATGTGAGTATTAACTCACTTCATTTGACGGAGATGGATCTGGGGTACTTTGATTCTCGTGCGCGGGTCACCCCCGCTTTGAGGCAGAGCAAGGACCGGGATGCGCTAAGGCAAGGCCTCCTCAATGGAACCATCGATGCGCTGGTGTCAGATCACAACCCGGTGCCTGGTGACTTGAAGACCTTGCCTTTTGCGCAGGCAACGCCTGGGGCGAGTGGTGTGGAGTTGTTGTTGAGTTTGGCTTACAAGTGGAGCCAAGAGATGGGCTTAAACGAGCTTCAAGCCTTGCAAGCCGTGACCTCAAAGCCTGGAGCGATTTTGAAACAGGCTTTGTCAATGCAACAAGAGCAAACGCAAAATTTTGCACCTGGTGCATTGAAAGTTGGTGCTCTGGCCGACCTTTGTATTTTTGATCCCCATGAGACGTGGTCGGTGGTGCCTGCAGATCTCAAAAGCCAAGGCAAGCACACGCCTTTTGATTTTGAGATGAGTGGTACGGCCATGACGGGGCGAGTTAAAAAAACCTTCGTCAAAGGCCGTTTGGTCTACAGTGAATGAGCAAAGAGTTTTGGGCCCAATAAAAAAATGCTTGTAAAGATGGAACTGCTGTTTTTGAGAGCTTTTAAGCTCATGCGTTTGCTGGCTCACTTGTTTCGCGGCTATATCAAGGTGCGGTGGGGTTGGCGCGGGCTTAGCCCTGAGCAAGCACAAAGTGAGGTGTTGGCTTGGTCCAAAACCACCTTGGATGTGCTTGGAGTTGAGGTCAGGGTGTTTGGGGACATGGCCCACACGGGTCCATTGTTGCTGGTATCCAATCACATTTCATGGTTGGATATTTTGTTGTTTTTGTCTTTAAGGCCGGTTCGATTTGTCTCCAAAGCAGAGGTGGAGTCATGGCCCATAGTGGGTCATTATGCCCATGCCTGTCGCACACTGTTCATCCAAAGAACGATCAAAAGAGACGCGCTGAAGTTGGTACAGGTCATGAGCGAAGCTTTGAGCATGGGAGACATGGTTGCGATCTTTCCTGAAGGAACGACCACGACGGGGGTTGAGGTCTTGCCCTTTCATGCCAATTTGTTTGAGTCGGTGAAGGCTTCCCATGCAGCCATTCAAGCGGCTGGTGTTTTGTATGTTTCAAGCGCAAATCATCTCCCCATCACGACGCCAAGCTTCACCGGTTCAGACACGCTGGTGGGCTCCATTTGGCGCATCTTGGGCCTCAAAGGATTTGAGGCCTGGGTCCATTGGGGGGCGGTAGAAGAGAGCCAAGGAAGTGACAGACGAGCCCTGGCAAAAAAATCATGGTCGCAAGTTCAACACTTGCACGCGCTACTCAGAGCCAAAGCCTTGCCTGCCTAAAGCCCTGGAGCCCTGGAGCCCTGGAGCCCTATGCGACTTTCGTCAGGCTAGCTGAGCATATCGGCCCAGATGTGTTGAGCCCAGTCCTTGGCCTGACGACCTTCTTCAACACTTGGTCGCAGAGAGACACCACTGGATTGAGGGACCACTTTATAAGTCTTCTCAAGGGGGTCGTATTGATGAACAGAGGCGATGTGAAGCGCGGTTTGATCGTCTAAAAAGCTGTAACAGGTGTTGGTTAAAAATGGGGCGGGATCTTTGGGCAGATCCATGAATTCAGCGCTAAGGGCGGCGGCAAGCACTTTGGCTTGAGCGTTGGCCATGTGGCCAGATTTGGGCATCAAGGGGGCGCCTTGAATTGCATCTCCAAGGATGTGGACGTCTTTGGCCTTTTGACTCTCAAAGTTTGAAAAATCGACGCCGCACCATTTGTTGTTGACGTTGGTGAGGCCTGTTTGAAATGCAATATCACCTGCTCGCATGGGAGGCAAGATGTTCGCTACATCGTAGGAGAGATCGTCTTGGATTTCTAGACCAATGACTCTCTTTTGTGCATCCACCGAGATCACCATGTGCTGGGGTCGATAGTCAATGATGGATGCGAAGTTCTCCGACCAAAACCGTTTGAAAGATGCGCCATTGGACAACACGTCTTGGTTGGCATCCAAAATCAGCACTTTGCATTGGGGTTTGTATTTTTTAAAAAAACTGGCCACTTGGGAGGCCCGCTCATAGGGCCCGGGCGGACATTTAAAGGGCGACTCAGGAATAGACAGGACAAATGTCTGACCGTTTTGCATCGAGGCAAGTTGAGCTTGCAGCTTCATGATGTCGCGTGAGCCGTCCCAAGCCTGGAAGATCAGTTGTTGGTCGCGAGCTTCTTGTAGGCCCGCGACGTCGCCCCAAATCATTTGCATGCCGGGCGCTAAAATCAACTTGTCGTAAGGGATGTTCTTGTGTGTGAGGCCGTGAACTCTTTTCTTTTGAAAGTCAATTGCAATGGCACGGTCTTGAACCAACTCAACACCGTACCGATCCTTCAGACTTGAATAGGAAAATTCAAGGTCCTTCAATTGAGCGCTTGCGCCAAGAATCAAGTTGGACATGGGGCTAGAGATGAAGGTTTTCTCGCTCTCCATGAGCGTTACTTGGATGTGTTGTTTTGAGAAAATCTTCAAGTATTTGGCGGCAGTGGCCCCGCCAAAGCCGCCTCCGATGATCAGCACTTTGGCGGCCTGGGCGCCCGAAGCCTTTTGCATCCATGCGCCCGAGCCCAATGCGCTCAGCCCCAAGCTGGCCGCAAGTTGGTTTTGAAATTGACGTCTTTTCATAGATCTGGGCCTTGTTGACGGGTGAAAAAATTGGCCAATTCAACGATTTGATCTTGGTTCAAACCTCTGGCAATTTGAGACATCACATGGTCTTTTTTAGGGCTCATTTGTAAGGCAAGAAGCTGCTTGATGAAGGCGTCTTTGTCGCGTCCCTGGCTCAAAGAAGAGAGTGTGTGGCAAGACAGGCAAAGGCTTGCATGGGCACGTTCATAGAGATTTGAAACTTTTGGGGCTTCCTGGGAAAAAGCATTCAAGACAGACAAAGAAAAAGCCAAGTGAAACAAAGCCCCTACTTTGGGTTGAAGCCATGATGTGGGTCGTTGATGCATGAGAGAGGATCTTGGTCTAGGGATGATCAAGCAACAAGAAATACCCCCACATCTCAGGAGGGTTTTTTCATGGTACTTGAGCGTCATTGAGAGGGGCAAGTGAGAAAAAAACTCTATTTCAGCTTATGATAGATCACTGTGAAGGGTTTGGCAAAACCCCAGATTATTTTTAAAGGGATTTGAATGACTCAAAGAAGAGATGCGCTCAAATGGGGCGCTGTGCTGCCCACCTCTGTGGCTTTGAATGGATGGTTGACCCAAGAAGCGCATGCTTTTGAGAAAAATGCGTTTGAAGCCAAAACTTGGACCGATGCCTTGAAGGCCTTGGGCGTGAGTGCGCCAACGGACAGCAAAGAATTGGTGCTGAACTGCCCCGATATTGCTGAAAATGGTGCGGTGGTTCCTATTGCGGCCTCTTGTGCAACGCCTGGGGTCAAGAAAATCTTGTTTTTGGTGGAGAAAAACCCCTCCCCCTTGGTTGCGATTTTTAATGTCAGTGAAGACCTGTTGGCCAATTTTTCTACGCGGACCAAAATGAGCCAAACTTCAGATGTGATGGCGCTGGCACTGATGCAAGATGGCCGAGCCTTGATGACAAGAAAAGAGATCAAAGTAACGCTTGGTGGGTGCGGCGGATGAGCTCGTACCTGTCAAGTTATCCATTGAGGACCCAAGGAGAAAACCATGCCTGATCCGATGAGAATAAGAGCGCAGAGCAGCGCTGGTCAAACGACCGTTAGAGTATTGATGAGCCACGAGATGGAGACCGGTTTGAGGAAAGACGCGGCAGGCAAAACCGTCCCGGCTTGGCACATCCAAGACGTGGTGGCCTCTTTGAATGGCAAACAAGTCTTTAGCGCAGAATGGGGCACAGCCGTGTCCAAGAATCCTTATTTGCAATTCATCATCAAAGGTGGCAAAGCGGGTGACAAAGTCAGCGTGACTTGGAAAGACACCAAGGGTGAGCAGCGCACCGACGAAGCCACGGTGAATTGAAGCCATGGAGTTGAGCCTTGAAGTCTAAAGAAATTGCATGGGGCCCTTACAGGTGCTTCAAAATTCTGGGGGTCTGCGCGCTTTTGTGCACCCTGGGCCTTGTCGCCCAAGCTCAGTCCACGGCGGACGCCATTGCGCAGTACAGAGCGATGCTGCAAGATGGGAATCCAGCCGATCTTTTTGTTGACAAAGGTGAGTTGCTTTGGAGCGAGGCCAGGGGCCCCAACAAGGTGTCTCTACAAACTTGTGACCTTGGGTTGGGGCCAGGTGTCTTGGACGGGGCCTGGGTTCAATTGCCTAGATATTTTCAAGACACCCAGCGCGTGCAAGATCTGGAGTCTCGCTTGCTGACTTGCATGCAGGTCCTTCAAGGCTTTGATGCTGCAAAGATTGCCCAAACGCCTTTTGGGGTGGGAGAGCAAATCAATGTGAGTGCGCTGGCGGCCTTTGTGTCGAGCAAATCGGCCGGGCAAGCGTTTCAATTGTCTCAGTCGCATCCCCAAGAGAGGCGTTTTTACGAGTTGGGCAAGCGGCTTTTCTTTACCCGTGCTGGTCCTTACGATTTTTCTTGTTCGACCTGTCACTCGCAAGACGACAAACGCATTCGATTGCAAGACCTCCCCAACATCACGAGCAAAGAGGGTGCGACGGCCGGCTTTGGCGCTTGGCCCGCTTACCGTGTCTCCAACGGACAAATGTGGTCGATGCAGCAAAGACTCAACGACTGCTTGCGCCAGCAACGATTTCCCTATCCTCTTTTTGCCAGCGATTTCACGATTGCCCTGGGTGTTTACATGGGCGTGCAAGCCAAAGGTGGGTCATCCATTGCACCCGCTTTGAAGCGCTGAGCAGTCGTGAGAGCTTCGTGTTTGAATGAGCCCCCAGTTTCTTTTTTCTATAAAGTAATATCTGATGCGCAAAGTGATTTCTTCATCTTGGTTTTCGAAGCTGGCATGGATGCCGGTTTTTTTATTGAGTGCTTGTGCGGGCATGAAGCCAGAGTTTGCTGCTCAAGACCTTGATCGTTGGGCCCAGGAGGTCTTGAAGAGCTCTTTTAGGGATGAGAAAGCTGTCAAAGTCAGTATTCTTCAGCAAGACCGCTCCAATGCTGAATGTTCTTCAGCTCGCTCTTCGGGGCTTGAGTTGTCAGATCAGGCCCGACAAGAAATCGAAGCTGAAAATCTCAAGACGGTGCGTCCCCCTGAGGATGGTCAATACTTTGGAGACTTTAAGCAAGGTGAGGCCTTGGCGCAAGACGGACGAGGCATGACCTGGAGCGACGCGCCCGGCCAAGCCAATGGCGGGCAGTGTTACAACTGCCATCAACTGAGTGCCCAAGAATTGTCTTACGGCACCCTGGGTCCAAGCTTGTACCACTATGGCGTCAACAGAGGCGTGACAGATCTTCAAAGTGCAGTCTCTAAGCCCGTGGTTGAATACACTTGGGCCAAGTTGTGGAACGCCAAATCATTCAACGCTTGTTCTGCCATGCCACGCTATGGACACCATGGCATTTTGAGTCAAGCGCAAATCAAACATTTGATGGCCTTGCTCTTGGATCCTCAGTCGCCAGTGAATCGGTGAGCATGGACTGCTCAAGGCGTGAGTGGTTGGGTGTCTTGGGGGCAGGCTTGCTCTCCAAGATGCCTTTGGCGCAAGCCTTGGAATGGACCGAGTCCAAAGCGTTTTCAAAGTTTTACGATATCCAAAGAGTCGGACAAGTCTCCTTTCTTCACATGACCGACTGTCATGCACAGCTCTTGCCCAATCATTTCAGAGAGCCCAGTATCAACATCGGTGTGGGTGAGAGGCACAATCTCTTGCCGCATTTGGTGGGTGAGCCACTTCTCAAAGAGTTGGGTGTGGCAAGGGGCTCGCCCGAGGCTTACGCGTTCACCCATTTGGATTTTTCAAGTGCTGCAAAGCGCTATGGTGCCACTGGTGGTTTTTCGCACCTGAGGAGCTTGGTCAAGCACTTGAGGGCTTCTCGCCCAGGTGCAATGCTGCTTGACGGGGGAGACTCTTGGCAGGGTTCAGCCACTGCACTTTGGACTCAAGGTGAAGACATGGCCAGAGCATGTCGGCTTTTGGGGGTGGATGCCATGACTGGGCATTGGGAGTTTACGCTTGGCGCTCCAAGGGTTCAAGCCTTGATTCAAGCCAACATGAATGCCCAAATGGAGTTCATCGCACACAATGTCAAGACCACTGATTTTGAAGATCCGGTTTTCAAACCCTATGTGTTGAGGGAGCAAAATGGGGTCTTGTGCGCGGTCATCGGTCAAGCCTTTCCCTACACGCCCATTGCTCACCCGAAGTATTTGGTGCCCGACTGGACATTTGGTCTTCAAGAAAAAGCCCTTCAAGACCTCATCCAGGAGGTGAGGGGCAAGGGGGCCAAGGTGGTGGTCTTGCTCAGCCACAACGGTCTGGATGTGGATTTGAAGCTTGCCTCTCGCGTCGAGGGCTTGCATGCAATTTTAGGAGGACACACCCACGATGCCTTGCCAAAACCCATTTGGGTCAAGAACCGAGGGGGACAAACTTTGGTGAGCAATGCCGGATGCAATGGCAAGTTCATTGGACTCTTGGATTTGGCTGTGAATGCCTCTGGCGTGCACGAGGTGTCTTATCACTTGTTGCCCGTGTTCTCGAACTTGATCCAACCAGATCCTGAAATGGATCAATTGATCAAAGACATCAGGGCGCCTTTTTTAGAGCAATTGAACGTTTCGTTTGGGGTGTCAGAAGGGCTTTTGTACCGACGAGGTAATTTCAACGGCTCGGCCGACCAGTTGATTTTGAATGCCTTGATGCAAGAACTTGATGCACCCATCGCGTTCTCTCCTGGCTTTCGTTGGGGGCCCACCTTGCTTGCTGGGCAGTCGATCACCCGTGAGTGGCTGATGGGGCAGATGGCGACGACCTACTCCAATCACAACCTGAGCTATTTAAAGGGTTCAGAGATCAAGGCGATCTTGGAGGATGTGGGTGATAATTTGTTCCATCCAGACCCTTACTACCAACAAGGTGGGGACATGGTTCGAGTGGGGGGCTTGCGTTACACCTGCGAGCCTCATGCGAGAAGAGGGCACAGGATTCAAAACTTGAGTTTGAAAGGCCAGGGCCTTGACCCATTCAAGACCTACAAAGTGGCCGGATGGGCCTCGGTCCATGAAGCCCAAAGCACCCAAGGAGAGAGGCCTGTTTGGCAGTTGGTTGAAAACCACCTCTCTCGCCAGGTGACCAAGCAAAACCAATTGGCCACGCCAGTGCCACAAGTACCGAGGCTCAAGGGTGTTCAAAACAACCTAGGTTTGTCGACGTGATCGGTGTTTTGAAGTCGCATCCAGTCCGGGTTTGCTTGGCTCATGGGTAGGCTTGGCTGGTCTCAAGTGGGGTGCTGTTTGAGGACGATGTTTGGGATTTGCAAGCCGCCAAAGAGCAAGCAAGTTTGAAGTCTTGAGCCATTGGCTGTGCAAACTGGTCTCCCCGGCAGGAATCGAACCTGCATCTCAGCCTTAGGAGGGCCGCGTTCTATCCATTGAACTACGGAGAGCTTTAAAAGGGACATCAAAGATGTTGGCGTGTAAGCCAGTTCCTTATTCTAATGCCGGAACCTCTTGCACCATCTAAGGCCACAGGTAAGAGCGCTGCAAAATTACTTGCTCAGTGTCCTCATCGTCTCCTCCAGACCCTTGAGGTTCAAGGGAAACATGCGATTTGACATCAATTGCTGCATGATGGAAATACTTTGTCGGTATTTCCAAACACCCGTTGGTTCTGGATTGATCCAAGCAAATTTGGGATAGGCGTGGGTCAATCGTTGTAGCCAAATGGCCCCGGCTTCCTCGTTGTTGTATTCAACGCTCCCCCCGGGCTGCAAGATTTCATAGGGGCTCATGGTGGCATCGCCTACAAAGATCAACTTGTAGTCTTTGTTGTATTTCCTGACGATGTCCCAGGTCGGGAACTTCTCTGCGTAACGCCGCCGGTTGTTTTTCCAAAGAAAATCATAAACGCAATTGTGAAAATAGAAAAATTCCAAGTGTTTGAATTCTGACTTCACAGCAGAAAAGAGTTCTGTCACACGCTGTACATGCTCATCCATGGTGCCTCCCACATCCATCAAAAGCAGCACTTTGACATTGTTGTGCCTCTCGGGGACCATTTTGATGTCCAAGTAGCCGGCGTTGGCCGCCGTGCTCTTGATGGTGTCTTCCAAGTCGAGCTCATCGGGAGAGCCTTCACGCGCAAATTTTCTGAGCCGTCTCAAGGCGACTTTGATGTTCCTGGTGCCAAGTTCTTGCGTATCGTCGTAATCTTGGTAAGACCTTTGCTCCCAAACTTTGAGCGCACTCTTTTGCTGACCCTTGCCCCCAATGCGAATGCCTTGTGGGTTGTAGCCGCCGTGTCCAAAGGGGGATGTGCCACCTGTACCAATCCATTTGGAGCCGCCTTGGTGTCGTTCCTTTTGCTCATCCAGTCGCTTTTGGAGCGTGTCCATGAGTTCTTGCCAATCCATTTTTTTTATGGCGGCTTTTTGTTCAGGGGTCAACTCTTTGTCCAAGAGTTGGGTCAACCAATCCAGGGGAATGTCTGGCGTGAGCTCGCCCAGCATCTCCATGCCTTTGAAGTAGGCCGCAAAGGCGCGGTCAAATTTATCGAACAATTTCTCATCTTTGACCAAAATCAAACGTGCGAGATAATAAAAATCTTCAACGCGGTGGTGTTCCGAGTTGGGCCCCACCACTTGCGCTTGCAAGGCCTCTAAAAGCGTCAAGTACTCTTTGATGGAGACGGGGAGCTGGGCTTGTCTTAGCGTGTAGAAAAAGTCATTGAGCATGGTGGGACGCGATTCAAATCTCAGACTTCTTTTCTCGTTGCCATACATACCTGCTCGCTTGCAGCCCCATACCGCCCCCAATACCGATCAGGGCAATGCCAAGCAAGCTCATCATGCTGTAGCCAGGTGCGAAAAGGTCAATGGACAGCAATTGCCCTAAACCATAACCCAAGGCGGTACCGATTAAAAATCCAATGGCATCCAAGAGGCCTTGTTTGAAGAGTTGAAACAACATCTGAACTCCTTTTTGACGAAGACCCGAGGGGTCAGCGGTGTTTGCTTTGCATGTAAACCAATTTCTCAAAGAGGCTGATGTCTTGCTCGTTCTTGAGCAATGCACCCACCAAGGGTGGCACAGACACTTTTTCATCTGTGCTTTGTAAAGCCAGCAATGGAATGTCCTCGGAGACCAGCAATTTGATCCAATCGAGCAACTCGCTGGTGCTGGGTTTTTTCTTCAAACCAGGCAGGTTCCTGACATCATAAAAGGCTTTCAGGGCGGCGGTCAACAACTCCCCCTTGAGGTGAGGAAAGTGCACCTTGACGATGTCTTGCATCGTTTCACTTTCTGGGAACTTGATGTAATGAAAAAAGCATCTTCTAAGGAAGGCGTCGGGCAACTCTTTTTCATTGTTGGAGGTGATGAAGACCAAGGGCCGAACGGTGGCTTTGATCAGTTCTTTGGTCTCGTAGCAGTAAAACTCCATGCGATCGAGCTCTCTGAGCAAATCGTTGGGAAACTCAATGTCTGCTTTGTCAATTTCATCGATGAGCAAGGCGACGGGCTCTTGTGCGGTGAAAGCCCTCCAAAGAACGCCCTTAATGATGTAATTTTGGATGTCCTTGACCCTTGAGTCGCCGAGTTGAGAGTCTCTCAGGCGGCTCACGGCGTCGTATTCATAGAGGCCTTGTTGTGCCTTGGTGGTGGATTTGATGTGCCACTCTAGCAAAGGCAGCCCCAAGGTGCTGGCCACCTCTTCTGCGAGCATGGTTTTACCAGTTCCAGGCTCTCCTTTGATCAAGAGGGGCCGCTTTAAGGTGCTGGCTGCGTTGACGGCCAACATCAGGTCTGGTGTGGCGATATAGTTGCTGGAGCCTTGGAATTTCATAATGGTAAAGAGTTTATCTACACGAATCTTACAGATGAAAGCATTTTAGATCGATATAATACGTCTTATCTTTTTGTTCATGCGCTTTTGATGGTCTACCTAAAATGATTAAGTTTTTTATAACAGTTCTTTTGTCCGCTCTGTCATTGCAACAATTTGCGCATGCGCAGGACCTGAAAGGCGATGTTCAAGCGGGCGAGAAGAAAATCGCCATGTGCATTGGCTGTCATGGGATCCATGGCTACCAAGCCAGCTTTCCCGTGGTCTACAAGGTGCCTAAAATATCCGGTCAAACAGCCACCTACATTGTGAGTGCTTTGAGCGCTTACAAAAAAGGTGACAGACGCCACCCCACGATGCGGGCCATTGCTGCAAGCCTTAGCGACCAAGACATGGCCGATCTTGCTGCTTACTATCAGCAGCATGGCCACAAGGACAATGTCAGCCTACCCGCTCAAGCCACCCAAGCCCCAGATGACGTCGCTGCACTGGTTCAAAAGGGCGCTTGTACATCTTGCCATGGTCCCAATTTGAGTTCGCCCATCGGTGCGGCCTATCCTAAAATTGCTGGGCAACATCAAGATTATGTCTTGGTGGCCCTTCGCTCATATCAAACGGATTCGCGCAACTTTTGGGGCAGGAACAACGCGATCATGGCGGGCATTGCCAAGCAGTTCTCCAGTGATGAATTGAAGTTGCTGTCCAAGTATGTGAGCGAGCAACAAGGCGAACTTCAAACGCTGCCGCAGTCCAAGTTCAGATAAAAAGTTCTCGACATACCAAAAACCAGGCTACTTTGTAAGCCTGGTTTTTTTTGGTCCTTTCAGAGCCCTTTTGTGTCAATGACCTCGGGTGGCTCTTTTTTGCAGGGACTCAAGGTACTGATGGCCATCTGGAGGCAAGCCACTTCGCTGGCTTTCCCAAAGCATCAGCCCCAAGCATTCCATGGCCGCGTGGTGGGCCAAATGCAAGGAGTCCAGTTCTTTGGCCAGTTGCTCAACGGCCAAGCGAACACCTTTGGGTTGGTCAATGGAGCATTGCTCTTGAATGCTTAAATGCATGGACAAGTGAAGAAATGGGTTTTCTCGGCCACCGTCCACGGGATAGTCTTTGTGAATGGCCCGCTCGACATCGACCAAGTCCTGATCGTATTCAGGGTGGTCCTCCACCCAGGGGGATGCCAAGGCTTCCATGCTGTCCAAGGGTTGGCGAAGTTTCAATTTGGCGTGAACTTGACAAAAAAAACGCCGAACATCGTTTTGGGAGGGGGTAAACATGAGTGTATTTTCTCTGATTCTGGATCAATTCAGGTGCAAAATGGCGTCCTGGCTTCATGAGTGGGGTTAAGATTTAGCTCTTTTGAGACAAGCTGGACTCATTTTTGAGCAAGGCGCCTAGTTGGCGTCTTTGACAATGAGGTTTTTTTAGAATACATCGACTACAAAGTTCTACAGTTCATGATTAATAAAATAGCAAAATCCATTCACCACGCCTTGGAAGGTGTGCTTGATGGATCGACCGTTTTGGTCGGCGGGTTTGGAACGGCAGGTATTCCCGCCGAATTGATCGATGGTTTGATTGCTCAAGGGGCGAAAGAGCTCACCGTGGTCAACAACAATGCTGGCAATGGGGATCACGGCATGGCCGCACTCCTTAAAGCTGGACGGGTGAAGAAAATGATCTGTAGTTTTCCACGCCAAGCCGACTCTTATGTGTTTGACGAGTTGTACAGAAGTCAAAAAATTGAGCTTGAATTGGTGCCCCAAGGGAACTTGGCCGAACGCATTCGAGCCGCAGGTGCTGGCATAGGGGGCTTCTTTTGTCAAACCGGTTACGGCACCGATTTGGCCAAAAAACCCAACGGAGAGCCCAAGGAAACCCGTCTCATCCAAGGCAAGTATTATGTTTATGAAGAGCCCATTTATGCCGATTTGGCCTTGATCAAGGCCGAGACAGGAGATCGATGGGGCAATTTGACCTACCGAAAAGCGGCAAGAAATTTTGGTCCAGTCATGGCCATGGGCGCCAAAAAAACGGTTGCCAGTGTCCATGAGGTGGTGGAGTTGGGGGACTTGGATCCCGAGAACATTGTGACGCCTGGTATTTTTGTGCACCAAGTGGTGCTGATTGATCGAGTGGCAACAAAAGGCGGGGGGTTTTAAAACATGGCTGATTATTTAAAGCGCAACAAAAACGAGTTGGCCCAACGAGTTGCTCAAGACATTCCTGAAGGCGTCACGGTCAATTTGGGCATTGGCATGCCCACCTTGGTGGCCAACTTTATACCTCCAGAGCGAGAGGTGTTGCTGCACAGCGAGAACGGAATTTTGGGCATGGGACCGGCACCTGCTCAGGGGCAAGAGGATTACGATTTGATCAATGCTGGCAAACAGCCGGTGACCCTGAAAAAAGGCGGCGCCTTTTTCCACCATGCCGACAGCTTTGCCATGATGCGCGGTGGGCATTTGGACATTTGTGTCTTGGGTGCCTTTCAAGTCAGCCAAACCGGAGATTTGGCCAACTGGCATACCGGCGAGGCCAATGCCATACCTGCCGTAGGCGGGGCGATGGACTTGGCCATTGGCGCCAAACAAACTTGGGTGATGATGGATGCATTGACCAAGCAAGGGGTCAGTAAAATAGTTGCCGCTTGTTCTTACCCTTTGACAGGGATTGGTTGCGTCAAGCGCATTTATACAGATTTGGGTACCTTGGCATGTACACCTCAAGGACTTCGATTGATCGACACGGTTGAAGGCTTGAGCGCGCAAGCCTTGAGCGAAATTTTGGGACTGAAGTTCATTGAACACACGTGATTTTTCTCTAAGAGCAAGTGACTTTCTCGCCAACTTTCATTGAGGTGCACGCCCGCGGTGCACGTCTATAAACCATTCGTTTTTTTACATTTTAAATTTCAAGACAAAGGACAAACGCCATGACACAGGCTTACATTTGTGATGCGATCAGAACACCCATTGGTAGGTACGGGGGGTCTTTGAGCACCGTGCGAACAGATGATCTGGCCGCCATTCCCCTTAAAGCGTTGATGTCAAGAAATCCCAATGTGGATTGGACACGTGTCACCGATGTCATTTATGGGTGTGCCAACCAAGCCGGTGAGGACAATCGAAATGTGGCCCACATGGCCAGTTTGTTGGCGGGCTTGCCGTTTGAGGTGCCAGGTGCGACCATCAATCGTTTGTGTGGTTCTGGCCTAGATGCCGTAGGTACTTCTGCTAGAGCGATCAAATCAGGTGAAGCGCATTTGATGGTTGCCGGAGGGGTAGAAAGCATGAGCCGTGCGCCCTTTGTCATGCCCAAAGCTCATGCCGCATTCAGTCGAAGCAATGCAGTGTACGACACCACCATTGGATGGCGTTTTGTCAACGACTTGATGAAAAAAATGTATGGCGTTGATGCCATGCCTGAGACGGCTGAAAACGTGGCAGATGATTTCAAGATCGATCGTCAATCCCAAGACAAAATGGCTTATGCCAGCCAAGTCAAAGCGGCAGCGGCTCAAAAGGCCGGTTACTTTGACAGCGAGATTGTGCCTGTGAGTTTGCCGCAGAAAAAAGGCGAGCCCCTTGTTTTTGCAAAGGACGAGTACCCCAGAGAGACGAGTCTAGAGACATTGGCCAAGCTCAAAGGTGTTGTGCGTGCGGATGGCTCCGTCACTGCTGGCAACGCAAGTGGCGTCAATGACGGCTCTTGTGCGCTGCTCTTGGCCAGTGAGCAGGGGATCAAAGACCATGGCTTGACGCCCAAGGCGCGAGTGGTGGGCATGGCCACTGCAGGTGTGCCACCTCGCATCATGGGCATAGGACCGGCTCCTGCAACTTTAAAGGTGCTTGAGTTGACGGGCATGAGTTTGTCCCAAATCGATGTGATTGAGCTCAATGAAGCCTTCGCCGCGCAAGGCTTGGCCGTGTTGCGTCAATTGGGTCTGCAAGACGACGACCCCAGAGTCAACCCCTACGGTGGTGCCATCGCTTTGGGGCACCCGTTGGGGGCCAGTGGCGCTCGCTTGGTCACCACCGCCGTCAATCAATTGCACCGAAGTGCAAAGCGGTTCGCGCTTTGCACCATGTGCATCGGTGTGGGTCAAGGCATTGCCGTGATCATTGAAAGAGTTTAAAAAAACAGCTGAAAGGAATTGAGAAAAATGTCGCACACAATAGGATGGATTGGTTTGGGTCGCATGGGGGAGGCGATGGTCAAGCGTTTGACCAAAGCTGGCCATGGTGTTCAGGTCTGGAACCGCACAAGAAGCAAAGCTGAGCCCTTGGTCGAGTATGGTGCGACCTTGGTCGACCATAAAACAGATTTGGCGCGTTGTGATGTGGTGTTCACCATGGTGTCCACCACCGATGATTTGAAAGAGGTCTTGTTTGGCCGTGGTGGCTTGGTCAGCACCCAGCAGTTGCCCAAGGTGGTGGTGGACAGTTCCTCTATTTCTCAAGAGGGCTCAGAGGAAATCCGACAACAATTGGAGACCCTGGGTGTGGCGTATTTGTGCGCTCCTGTGTCAGGAAACGCCAAAGTGGCCAAGGCGGGCAAGTTGCTCTTGGTGGCTTCTGGCCCCAAAGCTTTGTACGACATGGTGGAGCCGTATTTGCAAGCCATGGCCAGAAAGACCATGTGGGTGGGTGAGGGCGAGTTGGCCCGAGTTTGGAAAATCGCGCACAACACGATGTTTGGCGTGATCATTCAAAACTTATGTGAGATCACGGTCATGGCTGAAAAAGCCGGTATCGCGCGCCACGTGTTTTTGCAAAGCATCAACGACTCGGTGTTGGGTTCGATGTACACGCGTTATAAAACACCTGTCCTGAGCAATTTGACCTTTGATCAAGTCACGTTCACCCCCAAGTTGCTTTTGAAAGACATGGACCTGGGGATGGCTGCGGCCAAGAGCTATGGTGTTGCCATGCCTGCTGCTGCAGCGACCAGAGAGTCTGTGTCCAGAATGGTTGGACGTGGGCACGACAACGTGGATTTTGCAATTTTATTGAAAGAAGTGGCCATGGATGCGGGATTGGACTTGGTGTCTGAGAACGTTCAAGTCAGCGATGGCTTAGAGTCCTGAAAAAATTAATCTATAGGCGCACCTTCATCAATGCGTCAATCATCAAGGAGACCCTCCCATGTTTATGAATAAGTCTTGCAATGCAGCTCAACGCTTGGTCCGGATTTGCCTGAGCATGGGGGTGCTCCTTTGCACCTCCCAGGTCTTTGCGCAAGCCGCCTATCCCAACAAGCCAGTGCGTTTCTTTGTGCCCTTCACCGCTGGCAGTGGCACCGATATTGTCGCAAGGACGGTTGCCGATGTGATGAGCAAGAGTTTGGGGCAACCCGTTTTGATTGAAAACCGCCCAGGCGCTGGCGGCACCATTGCGGCGGCCCAAGTGGCCAAGTCCGAACCGGATGGGTACACCATTTTGGTCCATTCTTCAGGGCATGCTTTGAATCCATCGATTTACCCCAATTTGCCTTACGACACCGTGAAGGACCTGTTGGGGGTGACGCCCATTGCGGCTTTGCCCAATGTGATGGTGGTGTCACCAGCAAGGGGCTGGAAGAGCGTGAGCGATGTCGTGGCCGCTGCAAAAGCCGCTCCAGGTCAATTGAACTACGCCTCGGCGGGCATGGGAAGTGCCACCCATTTGAACGCTGAGAAGTTCAAGTTGCAAGCCGGCATAGACGCGGTACATGTGCCTTTCAAAGGCACCCCAGAGGCTTTGTCGGATGTGATTGGTGGCAGAAACGATTGGTTCTTTGCACCCTTGTCATCGGCCTTGCCCTTGATCAAAGACGGCAAGCTCCAAGCCTTGGCGGTGAGCACGGCTCAGCGCTCACCCACTCTGCCTCAAGTGCCCACGACGCTTGAGGCCGGTGTGAGCGGGTCGGATTATGTGTTTTGGGTGGGGATGCTCGTGCCCAGTGCAACACCCACGCCCATTGTCAAGCGCCTGCACGATGAAGTGATCAAAGCCTTGGCCTTGGCCGACGTCAAGGACAAATTGAACCGCTTAGGCGCTGAACCCATGCCCATGAGCCCGGAGTCGTTCAACGCGTTCATCAAAACAGAGATGGATTCGGCCGCCAAAATTGCCAAGGCCGCAGGCTTGAAAGGCAGTTGATGGTTTGTTTGAATTCAAAAGCCCCCTGCACATGAGGCAGCTTGTTTTTTTAGGCATGGGCAAGATGGGCTTGCCCATGGCCATGCACCTTCAAAACAAAGTTGGCCTCACTAAGCTGTCGGTCTTTGATGTGGATGCGTCTAGACTTCGCTTGGCCGAGCAAGAAGGCTTGAGGCCTGTTGTCGATTTGCCCCGAGCCTTGTCTGAGGCTCAAATGATTTTTTCATCATTGCCCAATGATGCAGCCTTGTTGACGGTGGCCCAAGAGGTGCTGGCTCATGCCAGCACTGGAGCTGTTTTGATCGATACCAGCACGGTGTCTGTCAGTGCCTCGGCAGAAGTCAACCAGATGCTGCAGGCCAAGGGTCTTCAGTACTTGCGTGTGACCGTCTCTGGCAACAACCACATGGCGCAAGCCGCACAACTGACGGTGATGGCATCGGGCCCCAAGACCTGTTTTGACGAGTGCTTGGAGTGCTTGGCAGCTTGGGGTTCAAAGATCTTTTATTTGGGCGAAGCCGAGCAAAGTCGCTTGATGAAGTTGGTGGTCAATTTGATGATTGTCCAAACGTCTGCGATGCTGGCTGAAGGATTGACCTTGGGACGAGCTGGGGGTTTGGATTGGTCACAGATGTGGCAAGTCATCGCTGAAAGCGCTGTGGGCTCTCCGATCATCAAAGCCAAATCAGCTCAATTGGGCTTGCCTTTGGGTCAAAGAGACTTTGAGCCAACCTTTACGGTGGTGCAAATGCAAAAGGATTTGTCCTTGATGCTTGAGGCCGCAGACCAGCTGAATGTGCCTTTGGTTCAAACCGCAACGACCTTTGAGTGGATGAAATCAGCCGTTGCCAAAGGAGACGCAGGGCTTGATTACGCTGCAGTGATCAAGGTCATTGAGCGAATGAGTGGACTTGCGGACTAGGCTTTCAGCAACAACTCATTGTTCAACAAAAGCACGTTCAATCACGAATTGTCCAGGTTTGCTGGTGTTGCCTTCTACGAAATGACGGCTTTCTAAAATGGCCTTCAAGTCTTTCAGCAGCTGAGGGCTTCCGCAAAGCATGACGCGGTCGGTCTCTGGGTTCATTTCGGGTAGATTCAAATCCTTGGCCAACTGACCCGATGTGATCAAGTCGGTGCTTCTTCCTTGGTGTCTAAAGGGCTCTCGTGTGACGGTGGGGTAATAAATCAATTGCTCACTGACCATTTCACCAAGCAACTCGTGCTGGGGCAACTCTTGGGTGAGGTAGTCGTGGTAAGCGAGTTCCTTGACCTCACGCACGCCATGGATCAAGATGACCTTTTGAAATTTCTCATAGGTTTCAGGGTCTCTGATG
>CAIMNS010000283.1 GCA_903842945.1 uncultured Burkholderiales bacterium
AAGATCGGTCATTGGTAAATGCTTCATGACATATCGACGCAAGCGATCGTGCTCACGCAAATGAGCGACTTCAAGGACACTGGCTCCCGCTTGAGACACACGCCTATGACTGAGTTCACGCTCTATCCAATCTCTGATGCGAACATTCTTGACTCCAAAGGGGCTCTTTTGCTTGTACTTCCAAAGGGCCCCCAAAGGCGTGTACAAAGCCAGAGGCAGTAAAAAATGAATAAAAGGAATATTCCAACCATCCAAGATCAAAGGCGTAGACAACAAAATCAATCGATCGATGCTTTGCGGGACTTTAAGCGCTGCACCCAAAGCCACTGTCACACCCGCTGAAAGACCAATGAGATTGACCTCTTGCCCTTGGGCTTTGATGTCTTGAATTTCCTTGCAAACAAAGTCTATCCAGCTCTCAAAAACCGATGCCTCTTGTTGATCCATAGACGCATCAAAGGAGTAACCAGGAATGACGAGGTGCTTGGCCTGGTGACCTTCTCGAGTCAAGGCTGCATAAACGCTCAGCAACTCATCGGGCGTGCTACACAGTCCATGCAACAAAAAATTGACAGGGGACTGACTTGTAGGGATTGAACTGCGAAGCTTATAAAGGGGGTCGAATTGAAATATCCTTTGATTATCCTTTAATTGGAATCAAGAAACAAAGCAGTTTGCGATACACTTTGCGAATTGTCGATCGAGTCAATGATCAGACTCACCTGCAAACAAATTGCGAACACCATCATGCCATTTAAAAAACAAATTGCCTTGCACTTACTTCCAGCTCTTCTATGCACAGTGCTGATCTCAAGTCACATCCATGCACTGGCTGGAACCGAAGTAGCAGCAGCTGGTCATGTAGAAATTGCTTTTTCACCCAACGAAGGCAGCGAAGCTTTGGTCATCAAGGCGATTGATTCAAGCCGCACGGAAGTTCGCGTCTTGGCGTACAGCTTTACCAGTGCACCCATTACGCAAGCGTTGCTAAGAGCCAAAAAAAGAGGTGCTCAAGTCATGCTGGTTGTTGATCAGAAAAGCAATATCAATGAAGACAGAAGTAGCAAATCACAAGCTGCTCTTTCAGCATTGGCCAATGCTGGTTGTGAGGTTCGAACCATATCGGTCTATCCCATTCACCACGACAAGACCATCATCATCGACCAAGAAACCGTTGAGACTGGCAGTTTTAATTTCTCACAAGCTGCTGCTCATCGAAACTCAGAGAACGTGATTGTTCACTGGAACAATCCTAAGTTGGCACACGTGTACCTTGAACATTTCGAGAGAAACTACAAGCTTTCAAAACCCTTCACGCCACGCTAAAGTCCCTTGCGGCTTTTGTAGCTAGCGACTCCATTTGACTGTGGACACGCCTTGGGAGACAAGCGTTTCAATGAAGGCATGTATTTTCTCATCCAGCTTGTCTTGATCAAATGCTAAAGAGTAACTTAAGCTTTGTGTGTTGAGATCTTTTTGATGCAAAGCAAAAGATCGGATCTCGCAATTGTTTTGCTTGATCAGTTGTTCAAAATTGGCTTTTAACTTGTGCGCATCTGACACAAGACACTCAAGCTCAAAATGAATGGTATCAACCAAATAATCATTCACGCCCATTTTCAAATTCAATTGATGAGCAACTTTCCTAAGCACAGTGTTGGCAACCACGATCACCAAAGAGGAAAAAAGAGCCTCTTGCCACCGACCCAAACCACAAAAAGCCCCTACTGCTGCACAACACCAAATGGTGGTCGCCGTGTTGATCCCTTTTGTCACCGATCCATCGCGAAACAAAAGCCCTCCGCCAATGAAGCCCACGCCCACAACGATTTGACCCACCATCCTTACCGTGTCCTGGTAGATCAATCCGTTATTGCAGGTCCAAACAAAAAGACAAGCCCCCAAAGCGACCAAAGCGTTCGTTTTAAGATCAACAAGTCTGCGGTGCCACTGGCGCTCAACCCCCACAAGTGAGCCCAGGAGCAGTGCACTAAAAACAGCCACAGCTAAATCAATGTTCATAAATTCCTTAAATCTTGAATGCCGCACATTCTCAGCACTTACTTTTGAAAAAATTCTAGTTGACCCCATCATAGACTGAGTTAAATAGCTTAGCAAAGGTGGTTGGATCTCTCAACAATCTTCATTCTCCTGAAATTCATTGAAAACGACGTCAAAATCTCTTAAAAACTTAATTCAATAGTTGCAATAACTTTTTCCTCAATCTATTTTTGATGGTCGACCAGTTAACTCAAGTGGAGGCATCAAAGATGCCCAATGCATTACCCAAAGCAGAGCATGCAACTCAACAAAGCAAAGATTTCCTAGGTGTAATCATCAAGGTATTTGATTTAAAAAAATAAGCTTGTAGATCTATACTTGCACATTGACATTTTCGACCTTATTTTCAAAGCATTTGAGACATGAGCACACCCTATCAAAAAATAATTTCTTGCATGTTATGCATGCTTGGACTTGGATGCATGGTCCAGCAACAACTTTCCTTTGCACAAACAAGTCCATTCAAAAACGAGATCGAGACCATTGAGATTCAAGCTGGCAAGATGGGACAAGTTCAATTTGACACACCCGCCAGTATCAGCGTGATTGACGCCACCACCATATCGGGATCCGGTCCTCAAGTGAACCTCACGGAAACACTTAACCAAGTTCCTGGTGTCATGGCCTTGAACAGAAACAATTATGCTCAAGATTTACAAATATCCATCAGAGGATTTGGCGCTCGTGCAGCCTTTGGACTCAGAGGGATTCGACTGATGACCGACGGCATTCCGGCTTCAACCCCTGATGGTCAAGGCCAAGCCTCTACCGTGAGCCTTACATCGACAGATCGCATTGAAGTTTTAACTGGCCCCTTGGCTCAGATCTATGGCAATGCCTCGGGTGGAGTGATTCAAACCTTCACGCGTGAAGCATCCAACCTGCCCATGTTCAACTCTCAACTGTATGTGGGCTCTTACGGTCTTTTGAGAAAAGATATTCAACTCTCTCAAAAAAGTGCAGACCTCGGAATTGTGGCGGATTACAGCACCTTCAGCACCCAAGGTTTTAGAGAAAATTCTGACGCACAACGCCAACAACTCAATACCGTCATCACCTCACAACTTCAATCGGACACCAAAGTCAAATGGATCTTCAACGCCTTTGACATGCCCTTGGCCAGAGATCCTCTTGGACTGACCGGTGCACAGTATGCCAATGCATCCAAGAGTTCCGGCAACAACGCCTTGCTGGATGGTGCGCGTAAAACAGTCAGTCAGCAGCAATATGGCGTGGTTGCAAATCACCAACTTGACGCACAAACAACGATCCAAGCCAAACTGTATGCTGGCACGAGGGATAATTTGCAGTACCAAGCCAGTTCAAGCAATCTACCTGCCGTCGCCATCAACTCAACGTGGGTCGGTCTTGGAAGACACTTTTCTGGATTTGGACTACAAGCGAAGTCCAGTCAAAATTTAGGTGAACAAGTTCAAATGAACTGGGTCATCGGTAGCGAATTTGATCGGTCTTCAGAATTGCGACAAGGGGGCCCCACTCTCGCAGGCGACATCAAACCAGGCTTGACTCGAAGTGAGCTTAACCAGTCAAGCAATCAAGATTTTTTCGCCCAGGCCAATACCCACATGGGTGAGTTTTGGTCTTTAACCACTGGCGTCAGATACAGTGAAGTCAAGCTTGAAAATGCTGATTATTTTCTCTCTGACGGGGATGGATCAGGCCGAGTGAAGTACAAAGCACTTAGCCCCATTCTGGGACTGACATGGCACGCCAATGACGCACTCAATTTGTATATTCAGGAAGGCCATGGCTTTGAGACGCCAGCCTTGTCAGAAGTTGCCTATAGCCTGAATGCAGGAAACATCAAGGGCAACTTCAACCCCAATCTTCTGGCCTCGCACAGCAGGCATTTTGAAGTGGGTAGCAAATGGAAAGTCAGCTCTCATCAATTGTTCAATGCTGCAATTTTTCAAATCAAAAGTGACGATGAAATTATTGCACAAATGGCAAAATCTGGACAAACGGTCTACGGCAATGCTGGTAAAACGCTTCGTGAAGGCATTGAGCTCACGCACAAATTGGCTTGGCATGATCAACTCACAAGTTCGTTATCGCTAAGTGCCTTGCGAGCCAGTTACGTCAATGCCTTCAACTCCATCAACAGTGCTGGTCAAAATTTATTGATCCAATCAGGCAACCAAATGCCAGGAATTGCTCAACGACAAGTGTTTGCCTCTTTGATTTGGCAGTCTGATAAGTCAATTCCCTCAAAGCCCCCAAAAGGCACACAAGTTGAATTGGATTTGCTTGCTAGATCAGGCATTTGGGCCAACGATACCAATGTGGACTACGCTAGCGGTTTTGCAATTCTGAATCTAAAACTTAGACATGCTTTTCAGGTCCGTAATTTTGAAAACATGATCTACTTAGGCGTTGACAATTTGGCCAACAAAAAAACCATTGGCTCGGTCATCGTGAACCAAGCCAGCAGTCAGTTTTATGAGCCTGGCTTGAACAGAAACTACTCGCTCGGCGTTCAAATCAAGCACCCCCTTTGATTTTTAGAGCATGACGAATCAAGACAAGGCTTGAGGAGAAAAACTTAAATTGACTGTCACTACACTGAGTGCATCAACTTCAATGCTCAGGTTCACTTGATGCAGTCTTGCTATTTCTTGGCACAAGCTCAATCCCAGGCCAAAACCATCTGTCATTCTGTCGTGCGATTCCGAGCCTCTATAAAAGCGCTCAAAAACACGGGACAATGACTCGCTGGTCACGTTTTCTGAAGAATTGGAAAACCTGACAAAGACACGTTCTTCTGAGGAAGATGCTGTGATTTTGATCCAACCACCTGCCTTGTTGTAGTTGATGGCATTGGTGTACAAATTGTTGAACATTTGTCGAACCAACTGTTCATCACAACACCACAAAATAGAGCCCTCGATGTTGGAGGTGATCGTCAGCTTATCTTGAAAAATTCCAGCATCCAGAACCAACTCATTGAGCATGTCACTCAAGTTCAGTTGCTTCAAGCTTAAAAGCAAAGACCCAGAATCTGCACGCGATAAAAGCAAGAGTTTATCGGTGATTTGTATCAATCTCTCAATTTCATCAGACATTTGAGAGAGTCGAATTTGTTGGAGCGACCCCTCTGGTGCATCTGCAATAGCTCTTTCGGTATAACCACTTAAGATCGTCAAAGGCGTTCTGAGCTCATGGGATGCATCCGCTGAAAAACGACTGGCCTGGAGGAATGAAACCTTTAAGCGCTCTCTGAGTTCATTGAACGCTTTTACAAAGTCTTGGAATTCAGAGAAATGGCTGTTGGCTTGAATTGGATAAGCCAAGTCTTTGGACTCCAGGGTGATCAGACGATCCCTTAAAGCTTCTAAAGGCCTGATGAGCGAATAGCTCATAAAAATACTCAATAAAACCACTGAAATAAAAACAACAGGCAAAATGGCCGATATGACCTTGTCTCGGATATCCCAGATGATGGTCACATAGTCGTCTAAACTCTGACTAGGGATAGTGAGAAAGATGTCATGGCCTGTGGTTTTTGAATATTTCACCACCATCCATTCCTGTTTGCCAACCATCAATAAGCCAGAAAAAGCTTTCCCTGGTATTTTGAGTTTGGTGAGCTTCCAGTCTTTGTAATTCGAGGCAGCTTTGATCAAAGCAGAACAAAATCCTGACAAATTGCTGTAATGCAGCAATGTTGAAGGATGTATTTTTTCTTGACTCACGTCATAGGGATCACATTTATTGGCCTTAGAGATCAACTCTTTCACAAAGAACTCGGTGTAATCGTTTTCTAAATATTTTTCTTGAATCGGAAGATCTATGTTGAGGTCTTTTGAAACCAGTTCTATTTTGACTTTGTCATACACCAATCCCCAAACCATGTTCTGGGACATCCAGCGATTTAAAAAAGCGATGAGCGTTAGACCCAGCATCAATTGGGTGAACAATATAAACCGAAACGATCCTGCAAATTTTAGAACAAGACTTTTATTGAAGATGCTCATCGGTGATTTTGATTTTATAACCTACACCTCTAATTGCTTCAATTGGGAAATCAACTTGCTGCGTGGCAGCCGATATCAACTTCTTTTTGATGCGCTGAATACAAACATCAACAACATTCGTTTGTGGGTCAAAATCGATGCTCCAAACGTGCTTGAGTATTTGTTTCCTCGTAAAAATATGGCCTGGCGTTCTCATTAAATAATCTAACAGTGAAAATTCTCTTTGGCTTAAAACCATTGAGTGTTCAAACCACTGAACACGCCTAGAAATTCGGTCTAGCACCAAATGGCCAACGGACAATAAATTGCTTTCCTGCACTTTGTTTCTTGAATGCAAGGACTTGAGACGCGCAACCAACTCCTCGACGTAAAAGGGTTTGGACAGATAATCACTGGCCCCCGCTTCAAAACCCATCAAGCGATCGTTTAAATCCCCTTTGGCGGTCAGAATCAGCACAGGCGTTAAATTGCCTGCTCCTCTGACTTGCTTTAACAAGTCCAAGCCATCCAAACCAGGCAACATCAAATCAAGCACAATACAGTCATACTGATTCGCAAATGCGGCCTTCAAACCAATGGTGCCTTGTGTAAAGTGATCGGTTTCAAACCCTGCCTGAGCAAACCCTTGAAGAACAAAGTCAGCAATTTTGAGTTCATCTTCGATAAATAAAATTTTCATACAGGTACTTTAAATGAAAATTACTTTAATTCACCCCAAAATAACAATTTTGTAATTGATCAATTTGACAGCCTGACGTACATCCATGATTGCCAACAAGGGTCTCATGTCCTATTGTTTGATCGTTTCGATTTCAATCACCACATTGCCAGCCCACCTACCAGATTCAACCGCTTCATGCGCTTGCACGATCTCGTCGAGAGAAAATATCTTACCAACGCTGTGTTGAATTTTCCCCTCCTGGATCAATTGATTGAGCCCGCTGACATCGTATTGCCTGATGTTGTCCGTTAAATCGTAGACCAGAAAAAACTTCAACTCTATGGACTTGACCAAGAGCGTTCTGAAGGTCATGGAGAAATCAACCTGATTTGAACCATAGCAAACGATTTGCGCATGGTGCGCAATGGCTTGAGTTGCAAGAAGATCTTTGGTGCTTGAGAAATCCATGTCAATGACATGCGACACACCCTGGCCTTGTGTGATACTTAAAATTCTCTCCTCTACAGACTCGGTCTTGTAGTCGATCAAATGCTTCACGCCTGCGTTTTGGGCCAAGGTGGCGCGGGCTTTTGAGCCCACGGTTCCAATGACCTTGGCTCCAAAGAGCATGGCCATTTGACTGGCGTAATAACCAACTGCAGAGCCAGCGCCGGTCACCAAAACCCATCGATCTTTTAAATCACCGCACAGTCTGACAGCTTCAAATGCCGTCAATCCCGGAATTCCAAGGCAAGCAGCACTTGCAAAATCCAACCCATCAGGCATTCTGACAGCTTGGCTGGCGTTCAAAGCAATGTACTCACAGGCTGTACCGTGTGCTCGTCCAAATTGACCGTTCCATATCCATACACGCTCTCCAATTCGGGCTTCATCAACGCCTGGCCCAACTTGTTCGATCACACCGGCACCGTCGCTGTGCGGAATGATGCTGGGCGCAATCAATGCCCGGCTTTTTCTGTTCTTAACGTCAGAGGGGTTGACCCCTGAGGTTTTTAGCTTCACCAAGACTTCGCCTACACCTGCGCTTGGGATCTGCACCTCCCCTAAGAGCAAGGTGTCTTGGGCTGAACCATTTTGCGTATACCAAGCTGCTCGCATATGAATAACCTTTACTCAATAACCATGACATGGAGCGTCCTTACTTCAGTGAAGCTCCGCTTTGTATCAATATCCTATACCGTTTTCTGACTTGGTTGAATGAAAGCAGGCGTCTAAATTGACAAAAAACTGTAAAAACCCTGATGTTGGGGCCAACCAAACTATGTAAAAATACCAGACATGACTCTTGCTTTGCCTGCGCGTCTTTGCTTTTGTGGACAGGGTTAGCCCCATCCTATAAAAAAGCTTTTTTAAGCCACTCCATTTCCCTGCGGCATGGCCTTTCCCTATGCTTTAGAACATCAGTTACTTTTTTAAAAAATCAACTGCCTCCAAAGTCTTACCCGTTAATTCAAAACCACGATCATGTGCCCATTAGACCATTCCGAACCCGGCCCCTTGTCGGCCAACCACCCAAGCGACTCGACGCAGGCTGCTGCTTCACGCATCTGGCCAAGTGAAGGCTACACGAGAGCGCCGTACTGGGTTTATCAAGACGCTGAGACTTTCTTGCAAGAGCAAGAAAAGATTTTTCGTGGCCCAAATTGGCATTATTTAGGACTTGAAGCCGAGGTGAAGGACCCGGGTTCGTTCAAGTCAACCTACATTGGCGAACAGTCGGTGATCTTAACGCGTGCTGAGGACGGTTCCTTGCATGCAATGGTCAACAGGTGCGCGCATCGAGGCAACATGATGACCCGTGAGGCATTTGGCTCAGCCAAGAAACTTTACTGCGTTTACCACGCATGGAGTTACACCCTTAAAGGTGACCTGAGCCATGCCGCTTTTAGCCAAGGACTTAGGGGTGAAGGTGGGCTACCCAAAGACTTCAAACACGCTGACCATGGTTTACAAAAACTACGTTTAGAGACCCTTTGTGGCCTGGTTTTTGCGACCTTTTCCGATGAAACTGTTCCACTGGAAGAATGGCTTGGTGAGGTAGCACATGGCATTCGTCGAGTTTTAAAAAAACCACTCAAAGTCTTGGGCTACGACACCCAAAGAATACATGCCAATTGGAAAGCCTATCACGAGAACCCACGCGACTCGTATCACGCAAATATTTTGCACACCTTCTATGGTACGTTTGGACTTTCTCGGATGTCTCAAGAATCGGGCATGATTTTAGATAAAACAGGCCGACATGTTTATTTTTATACCAAAGCCGGCACTGAAAAAAAATCTGAGGATTATGAAAAAACCTCTTCTCAGTTGAGATCCCACAACGATGGCTTAAAGCTTGAGGATCCGAGCATTTTAAAGTGGACCGATGAGTATGGAGACGGCGTGAGCGTTCAAATTCTGACCACTTATCCAGGATTTGTACTGCATCAGATTGCCAACAGTTTGGCCACGCGTCAAATTTGCACCAAAGGTCCCGGGCAAACCGACTTGGTTTGGACCTACTTTGGCTTTGAAGACGATGACGCAGAGATGACTGAACGCAGGTTGGTTCAAACCAATTTGGCTGGATCGGCGGGCATGATTTCAGTGGAGGATGCTGCCGTTTGCGAAATGATGCAACACGCCATTGGAGACGCTCAAAAGGGACAATCGTTCATTGAAATGGGCGGTAAGGACTTGGATATCTCAGGCTCCAGTAAATTGTCTGAACGTGCAATTCGCAATTTCTGGCACCACTACAAAACCGACATGAATTTTTGATCGCATGGGCCACTGCCAAGAAATTTGAACAAGCACAAATGCTTCGACTTAAAGAACAATTAATTGCTAAATATGACTGAATTTGAAAACCATTATCGAGCGGTTGAACAATTGATCTACACCTGGGCAAGAACCATTGATGAAGATCGTGTTGAGACCATCGCTGACTTCATGCAAGAGTCAGGCCGCTACCGGGTTCAATCGCGTTTTAACCATGACCGTGACCTGCCCTTGGCCGTCATCGATTGTAAGGGAGTCGCCCAACTGAGAGACCGCATCTTGTCCATGAGAAAGGCCAATGTTTACCAGCCCCATCATTATCGCCACATGATCTCAGGCATTCAAATTCTCTCCGAGCCAGAGCCTAAGGTCTTGGAAGTGAGATCGAATTTTTTGATCGTACGAACCATGGACCTGTCAGGTGACATGAAGATTTTTGCGACAGGTCAAACACAAGACTTGATCAGCTTTCAACATGGCAAACCACAATTCAAAGACAGGCTTTTTATCTATGATTCTCGTGTGATTGAAACGTTGATGATCATTCCTCTTTAAGCACCCACTCTTTTTTTAAACATCTGATATGACTCAAAACAAGTTCTTTGCCTCAAGACGACAACACATCAAGCAATGGGGTCAACTGAGCGCGCTGTCCCTGTTGAGCTGCCTTGGCTTGTCTTCCACAGCATCTCGCGCCCAAAGCTCCGCATGGCCGCAAAAGGCGATCCACATCATTGTCCCCAATCCTGCTGGGGGCTCTGCTGACTTGCTTCCTCGACTCATCTCTGAGGCCTTGTCCCTGAAGGTTTCACAACCTGTTGTCGTTGAAAATCGACCAGGTGCTGCAGGCAATATTGCTGCAGAGTGGTTCTCCAATGTAGAGCCCGACGGCTATACACTCTTTGCAGCGCCCCCGCCCTCCTTGTCCATCAATGTGAGTCTTTACCCCAAAATCAACTACGACCCAGCCAAATTTGTTCCCATCACCATCCTTGCCACTGTCAGCAATGCTTTGTTGGTGCATCCCTCGATCGCCGCCAACAGCGTTCAAGAGTTGATTGCATTTGCCAAGTCCAATCCTGAAAAACTGGCTTATGCCTCGCAGGGCAATGGGTCAACATCCCACCTTACAGCTGAATTGTTCAAACAAAAAACCGGCGCACCTATGGTTCACGTCCCCTACAAAGGGGATGCACCTGCGATAGCTGACCTGTTGGCTGGTCACGTACAAATCATGTTTGGCAACATCGCAGCCGCCTCTAGCCATTTAAAGACGGGCAAACTCAAACTTCTAGCGGTCACCAGCGCAAAAAGACTCAGTGGTTTTCCAAATGTTCCTAGCATCAGTGAAAGCATTCCAGGCTTTGTCTCGGTGACTTGGTTTGGGGTGGTCGCCCCACCCAAGACACCCCTTGCTTTGGCCCAAAAAATCTCAAAAACTTTGACCGAAATCTTGAGAACACCTGAGATGATGAAGAAATATGCCGAGGTAGGTGCTGATGTCGTTGCCAATACACCTGAAGAGTTGGCGCAGTGGATGAAAGAAGATACAGAGCGGTGGCGCTCGGTCATCAAAACCGGCAACGTCACCATCGATTGATGTCGGCAACTTGGCTTAGATCTCCAAGCTGCGAAAGCTTGAGGATCAAGACCCTATGGCTTTTGACCTCAAGCAAAAGCACAACTTTAAAAAAAATGACGATATAATGATTTGTCACTTGTTTTAACAAGCTGACATTTGCTAGGGGTGTTGTGCACATCAACCGAGTGCACGACTGAGAAAGTCCCTTTGAACCTGATTGAGTTAATCCTCGCGCAGGGAAGCTGGCCTTTGAGATCAATCGCTCATGATCCATGTGCGTCTTTGGGCCTTGCCGATCTGCCACTCTTTTTATACAAATAGATTGGTATCCATGAACACTTCAAACACATCTCTTTCGCCGACCTTGCCTGCTGAACGGGTTTTCTCTGGCCTATCCATGGCCAGTCTTTGGTTCAGCTTGGGCGTGGGTCTTTTGGTGATTCAAGTTGGCGCGTATTTGGTCCCTGCCATGGGCACGAAAGAGGCTTTTTGGGCCATCCTTGTCGGGTCCATCTTGGGTTCGGGCTTGCTCGCTTGGACCGCAAAACTGGGTTGTGACAGTGGGCTGTCAAGTGCTGGCTTGATGCACCATGTGTATGGCCCAGGCTTTGCTAGACTGCCGGTCATCTTGAACATTGTTCAACTCGTGGGGTGGACGACCTTTGAGCTTGTGATCATGCGAGACGGCACCCATGCCATCTTGCTCAAGGCCTTGGGCGCTGACATTTCTCCTTTATGGAGCACGCTCCTTTGGGGCCTGGTCTTGGTGACGCTGATGATGGGCTCTATGCTCACCTTGGTCAGGAAGTTTGTCAGTCGCGTGGGTTTACCTCTTGTTGTCTTGTCTTTGCTTTGGCTGACATGGCACTTCGTTGGCGTCTTGCAAGTGCAAGGCACTGAGGCTTTTCTCTCTCGTACAGGTACGGGTGAGATGGGCATGCTGTCTGCCATTGACCTGGTGATTGCCATGCCCGTGTCTTGGTTGCCCTTGGTCGCCGACTATGCAAGGCACGCCAAGGCAGGTAACACCACATTCAAGGGGACGTGGGTTGGCTATGCCCTGGCCAACGCTTGGTGCTATGCGCTGGGCGTTCTTGTCGTGAGTGTGAGCGCACCCGATACGGATTTGGTGAATGCTCTTTTGTTGGCTCAAGGCGGTTTGTTGGCCCTGGGTTTGATTTTGCTTGATGAAATCGATAACGCCTATGGCGACATTTACTCTGGTGCCGTCAGTGCGCACAGTTTGCAGCCGAGTGTTTCTGTTCGACATTTGGGTATGGGTTTGGCCTTGCTGTGCACGGCTTTGGCCGTGGTTTTACCCATGCATGAATTGGAACCCTTTTTGCTGACGCTCAGTTCGGTTTTCATTCCGCTTTATGGTGTGATCATGGGCCGAATGGGTTCGGGGCAAGCTCAACAACCTAACAAAACTGAAAAAAGTTTCAATGTCAGTGCTGCGCTGATTTGGATGGTAGGCATTGTTGTGTTTCATGCGTCAGCACACTACACACCTGAATACGGCTCCACGCTACCGAGTCTGGCCTTCACGTTTTTATTGTCTTGGGTGACCCGCAAAAAAGCATGAACCAGTGAATGGGATTGACCCAATCCCATTCAAGGTGCCATTCACTTTTCCATGCACCCTGTCCCTGCAGTGATGGTCCCTTGGCTTGCACTTGAGACAGCCCAACCCAAGGCAAAGAGGTCAAAAATATCCATCAACAAAACAGCCCATCACGCTCAACCCCAGTTTTCATAGACCCCAAGTTTACGGTGCAGAGGACTTTCATCGGTCATGAAGACAAATGTCGGCAATTGGTTGCTTTGGTTGGTCAAGAAGACTTCCCCATAGCCAGGCACACAGCATGTGTCTGCTTCATTCAATGTGAATTCCTTTTCATCGAATTTCAAACTCATGGCGCCTTCAATGATGTGGAACACACAAGCTGGCGATCTTGCAGGCAGCCTGAGCTTTTGTCCTGGACGTAACATCAAAGCATAAAAGCCCAAAATATTTTCAACGTCTTGGCCCGTCAAAGGGTTGATGTAGGTCACCTGAACCGCCTCGACCTCAGCTGGATCGTTGGCCAAACTGATCAGTGAGGCTTTCACGTCCTCCCATGGAAAACGCAAAATTGGATACTGCTTGTCTGATCGGGTAAACATGGGCGTCGGAATGACACCCGCCCCTTTGTACTGCTTCTCACCATGTCCTGGCACAATAGGTTGCTCATTGCCATTGATGTGATAAGACGTCTCGGTGTAATAAATCAAGGGCAAATCCAGCACATCCAACCAAATCACGGGCTGATCACCGTCATGGCCGTGCTCGTGCCACAAGCCTGTGGGCGTCAGGATCAAGTCGCCTCGGTGCATGATGCACTTTTCACCCTGAACGGTGGTGTAAGCTCCCTCACCTTCCACAATCATTCTGACGGCATTGGGGGTATGACGATGGGGAGGCGCCAACTCTCCAGGCAAAAGCAACTGCATGCCCAAATAGATAGCGGAACTGGCCTGCATCTTTTGAAGACCATGCCCTGGGTTGGCCAAAACCAACACGCGTCGCTCTGCCTTTTCAATCGGTGTGACCTCACCAGCCTTGATCAACAGTGGCCTGATGTCCTTGTAATTCCAAGCGGTGGCTTGGGTCAAGGGTTTGGGCTTGTTCGGAGGTAGAACACCTCTTAAGCTGGGCCAAAGTGGAACCAAATTGACCTGGGTCAAATCTTTCACGTAATCTGCAGGTAAGTCTTCTAATCGACCTAACTCAACATCGTCTTTCATGTGTATCTCCAATTAATTGTGGGTCCCATGCAAGCATGGATAAGGATTGCGGCTTCACTTTGATTCACGAGCGAACGCTGGAGAGACAATTCTCAAGTTTCCAACTGTACAACCACTCCAATGCATCATAAAAGCGCTCTGGCGTTCTGCCCCTCCAAAGATCATTTCTCACCAGTCTCTCAACCCCCTGGGAATGATAAAGACGCCCCATCTCCCTGGAGGACAACACGATCCTAGCAGTTCTGGCGATTCGTGCTTGTTGATACAGATCAAACGCCTTGACCAAATCGTTGTCATTGACTTTTAAAGCCTCACCCAAGGTCACCGCATCCTCCATGGCCATGCAAGCGCCCTGGGCCATGTATTGTGTGGTGGGGTGAGCAGCGTCTCCAAGCAAGGTACTGCGCTCAAAGGACCATCTTCCAATCGGATCGCGATCGGCTGTGGCCCATCTGCGCCAACTCTTGGGCAGGTCGATCAATTGCCTGGCCTGATCACAAACCCCTTTAAAGTAGCTTTGGACTTCCTCAGCGCTACCGTCTTTGACGCCCCACTCCTCTGTGTCTCTAGAGTGAAAGGTCACCACCACATTGTACTGAGCGCCTCCCCTGATGGGATAATGCACCAAGTGGCAGTTGGGGCCGACCCAAATCGCAGCGGCATTCCATTGCAAGTCCTTGGGGAAATCCGCCTTTTCAACAACTGCTCGGTACACCACATGCCCGGTGACCCTGTGCGGATCCCCCACAAAGTGCTGCCTGACCACTGACTTCACGCCATCCGCTCCTATCAAGGCCTGGCCATGATAGGCTTTGCCGTTTTGGTCATGAACCGTGACACCGTGTTCGCTTTGTTCAATGCGCTCGACACGGGTGGAGGTGATGAATTCAACCCGATCGCTTTTTTGTGTACCTTCATACAAAGAGAGGTGAACATCGGCTCGGTGAATGACCGCGTAGGGGTTGGCGAATCGCTTGCGAAAAACCTCTCCGGTTGGAATCGTTGCAATTTGCTTTGCGTCCACGGCGTCGTTCATCACCATGTAGTCGGTGTAGACGGCTCTAGATCTTGCCTTCTCTCCAATGCCCAACGCATCAAAGGCTGAAAATCCATTGGGGCCGAGCTGAATGCCAGCACCAATTTCACCGATTTCAGGGGATTGCTCTAGCACCTGAACTCTAAAGCCTTGGAGACTCAAAGACAATGCAGCCGCCAAACCTCCAATGCCGCCTCCGGCGATCAAAACAGGTGCATCGTTGGGGCTCTTGGCCATATCAGCAAATCCTTTCTAAGCGACTCACTCCGTGAGTGCGTCACAGGTGAGCTCGTCAATTTATCAAGTCGTCAGTATACCCATTGAACCCGGACCACATGACCCTTTGAAAACACCTCCCCTTTGCCTCTACGTATATTTTTTGGCCCGTCTCGGCCAACTCACGACCCACGGTGGTCCATTTGTTCATAAGAGATGGTATTTACCCTTAAAAAAAGGGGTAGATCTTGAATTTTGAGCGATAATTGCATAGGCAATTAAAACAGTTGCCCAGATTGGGCTGCTCTGCACTGTTCAAAGAAGTGACGATCACAAGCCTCCTTGACCCCATGAAGCAAGACCCCACCTACATCAAAAATCAGTGCTTGGGCTTTTTAATGAAGAAAGCCTTTCAATGCATTGTTGGACAAGCCGACGATGCATTGCAGCGCTTTGAATTGACCTATGCGCAATTCATGGTCTTGGATCAATTGAACACCAGTGGCCCAACAGGTCTTTTGAATTTAGCAAAAGAATTGGACCTCGACCCCGGGGCTTTGACACGCTCCATTGATCGACTTGAACTCAAAGGGCTCATCAAACGCATCAGATCTGAACAAGACAAGCGACTGAGTCAAATTGAATTGACAGCCAAAAGCCTAGGCTTGATCGATACCATCCCAAGCTTATTGGCACAGGTGATGAATCAACACCTTCAAGGCTTTGAGCGCGATGACTGTGAAAGGCTCATTCAGTCGCTCAATCGGTTGATCAAAAATTCACACGACTTGAAGCAACCTGCAAAGCAACCCGTCGAGGTGGGCGAGGCCTTCACTCGTCAACAAAAATTCACCCGCCAAGCGGACCATTCTCTATGATTTTCATGCACGCACCGGTCAAAGAAAAGGCTCAAATCCTTGGGCTCAAACGTACCCTCACCACGGGCTTGTGCGCCGTACTGTTGGCTTCGTGCGCGACCAACCAACAGCCAAGCACTGAACTCAAAGTCATTGAAGTCACCGAATTGAACCTTCCCCAATTCAGCACCCAAGACATTCAACCCGAATGGTGGGAGAGATTCCAAAACAAGAGTCTCTCAACGCTCATTGAGTCTTCATTGAAGAACAATCCAAACATTGCCTTGGCGAACACGCGAATTGAGAAAGCGCAAGCCTTGGCAAACATCACTCAATCCGCAACCTCCTTTCAAGGGGGTGGCGCTTTGGAACTGGATCGACAACGCTTTAGTCAAACCGCAATTTATCCACCCCCTTTGGGTGGAAGTGTTCAGAGCTTGACCACCCTACAACTCTCAGGTGCTTGGATTCCTGATGTATTTGGCAAATACAAGGCGGCCTATGCAAGCGCAATGGGTCAAGTCCAAGCCAGCGCCTTCGAGGCCACGCATGCCAGAGTTCAATTGAGTGCTCAAATCACCTTGCAATTCATCGCACTGGCTTTGTCGATCGATGAGCGAGATTTGCTCACTCAAAGACACCTCAAGCTTCAATCGATAGGGCATTTGCTCAAAGAGCGCATCAAGGCGGGCTTGGATGCAAGCTTGGACATTCAAATGCATGACATTGAACTCAACGATCTCTCGATTGAACTCTCACAACTCGAGACTCGCATCGATTTGCATCGGCACCTCCTTGCAACCCTCAGTGCTCGATCGCCACTGGCATTGGCGGATTTGAGCCCCCATTTAAGAGACCTCCATTCAATTGATTTGGATGCCAATCTAGGCATTGATCTTTTAGGGCGCCGCGCAGATGTCATGGCCGCAAAGTCCAGAGTCCTGGCCTCATTGAAAAGTGTTGAGGCTGCAAAATTGGACTTTTATCCCAACTTGAACCTCGGTGTCTTTGCTGGCTTTAATTCTCTACAAATCCTTCAACTGACCCAAAACGCCAGCGCTCAATATGGCTTGGTCCCCAGTTTGAGTTTGCCCATCTTTGATGGGGGCAGACTCAATGCTCAACTGAGCGCTAAAAATGCTGAAAAAGACCAAGCCGTGGCACTTTACAACAGCACACTTCTTGATGCGCTCAAAGAAGCCAGTGACGCTTTGGTCACTTACAAAAAT
>CAIMNS010000284.1 GCA_903842945.1 uncultured Burkholderiales bacterium
CCAACCTACGTTAAAATCAATGGTTGCTTTAGGAGCTGTGATTAGGCCAAGATTTTAACGTTAATAAATGTGATTTCAACTTAATCTATTTAATGTAGGTTGGGCCTTGGCCCAACAACGCGCGTAGCGCACCTTTTTGTTTAATGAAGCGCTGCGCTTTGCTGTTGGGCCAAGGCCCAACCTACGTTAAAATCAATGGTTGCTTTAGGAGCTGTGATTAGGCCGAGATTTTAACGTGACAATCTCTTTTAACACTAGCTTTTTTTCTTGTCTTCGTATAACTTAAAAATAGGGCTTTTTTGTTAAGCTTGACAAGGGGAGTTATGGACGCTGGGGAAGAGATTATCCAAACGGAAGTGGACGAGAAATCAGAAGAGGTCGGGTTTGATTTTCTTGAGGTCGAAGAGGATCTAGAGCCGGAAGTCGCCGAAGTTCAAGAGGTGGCGGGATCTGATGATGTGCATGATTTTAATGATAAAGAGGCGTTCCCAAGTTATCAAAGCAGCGGCAAGCGCATGACGCGTGCCATGGACGCTACCCAGATTTATTTGAATGAAATTGGTTTTTCTCCTTTATTAAGCGCTCAGGACGAGGTTTTCTATGCTCGTTTGGCCTTAAAGGGCGATGAGGCCGCGCGCAAAAAGATGATCGAATCTAATTTACGTCTTGTGGTTAAAATTGCACGGCATTATTTGAATCGCGGTCTTCCTTTGTTGGATCTGATTGAGGAAGGCAATTTGGGTTTGATGAAATCGGTTGAAAAATTTGACCCAGACCGAGGCTTTCGCTTTTCAACTTATGCTACTTGGTGGATACGCCAGACTATTGAACGCGCTTTGATGAATCAAACACGGACGATTCGTTTGCCTATTCACGTGTTAAAAGAATTAAATGTTTATTTGCGAGCTGCACGCCAATTGACCCAAAAATTAGATCATGAACCTTCTGCGGAAGAAATTGCGGAAATGCTGGATGTGCCGTTGGAGGATGTGGAAAAATTATTGTATTTGAATGACAAAGTGACTTCTTTTGATACGCCAATTGGTCACGATGACAGCAAATCTCTTTTGGATACCATCCCTGATGAGAACAGCACCAATCCCGCTGTTTTGTTGACTGATGAAAATTTGCGCATGCAAATTGAAGAGTTCTTGGATGCGTTGACTGATAACCAGCAACAAGTGATTGCCCGGCGCTTCGGTCTGCGTGGTTTCGAAAAAGCGACCCTGGAAGAAGTGGGCGCAGAAATCGATCTCACCCGTGAGCGAGTACGTCAAATTCAAGTTGAAGCGTTGAAAACCTTGCGCAAACTGTTGGAGCAAGCGGGTTTGACGCATGATGATTTGTTTGAGTGACAGAGAATTTCACTTGAATTTATTACAACAATGCATATACTATATATCAACATTGTTGACACTTGAGGCTTGAAATGAGGGTGCATGCAAAAATTCAAAAATGGGGCAACGGTCTAGCTTTACGGGTATCAGGCGTCATGCGTGATATGCCTCATTTCCAGAACGGAACAGAGGTTGATGTTGAAGTTACTGAGCACGGATTTTCAGTAGTGAAAACATCGCCTCCCAAAAAACATCTTTTTCCTTTTACCGAGTCACAACTTTTATCGGGATTAAACAACCACAGTGCTCATGCGGATTTACTAACGCAGCCAACAAAAAATGAGCTTGATTTACCATGACTAAACATTACATACCAGACCGAAATCACATTGTGTTCTTAGATTTTGAGCCCACGAAGGGCAAGGAAATTGGGAAGTACCGGCCAGCATTGATCTTGTCTTCAAAAGAGTACAGCAATAACACTGGATTGGTTATTTGCTGTCCTATTAGTACCAGCATCCGAGGAGGCTCTACTGAAGTTTCTATTAACAATTTGGAGAAAATGTCGGTTGTTGCTGCTAGTTTAATCCAAACTTTATCCTGGAAGGAACGCAAAGTAAAATTTTTGATTGAAGCTGAGCCAAATGTCATGGATGAAGTGTTATTTAGGATTCTTCCATTAATTGGAGCAGATAAACTAATAGAAAGGGTAGTAGTTTGAATAGTCGGTGGGCACGCAGGCTTTTGCCCACCAACATCTACAACTTCCGCCAACATTCCGAATAATCTTTCTGCCGTGTACTGTGATTCAGCGCATGGCTCGTAAATTGCCAGGGATCGCAAGTTTCTAGCATGAA
>CAIMNS010000285.1 GCA_903842945.1 uncultured Burkholderiales bacterium
CCCTTGGACAAAGGTGCTGTGAGTCAAGACAAGCAGAGCTTAGATCGACTGGTGCTGTTGCAAGTGGCCGAGTCATTCGAGATGAGAAGCCTGCTAGCCCAAGAGATTGTCAAAGGGGTGATGTTGCCGCAATTTGCCATTTTGCCTTTGGCGATCTTGGTGCTTTGGATAGCGCTGGCCAGAGGCCTTCAGCCTTTAAGACGATTAGAAGAACACATCAGAAAAAGAAAGCCCGATGACTTGAGCCCATTGGATGATCGAATCATGCCTTTTGAAGTCATGCCACTGGTGGCTTCGATCAATGAGCTCTTGGCCAGGTTAAACAGTTCCATTGAGACCAAAAAAAGATTTTTAGCAGATGCCGCGCATCAGCTAAAAACGCCACTGGCTGGACTTCGAATGCAGGCAGAATTGGCGCAAACTGAAAATTTGTCCAATACCGAACTCAGGCATACACTTAAATTGATTGGCTTATCCAGTGTGCGCTCAACCCGCATGGTGAACCAATTGTTGTCCTTGGCTCGCGCTGAGGTGGGCGCACAATCGATGGCCAAGGTCCTCTGTGACTTAGGCCCCTTGGTGGAAGAGGTGTTACAAGAAACGTGGCCTTTGGCTGCACAAAAGTACATTGATCTTGGCTATGTCAACGATGACGACTCGATGAAACCTGCAAAGCTGGAGGGCAACCCTATCTTGCTCAAAGAAATGATTCGTAACCTGTTAGAAAACGCCATCAACTACACGCCCTCTGATGCACACCATCCCGGGGTGATCAATCTTGGCATACACCGAGACTTTAAAAATGGTCTTTTGAGTTTTGTCATTGAAGACTCTGGCCCTGGTATCTCAGAGTCAGAAAAGGAGCTTGTTTTCCAACCCTTTTACAAAAGCCTTGGGCTGGGTGGCGAAGTCGATGGCTCGGGCCTTGGCTTGTCGATCGTCAAAGAAATTGCGGATCAACACCAGGCACATATTTATCTCGAAGATGCGCAATCCGATCTGCCAGCAACGCTCAAGAGCCCTTCCATCTCTTTAAAAAGTGATGCGCCAAAACTCAAAGGCTTGAGAGTTCGCGTGGTCTTTGAGATGGCTTGAAGCAATGGCGTCATCCTGGCGTCTTTAAAGGGCGAACGCTCACGTCCATGCTGACGATGGTGCGAACCTCTGAGTTTTGTAAGACAAGCAACTCTCCATGCTTACTGACGCCTAGGCACCGACCCGTTGTGCCATCGCTCAAAAAAATGTCTCGGTTTTTGAGGCAGTCAACTTGGTCAAAACGCTCTTTAAAATACGCGAAACCCTCGGTTTCAAATTGCTTTAACGTAACGCTCAGCTTGTTCACCACTTGGAGGATCACGTCTTGGCGGCTCAAAGGGGACCCCAAGTCTGAGAGGCCTATTGGGCTTGCAAGTGGGGTGCTAGTGTGCAAGGCGGGTGCGTTGAAATTGACCCCAATGCCGATGACGCAATAGCGCGCATGGGGCGGGGACAGCTGGGTGTCTGTCTGGGGCTGATGGGTTTCAATCAAAATACCTGCCAATTTATAGAATCGCTGTGCTTTGACAACCCAAACATCGTTGGGCCACTTCAGTTGCAGACCCAGGCTTTGCTCGGGATCCAGACTTTGGAGCAGATCAATCCCTACACAAAGCGACAGTCCAAGCCAACTGATGGGTTGGAGCTGAAGACCCAAAGAAAAGGTCAGGGAGTCCTCTTTGCTGGAGGTCCATGAGTGACCTCTTCTTCCCCGGCCTTGGGTTTGCTCCAAGGAGACCAAGACCTTGGGGTTGAGGGGGATCAGAGGATCAAGCTTGGCTTGTCTCATCAACTCGGTGGACGTTGAATCAACCGTGTCCAACACTTCAACGTCCCATGGCAAGCCCAAGCTAGCCAACTTTTCTGATAAATGTGCTTGAAGATGGTGAGCGCTTAGCAAAATAAGAAAAGTTCAGGCGAAAAAAGAAGATGCAAAAGCATAGGAGGTTCAATAGACAGCTTGTGACTATTTTTTAACGCGTTTGGGCGCTAAAAGCGTTCCCCGACATTTCTTTGAACCGCACCAACAAGGATATTCTGCCTTGAGCTTTGGTGTGTAGCGTTCATCAATGATAAGACCATAATCGTAGTTGAGCTCATCGCCTGCCTTGATGTTCTTGATGGCCTTGATGAACACATGCTCTCCAATCTCATCGGCTTCGCAGTTGGGGTTGCAAGAGTGGTTGATCCAGCGTGAGCTGTTACCTTGAACACCGCCATCGATCACATGGTCCTCATTGATATGGAAATAAAAGGTATGGTTGGGCTCTAAAGGGTTGTGGGGGTGTCGATCTTGCGCTTGTTGCCAAGAAATGATCTCTCCCTTGTACTCAATGATGACCTCACCTTTTGGGATATTGACCAAAGCAAAAACACCCTTTCCATGAACGCCTGAGCGTCTGGTTTGAATGCGAGTAGAGGATTTTGGGGATGTAGATGGGGTGGTCAACTGGGGTGCTCGATTCGAAAAAAGATGGTATGGTTGTTAAATATGGACGTTTAACCGAAGACAATTTTAAAGGCTTTAAGCTCAATCGATGAAAAAAACGGCACAATGCGGTGCATGAAGGAATCCTACTGAATGAGTAAAACACTGGTCATTGCCGAAAAACCCTCGGTTGCACAAGACATTGTGCGTGCTTTAACGACAGCCAAAGGAAAGTTTGAAAAATTCGATGACTACTTTGAGTCAGAGACCTTCGTGGTGACCTCAGCGGTTGGCCATTTGCTAGAAATCAAGGCGCCTGAGGAGTTTGAAGTCAAGCGAGGCAAGTGGAGTTTTGCACATTTACCTGTCATTCCACCCCATTTTGATCTCAAACCTGTAGATCGCACCAAGTCAAGACTCAGTGCTGTGGTCAAGCTCGTCAAGCGCAAGGACATCACCAGTTTGGTCAATGCCTGTGATGCAGGCCGAGAGGGAGAGTTGATTTTTCGACTCATCGAGCAATATGCCACGACAAAGAAGGACGCAAAAAAACCGGTCAAGAGGCTTTGGTTGCAGTCGATGACGCCTCAAGCGATTCGAGACGGCTTCGATAGCCTGCGTTCTGAGCAACAGATGCAAGGCTTGGCGGATGCGGCAAGAAGTCGCTCAGAGGCAGACTGGTTGGTTGGCATCAATGGAACCCGAGCTTTTACGGCCTTCAACTCCAGAGATGGAGGGTTTTTCTTGACCACCGTTGGGCGGGTACAAACGCCAACACTCTCGGTCGTGGTCGAACGAGAGGAGCAAATTCGGAAATTCGTCAGCCGAGACTTCTGGGAAATTCATGCAAGTTTTGCCGTGCAAGCGGGTCAATATGCTGCGAGGTGGATCAACCCTGCGCATAAAAAAGACGAAAACGACCCAGAGAAGAAAGACAACCGCGTATGGTCCGAACAAGAGGCGCTTGATATTGCACAAGCGGTGCTTGAACAATCTGGGTTGGTGACCGATGAAAGCAAGCCCACAACGCAAGCCGCTCCAGCCTTGTTTGACTTGACCTCCTTGCAACGAGAGGCCAACGGCCGCTTTGGATATTCAGCGAAGACGACCCTCTCATTGGCACAAAGTTTGTACGAGCGCCACAAGGCGCTGACTTACCCAAGAACCGATTCGAAGCATTTGCCAGAAGATTATTTGCCCACGGTCAAACAAACATTTGGCATGTTGGCAGAAAGTTCGATGCGACATTTGTCACCTTTTGCTGAGACGGCTTTAAAAAACAATTACATCAAGTCCTCAAAGCGAGTCTTTGACAACTCGAAAGTAAGCGATCACTTCGCTATCATTCCCACCTTAGAGGAGCCCAAGGGTTTGTCTGAGGCGGAGCAAAAGATTTATGACTTGGTGGTCAAGCGATTCATGGCGATCTTTTTCCCCTCGGCTGAGTTTTTAGTCACCACGCGAATCACGCAGGTGAAGGCAAAAGGGGCAACGCATCATTTCAAAACAGATGGCAAGGTCATGGTCAATCCTGGCTGGATGAGCATCTATGGCAAAGAGGCCACAGAGGAGGACGATACAGACAAGACGCTGGTCAAAGTCAATGCCGGTGAAGATGCCATGGTGGTCCAAGCACAGCCCAAGCCCTTAAAAACCAGACCCCCAGCCAGGTACAGCGAAGCCACTTTATTGGGTGCCATGGAGGGGGCCGGAAAGTTGGTCGAGGACGAAGAGCTCAGAGAGGCCATGCAGGAAAAAGGTTTGGGCACGCCAGCAACAAGGGCGGCGATCATCGAGGGTCTTTTGAATGAAAAATACATGATCCGTGACGCCAGAGAATTGATTCCCATGGCCAAAGCGTTTCAGTTGATGACGCTGCTGAGGGGCTTGGGCATCGAGGAGTTAAGTAAGCCTGAGCTCACAGGAGAGTGGGAGCACAAATTGTCTTTGATCGAACACGGCAAGCTCAGCCGTGAATCCTTCATGAAAGAAATTGCTCAGATGACTGAGCACATTGTTAAAAAGGCCAAAGAATACGATCGCGACACGGTGCCAGGTGACTATGCAACGCTTAAAACGCCATGCCCCAAATGCAATGGGCAGGTCAAGGAGAATTATCGACGTTACACCTGCCAAGGCGTCGATGGTCAAAGTGCTGGTTGCGGATTTTCTTTTGGCAAGACCCCCGCTGGTAGGGCTTTTGAGCTTGCTGAGGTCGAGTCTTTCTTGGAAAACAAAAAAATTGGTCCTCTGGACGGATTCAGATCAAAAGCCGGTTGGCCATTTGCCGCTGAGATGGTGCTTAAATTCAATGAAGAAGAGAGCAATTGGAAGTTGGAATTTGATTTTGGGGACGACAAGAGCGAAGAAAGTGGAGAGCTCCACGATTTTTCAAGCCAAACGTCTTTGGGCCTTTGCCCAGCATGTGGGGGAAAAGTTTTTGAGTTGGGCAATCAATATGTCTGTGAAAAGGCCGTGTCCACTCTAGAGCAAGCCAGCAGCACGTGCAAGTTTAAAACAGGCAAAATGGTTCTCCAGCAACCCATTGAGTTGGAGCAGATACAAAAACTTCTTCAAACCGGCAAGACAGATTTGTTGGAAAAATTTGTATCCATGAGAACAAGGCGCGCGTTCAAGGCCTTTTTGGCCTGGGACGCTGAAGCGCAAAAAGTGTCTTTTCAATTCGAAGAGCGTGCAAGCAAATACCCTCCTAGAAAAACTGGGGCGCCGGCAAAAAAAGGAAGTCAAAAAACACCAGCGGCCAAAAAAGTCCCGACCAAGGCCGCCAAGAGTGCAACCAAAAAAACCAGTGCTACCCCAAGAAAAGTCACCTCCAATCTGATGCCCAGCCAAGCATTGTCAAAGGTGATTGGCTCAGAATTGGTGGCCCGCACCCAAGCGGTCAAGAAAGTTTGGGACTACATCAAAGCCACGGGGCTGCAGGACACGAAGGACAAAAGAAGCATCCTGTGCGATGAAAAATTAAAGGCTGTTTTTGGGAAAGACCAGGTGACGATGTTTGAGATCACGGGCTTGTTAAGTCCGCATTTGAACAAGGTCGCATAATTTTTTCACCCAACAACAGGCCTTCAAAAACGCCTCGAGTCAAGCTACAAGCCAAAGTCGTTTTTAAACCCCCTCACCCAAACCCTGGGGGATTCAATGGGGCCTTGCACGCCCGCGCATGCTCACCAGCAGCTTGCTTTAAGAGAGGTTCAAATAAGACCACAATTTGGCCGGTGTGATGGGCATTTGAATCCCTTGGGTTTTGTTTTTGAAACCATTTCGGGCTAGGGCATCTGCAACCGCGTTGACCACGCTCGGTGTGGCACCGATGGTGCCCAGTTCGCCAACACCTTTGACGCCCAAGACGTTGTTTTTGCAAGGAATGCTTTGATCCATGTCGGTCAAAAAGAACTCAGGCATGATGTCCGCATGCGGGATGGCATAGTCCATCAAGCTGCCCGTCAAGGGCTGGCCCGTTTCCTCGTCATAAACGACTTGCTCGCAAAGGGCTTGACCGATGCCTTGAACAGCACCGCCATCGAGTTGTCCACGAACAATCAAAGGATTGACCACCCGTCCAACGTCATTCATCGATGAGTACTTGGCAAGGTGCACGACGCCAGTCTGTGGGTCGATTTCGACTTCAGAA
>CAIMNS010000286.1 GCA_903842945.1 uncultured Burkholderiales bacterium
ACCAAGGCCCGAGAGACGCTTTTGTTTCCCATCCAGAGTTGGCAAATTTTCTATTACCGCTTGAACGCTTGGACCAACCCCATGTCAAGCGCAGACGCTAGCAGCGTTTTCACACCCACCGCTCAGAGTAGCACAAACGCTGGCACAAGCGGCGCCTCCAGTGCCTCCAGTGCCTCTGGCGCAAACAACGCCAACACCTTGAACGCGCCCGACGGCATTCGCCTGAAACTGCTGCCCGACGTGCAAACCAGATTAGGGCGCATGGCCAGCAACCAAGAGGCCAATTTAGCTCAAGCACCCGACCCAACCTTGACCATGGATTGGGTGCGCCCCAACTTTTCCAATGTCCGATAAAGGCGTCCACTTGAGCGCCAACGCCCGTTCGCCTAATTCCCTCAAGGCGCCTCAAAAGGGGATGGCTTTGATTGCCGCCATGGTCACCGTCTTGGTGGTCGCCCTCTTGGCCAGCAGCGCACTGTGGATCCAATCCAATCGATTTGAAGTGGAATCCTCCCAAAGACAAAGAAATCAAGCCCTGTGGCTTTTAACTGGTGCACTGGATTGGTCTCGCGTTATTTTGCGTGAAGATGCGCGATCAAGCACCACCGACACCCTGGTCGAGCCTTGGGCCGTACCCTTGCAAGAGGCCAAACTCTCGAGTTTCATTCGCGCGCAAAGCAATGCCTCGGGATCGACGGCCAGTGACAACACACAAGACGAAGCGCTCACCGAGCAAGTCTTTTTATCGGGTCAAGTCACCGATGTGCAATCGAAATTGAATTTTTACAACTTGTTCTTAGCAGCCAATGTCTCGCTGAGCAATTTGAACCCCGTGAGCGTCACGGCGATCAATGCTGGCACGCCCGCGCCTGAAAGCAACACCCCTTCTTCTGGCCTCGGTGCCAACAACGCATCGGCCAGCAACGCATCGGTCAGCAACTCAACGACCAGCGCTGCGCAAGGGGTGGCCATGAGCTTCATTCGTCTCTTTCAAGTTCTGCAACTGCCGGTCAATGAGCTTGAAGCTGTGAATGCACAACTTAAAATCCTCGCCCAGTCCCAAAACGCCAACCGAAAAGGTGGCAACCCACTCACCTCCAGCAGCGCCCTTGCCATGAATGGCAGCGGTCCTTTGATGCCACAAAGGTTTGAACAACTCACCTGGCTTGGCCTGTCTGAATCGAGTGTTCGCCAACTTCTAGCGCATGCCACTTGGGTCCCCTACTCGACAGCTGTGAATTTGAACACCGCCACAACTGAGGTGATCTATGCCCAATTGCTTGGCCTTGACTATGCTGATGCCCAGCGATTGGTCAAAGCAAGAGAAAATAAACCTTGGCAAAGCATGGAGCAATTCAAACAAAGCTTGAGCTCGCAAAGCAAGCCCATCACCTACAACGAAAGCACGGTGCAATTGAGCTCGCGTCTTTTTGAGGTCAGAGGTCAACTGCGAATGGGTCAAACGACGATCACCGAAAAATCCCTCCTTTTGAGAGACAATTCAACCGTACAAATTGTCTGGAGAGACAGGGGCGCTGCGCTGCGCTTTTTAGATGGCAAGGTACCCTGATCCCCACCCGTCTCAAACAATTTGCTCAAAAGCGCCAAGTTTCACCTGCATATCGAATCTTTTGGAGACCTACAATAGGCCACTATGCTAGTTTTGTCATTGCCCCCAACGCCAAAGTCTGAGCTTTTCTATGTTCAAGCGTCTGCCAATTCGCTGATCACGCAAAGCCTACAAACTCCCCTTGCCTTGCTGCCCAAAGGCGAAGACGAGGTGGTCGGGGTGTTGCCTTGGCAACAAGTTTCATGGCATTTGATTGAAGTGCCTCAAGATGGCGAAAAACTTCTTTTGTCTGATCAAGGCACCTACCTCAACAACGCCGCCCACAAAAACAAAGCCCACCAACTCCTTCAAGGCTTGCTAGAAGAGCAACTGCTCGATGACTTGACCCAATTGCACTGGGTCAGTGGCAAATTGATGGCGCCGCCCCTTGCCAAAGACCCTGTGCCGAACGCGACCGGCCCAACAACAACTTCAGACTCTGCGCAGTCCCAACTGTGGGTGGCTTGTTGCAACAAAACCTGGCTCAAAGAAACACTTGGGGCTTTAGAAGAGCAGTCGATCACGGTCCACCGACTGGTGCCAGAATTTGAACCCTCTTTGATGAGCGTTGATTTGTATGCCATGGATGGGCCCATGGGCTTGGAGTTTGTGCTGAGCAATGCCTCTGGCGTGATGGGTTTTCCCAAACAAGTGCTGGCCTCTTTGACGGCTTCCCTGAAGCGGCCTTTTAAAGTTCATTTTGAACCCGCCGTGTCCGATCAAATGAACGCTTTGTTTCAAGGTGATACCGAGCTACAAACTCGCGCCCAAAGACTTCTGCAAGCCAGCCAAAGCAGTTGGGATTTTGCAAGAGGCGAATGGGGACAAGGATCCGCCAAACGCATGCTCAAAGTCGCGCAAAAGGCCATGGGCCAGTTTTTGAATCAACAGGAGTGGCGCCTGGCACGCCTAGGCCTTGTCTTGCTTTTGGGGATCAATGTCCTGGCACTCAATGCATGGACGTGGAAAGAACAGGCAAGCCACCAAACCCAAAAAGATCAGCTCACTCAAATCCTAAAAACCGCCTTTCCTGACATTCAAGTGGTGGTGGACCCCTTGGTACAAATGCGACGCGCGCTTGTAGCCCTGCAGCAAAAAACGGCAACGCCCCATCCTGGAGACTTTGAGCATTTGCTGAGCAGTTGGGCCCAACTGAGCGCCCACAACCCAGGCCTAGATTTGCAGCAAGTTCAAACCTTGAGGTTCCAAGCGAACGAACTGACCGTTTTGTGGAAGGGCGCCACCCCTGGCGTCTCCAACCCCAGGCTCCAACTGCCCTTGGAGCTCAAAGACCAAGGCTACGAGCTTGACAGCGACGGCAAGCAAACCCATTTGCGTTGGAGCATGAAGCCATGAAACATCGATCCGCCCAAGCCGCCCCTCCAAAAGACCTGATGGGTCAAGCGATCAACAAGTATTTGGCTTTGAACCCAAGAGAGCAAATGGGCCTCAAAGCCTTGGGGGCCTTGCTCGGGTTTTGGATTTTTTGGCAAGTTGTATGGGTCCCCGCCCAACACATTTGGTTCTCACCCTCGGAGGCCATCAGTCAACTCGACATCCAACTTCAAGAGATGAAGCTTCTACAAACCCAGGCCCAAGTCATCCGAACGCAAACGCACATCACCTCCCAAGAGGCCAGCAAAGCCGTAGAGAAAATCACCAAAAATCTCATCCCCCAAGCACAAATAGCGGCCAGTGATGAAGGCGTCCAAATCAGCTTCACCTCCGTCTCGGCCAATGTGCTCTCGCGCTGGTTGTTGGAAGTTCGTGAAACAGCGCAAAGCACCATTGTGCAAGCCGATTTGACC
>CAIMNS010000287.1 GCA_903842945.1 uncultured Burkholderiales bacterium
GAGCTCAAGCGAAATACTCGAAGAAATATCAATCCCTCAAGGCCCACTTTAGAGCAGGTATCACCTCGCTCGTGCCTTGGGAATGCCCAAGCCCATTCTGATTTTAAGGCCTTTGATGACTTCTTTGATGGACCCACACAGCGGCAGACTCAGCCTGACTTGATCTGCTTCTTGCAAAACGATGTTCATGTCCTTCTCGGCCCATGGCATGCCACTTAAATCAGCCCTTTCATCCATTGCCCAGTTTTGAGCGCTGCTGTGGTGCAAAGCCTTTCTCATTTTTTCGGCGTCAACACCCAAGGACTCCCCGAGTCTGATGCCTTCGTCGTTGGCTGCAGTGCATGCCCATAAAATAAGATTGTTGACCATTTTGCCGACTTGCCCACATCCGGCTTGTCCGAGATGAAAAATATCATTGGCAAATGCGCCAAACACAGGGCGGCAAAGCTCAAAAATACGCTCATCTCCTGCACCCAAGATCAATAACTTACCAGAAATGGCTGCCGCCTCGCCTCTTGTGAGAGGGATATCGAGCAACTCCATGTTCTTCTCGCGAAGTCTTTTGGACAGTTCAAAGGCATATTGAGGTGCAACAGTCGAGCCCAAGGCCACAATCAAACCAGGCCTCGCTGCATGAATCAAGCCATGATCGCCAAAGATGACCTCTTCCACCTCGCTGTCAAACCCAACCACGATGATCACCAAATCGCAGCTTTCAGCAACCAGTTGCGCAGAACTTTGAAGGGTCACGCCCAATTTCGCTGCTTTCGCACAAGCTTCGGGCAGAGGATCATGACCAAATACACGATAGCCTTTCTTGATCAAATGCCCCGCCATGGGTTCGCCCATTTTCCCTAAGCCAAGAAGTCCAATGTTTTGAAGAGAGGGTGTGTTCATGTTCAATCTGCCGTAATTTTTGCTTCTTTGATGACGCGTCCCCATCTTTCCCAATCTTCTTTGACCAGTTTACTGAATTGTTCAGGCGAGCTGGTGTTGGGTATGAGGCCTTGAGCATTCAATTTTTCAATGGTTTCTGGCTGGGCAACAATGCTTCGAATGTCTGCATTGAGCTTGGTCAAAAGAGCAGGGGGCAAACCAGCGGGACCCCAAACCCCAAGCCAAAGATCAACGTCGTAGCCCGTCACGCCTTGCTCATGCAAAGATGGAATTTCTTTGAACAGGGGGTGGCGCTCCTTTAAGCTCGAGCCCAATACTTTGATCTGCCCGGCTCGCATTTTCGGCAGTGCCACATGGATCGGTAAAAACATGGCTGGAATAATGCCCGCAATCAAATCATTTTCCGCACCCGCAGAGCCCTTGTAGGGAATGTGCACGATGTTCAACCCCACCTGAGTTTTAAGCAGCTCCATGCACAAATGGTGATGGGTTCCATTACCAGGGGAGCCATAATTGAGTTGACCCGGCCGTGCTTTGACATAAGCCAAGAATTCTTGCAACGTATTGACTGGGAAACTTTTATGGACTGCCAAGACGAGGCTGGTGGTGCCAATGTTGGTGATGGGTTGCAAATCTTTGATGATGTCAAAGGGAAGTTTTGCGTAAAGGTGGGGGCCTGTGATGGATGAAGCAGGACCGACCATCAGCGTGTGTCCATCAGCGGCAGACTTTGCAACAAAATCTGCACCAATGGTGCCAGATGCACCTGACTTGTTCTCTACGATGACAGAAGTGTCCCACAAGGAATTCATCTTAGGAGCCAAGATTCGGGCAACAATATCAGGCCCAGCACCGGCCGTAAATGGCACGATCAACTTGACAGTCCCTTTGATCGTTTGTGCAAAGGATCCAAAAGGCATGGCGCCCAAAGTAGAAAAAACGCTACCGAGCTTGATGAACGATCGACGAGAACAGTAGGTCTTAGAGTTTTGAATATTTCTTGTCAACATGAAAAAACCTTGAATTGAATGAGGTGAATATGGGCTTAAATTCAGATCCTCATTATCAAGTATTAACTTGATATCCATTTAAGGGTTATTGCTTAAGTGCCTGTCGCCTAAGTGC
>CAIMNS010000288.1 GCA_903842945.1 uncultured Burkholderiales bacterium
AAGAGATGGTGATGCCTGGAGACGACGTGGCGATCACGGTGAAGTTGATCCACCCCATTGCGATGGAAGAGGGATTGCGCTTTGCGATTCGCGAGGGCGGCAAGACCGTTGGCGCGGGTGTTGTTGCCAAAGTGTTGGAGTAATTAAACCATGTCTTCAAAACAAAAAATTAGAATCCGTCTAAAGGCGTTTGACTATAAACTGATTGATCAATCTGCGGCTGAAATCGTCGATACAGCCAAAAGAACAGGTGCTATTGTCAAAGGACCGGTACCTTTACCAACCAGAATGAAGCGTTTTGATATTTTGCGTTCACCACACGTCAATAAATCAAGCCGTGACCAGTTGGAAATCAGGACGCATCAAAGATTGATGGATATTGTCGATCCCACTGACAAAACCGTTGACGCCTTGATGAAGTTGGATTTACCAGCTGGCGTAGATGTAGAAATTAAGTTGCAATAATAAAACATTTGGCCTAAATAGCACATTTAGGCCAAATGAACTATTGCAATTGAGAGCTAAATTAAGTTAAAATATCAGGCTCTAGTAAAAACTAGAAGTTTATCAACCTTCTCTCACATATAAAACACAATTGCCAATTGAAGTGATTGTGGTGGGGGTATTGGAGAAAAAAAATGAGTCAAAGTACCCGTTTGGGATTGCTTGGGCGCAAGGTAGGCATGATGCGCCTATTTACCGATGAAGGCGACGCAGTGCCTGTCACGGTAGTTGATGTATCAAACAACCGAGTGTCACAAGTAAAGACCCAAGAACATGATGGCTATATAGCCTTACAAGTTACCTTTGGTGAGAGAAAAGCTTCTCGTGTCACCAAACCCATCGCCGGACATCTTGCAAAAGCAGGGGTTCAAGCCGGTGAAATAATTCAAGAGTTCCGTGTTACAGCTGATTTAGCCGCTAAATATGCGACTGGTTCAAACGTGCCCGTAACAGATGTTTTTGCTGTAGGCCAAAAAGTAGATGTACAAGGTACCTCTATTGGTAAAGGTTTCGCAGGAACGATCAAGCGACATAACTTCCATTCGCAAAGAGCGTCGCACGGTAACAGCCGTTCACACAATGTGCCTGGTTCAATTTCAATGGCGCAAGACCCAGGACGCGTTTTCCCTGGTAAACGCATGTCGGGGCACATGGGCGATGAGACTGTTACAACACAAAACTTAGATGTGATTCGTATTGACGAAGCGCGTCAGTTGTTGTTGATCAAAGGTGCAATTCCTGGTTCAGCTGGTGGCTTTGTAACCGTCAGACCAGCAATTAAAGCAAGCAACAAAGGAGCGAACTGATGCAGCTCGAACTCCTGAATGATCAAGGCCAAGCGTCTTCAAAATTTGATGCGCCAGAAACCGTATTCGGTAGGGCTTACAACGAAGATTTGGTTCACCAAATCGTTGTCGCTTACCAAGCAAATGCTCGCCAAGGTACACGTGCGCAAAAAGACAGAGAGCAAGTCAAGCACTCTACCAAGAAACCTTTTAAGCAAAAAGGAACTGGACGCGCTAGAGCTGGTATGACTTCTTCCCCAATTTGGCGTGGAGGCGGTAGAACCTTTCCTAACAGTCCTGAAGAAAATTTCACGCAGAAAATCAACAAGAAAATGTACCGTGCTGGAATGGCCTCCATCTTGTCCCAGTTGGCAAGAGAAGGACGTTTGGCGGTGGTTGATACCTTGACGGTAGAAGCGCCAAAGACAAAGTTGTTGGCGGCAAAGTTCAAGGCAATGAACTTGAACTCAGTCTTGGTAATTTCGGATCAAGTTGACGATAATTTGTATTTGGCTTCTCGCAATTTACCCAATGTATTGGTTGTGGAGCCGCGTTATGCTGATCCGCTTTCATTGGTTCATTACAAGAAGGTTTTGGTGACAAAAGCCGCAATAGATCAACTCAAGGAGATGTTCGCATGAGCGCACAAAAATTTGACGAAGGTCGATTGATGCAAGTGTTGGTCGCCCCAATAGTTTCAGAAAAAGCAACCATGGTTGCCGAAAAGAACAATGCGGTAACCTTTAAAGTATTGCAAGATGCGACAAAGCCTGAAATTAAAGCCGCGGTTGAATTGATGTTCAAGGTGTCTGTCAAAGGCATTTCTGTGGTCAACACCAAGGGCAAAACCAAACGATTCGGTCGTTCAATGGGGCGTAGAGACAACGTGAGAAAAGCTTACGTGACACTCATGCCTGGACAAGAGCTTAATCTATCTGGGGAGGCTGCTTAATCATGGCCGTCATTAAAATGAAACCAACTTCACCCGGCCAACGAGCTGTGGTGAAAGTTACGAGAGATCACTTGTACAAGGGTGAGGGATACGCTCCTTTGTTAGAGCCGCAATTCCAAAAAGCGGGTCGAAACAACAATGGACATATCACAACTCGACACAAAGGCGGTGGTCACAAGCACCACTACCGCGTGGTTGATTTCCGTCGCAACAAAGATGCGATACCCGCTAAAGTCGAACGCATCGAATATGATCCGAACAGGACAGCACATATTGCATTGCTTTGCTATGCAGATGGGGAAAGACGCTACATCATCGCTCCAAGAGGCTTAGAAGTTGGCGCAACTCTCATGAGTGGTGCAGAGGCTCCTATTCGGGCCGGAAACACACTTCCCATTAGAAACATTCCCGTCGGCTCAACCATCCATTGCATTGAATTGCAAATTGGTAAGGGCGCTCAGATGGCAAGGTCAGCGGGCACTTCTGCGACCTTGCTTGCAAGGGAAGGTACTTACGCTCAAGTTCGCTTGCGATCAGGCGAAGTTAGAAAAATTCACATTGAGTGCAGAGCCACAATTGGCGAAGTTGCAAACGAAGAACACAGTCTTCGCCAATTGGGCAAGGCTGGCGTCAAGCGCTGGATGGGTATCAGGCCTACAGTTCGCGGCGTTGCAATGAACCCGGTTGATCACCCCCATGGCGGCGGTGAAGGTCGCACCGGTGAAGGCCGTGTGCCAGTCGATCCTTGGGGCAATATGACCAAAGGTTATCGCACCCGTAACAACAAACGTACGCAAGTGATGATCGTGTCACGGCGTAAAAAGTAAGGGGTAACCAATGACACGTTCACTCAAAAAAGGCCCCTTTGTTGACCATCATTTGATGGTCAAAGTAGACAAGGCCGTTGCAATAAAAGACAAAAAACCAATTAAAACATGGTCTAGAAGATCAATGATTCTCCCTGAGTTCATTGGATTGACAATTGCTGTTCACAACGGCAAACAACATGTTCCCGTTTACATCACAGACCAAATGGTCGGTCATAAACTCGGCGAGTTTGCTTTGACTCGAACATTCAAAGGTCACCCAGCGGACAAGAAAGTCCAAAAGAAATAAGGAGAGACCTATGGAAACACGTGCAGTCCTCCGCGGCGTTCGCTTATCAGTCGACAAGGGGCGTTTGGTTGCTGATTTGATCCGCGGAAAAAAAGTGGATCAAGCCCTCAACATCTTGACCTTTACGCAGAAAAAAGCAGCCGGTATTGTTAAAAAAGTACTGGAATCAGCGATCGCTAATGCAGAACACAACGATGGTGCTGACATTGATGAACTCAAAGTCAAAACCATTTATGTAGAACAAGGTGCAACGCTTAAGCGTTTCACTGCCCGAGCTAAGGGTCGCGGTAATAGTATTAGTAAACCCACGTGCCATGTGTACGTGACGGTCGGCAACTGAAAGGCCTAAGAAATGGGACAAAAAATCCATCCAACCGGTTTCCGCTTGTCGGTAAGTCGCAATTGGGCAAGTCGCTGGTATGCAAGCAATCGTGATTTTGCTGGCATGCTTGCTGAAGACATCAAAGTACGAGAGTACTTAAAAGCCAAGCTGAAAAATGCCGCAGTTTCAAGGGTACTCATTGAGCGCCCAGCTAAAAATGCAAGAATCACTATTTTTTCTGCACGACCTGGCGTTGTGATTGGGAAAAAGGGCGAGGACATTGAGAGCTTGAAAAAAGAATTGGCAGCTCGCTTAGGTGTTCCAGTCGCCGTGAACATTGAAGAAGTAAGAAAACCAGAAATTGATGCGCAACTCATTGCTGACAGCATTACACAGCAGCTTGAGAAAAGGATCATGTTCAGACGTGCCATGAAAAGGGCAATGCAAAATGCAATGCGCTTGGGAGCTCAGGGCATCAAGATCATGTCATCAGGCCGTTTAAATGGGATTGAAATTGCCCGCACGGAATGGTACAGAGAAGGTCGTGTGCCACTCCATACTTTGAGAGCAGACATTGATTATGGAACGTCTGAAGCCAAAACCACGTATGGTGTGATTGGTGTAAAGGTGTGGGTTTATAAGGGTGATACCTTGGGTCGCAATGATGCCCCCTTGGCCATGGAACCTAAAACTGAAGAAGAGCGTCGTCCTCGTGGTCCTCGCAGAGATGCTAGGCCTTCGACTGATCGTCCAGCAAGAGCAGGAGCAGGAACAGGAACACGTCGTCCTGCAGGAACCAATGCCGCACCAGTTGACGGAAGCGATAAACCCGCTGAAGCGACCGATGCCCCAAAAACCACCGTCAAGCGCGTCCGTAAGGTGAGCGCGCCCGCACCCACTGGCACGGTTGCGGACGGTAAAGGAGAATAAGCATGCTGCAACCAGCACGCCGTAAGTATCGCAAAGAACAAAAAGGTCGAAATACAGGCATTGCAACACGAGGAAACTCAGTTGCATTCGGTGATTTTGGCCTCAAATCTACCGATCGTGGACGTTTAACGGCTCGTCAAATTGAATCAGCTCGTCGTGCGATCTCACGTCACGTTAAGCGTGGCGGTCGTATTTGGATTCGTGTATTTCCAGATAAACCAATTTCTCAAAAACCTGCTGAAGTTCGTATGGGCAATGGTAAGGGCAATCCAGAATATTACGTTGCCGAAATTCAACCTGGCAAAGTACTCTACGAGATTGTCGGCGTACCCGAAGAATTGGCAAGAGAAGCGTTTCGTTTGGCAGCAGCCAAGTTGCCTTTGCGTACAACCTTTGTGACCCGCATGTTGGGTCAATAAACAGGAAAGCAAAATGAATACAACTGAACTTCGCGCAAAAGACCTACCTGCCTTAGAAGCAGAAATCAAAGAATTGCAAAAATCGCATTTTGGTATGCGGATGCAAAAAGCTACTCAAAATTTGAGCAACACTTCGCAACTTCGTCAAACCAGAAGAAGTATTGCGCGTGCTAAGACGATTCTTGCTGAAAAGCAAGTTAAACAATAAGGAGATGGCAAGATGACAGAAGCTAAAAAATCTCTCAAGCGCACGTTGATCGGCAAAGTGGTAAGCGACAAAAGAGAAAAGACAGTTACCGTTTTAATTGAAAGACGTGTTAAACATGCGCTTTACGGTAAAATCGTTGGTAAATCAAGTAAGTATCATGCTCATGATGAAAAGGGCGAGTACAGCACTGGAGATACCATTGAGATTACAGAGAGCAGACCGATATCTAAAACCAAAAATTGGGTAGCGACCCGCTTGGTGGAAAAAGCTGAATCCGTTTAAAAACCCTTCACTTTATCCATCAATAAAAGCACAAACGGCCCCTTAGAGGGCCGTTTGTTATTATCGGGACGGTTCAGTCCTGTCATATTTTAAAGGAGAGAGAAAATGATCAAAGTCGGTGATGCCTTACCCCAATTAACCTTATCTGAATACATTGAAGTAGAAACAGAGGGATGTTCAATTGGCCCTAACCCTGTTGATATACAAAAAGCAGTGGCTGGAAAAAAAATAGCAATCTTCGCAGTTCCTGGTGCGTTCACACCGACGTGTTCTGCCAAGCACGTTCCTGGTTATATAGAACACCACGATGGCTTGAAGTCAACAGGCATTGATGAAATTTGGTGTTTAAGTGTGAACGATCCATTTGTGATGGGCGCATGGTCGAAAGATCAAAAGGCCACGGGAAAGATCAGATTCATCGCTGACGGAAGTGCTGAGTTTGCACAAGCCGTTGGATTGACGTTAGATCTCAAGGCCCGTGGATTGGGTCTTAGAAGCAACCGTTATTCCATGCTGGTCAAAGATGGAAAGGTCTTGAGCTTGAATGTCGAAGGACCCGGCGAGTTTGCAGTCAGTGACGCCAAGACCATGCTGGAGCAAGCAAAGACGCATTGAATCAGATCTATGATTTCAGGGTCATCCTCAAGGATGATCCTGAGCACATCCAATTTGTTGAAGTTGCAAAATCACTGAACAGGTAGAAAGTAAAACAAAAGAAAAACAATGAACGCGAAGCAGCCTAATGCCAACAATCTGGACTTCAGATTGTCAACGGATGCCGCCACAACAGAGTCGCTAGATTTATAGCCTGAAAGCATTGGCTTGATCAGATCATGTTGGAGTTTGTATTTGTAAAAAAGAACGGCAAAAAGATGGGTGCCTATAAGAGCGATCAACAAAGGTTGTCCAACTTCTGAATGATAAAAGCTTGCCCATTCAATTTGAGACTCACTCAAGTAAAGGGTCAAGGGACCTTTGAAAAGAATTTGATCATCGCTACACAAGCCGCTCAGCGCTTGTAGGGCTAGTGAAAAAATCATCAGCAATGCTGACCAACTACCCAAGGGGTTATGCCCAATATAAGAGGGGAAAGCGAATGACGAAACTTTTAAATAAGAAATCACCTGGCGTGGGTGAAGAGCAAAGTTTCTAAATTGTGACCAATGGCCACCAAAAACCCCCCAACATATACGAAAAACGATCAAGGCCAATGTAACGAGACCCATTTGACCGTGCAATGTCATCCAATCATCTCCAAGATTGACCGTGATAAAAGCGCCCGCAATCAACAAAGCCAAAGCGCCGTGAAATAATCTTGTTGGTAAGTCCCAAATTTTGATGAGATTGGTCATAAAAAGTAAGGTGAAGATGGTAAAGGTCTATTTTAAAGGGGGAAATGGCAGAGGTGGTCAAAAAAAAAGAAATTGAGATAACATACCATGGTGTTCTAAAAAATGGGCACCGCAGTTATTTTGAACTGAGCATTTTAAAAGTTGTGCACTTATTTAAAGGGAAAAACATGAAGTTAAAGGGTTTTGGATACATATTTACTTGTCTAACATTGACGGTTTCATTTTCTGCCTCTGCGCAATTTGCAAAGCCAGAAGATGCGATCAAATACAGAAAAGCAGCGTTGACTGTGTTAGGCACACATTTTTCAAGATTAGGCGCGATGGCTCAAGGAAAAACCCCTTTTGATGCAAAACAGGTGATTGAAAATGAGGCCGTGATTGAGGTGGTATCGAAACTGCCGTGGTCTGCATTTGTAGAGGGATCAGACAAGGGTGAAACAAAGGCGAAGCCAGAAATTTGGAAAGATGCGGCAAAATTCAAAGAAGCTCAAGATCGATTCATGACTGAATCATTAAAGCTCAGTGCTGCAGCTAAGAGCGGCAAGTTAGAAGATTTAAAAACGGCAACAGCGGCTGTAGGTGGTGCTTGTAAGAATTGCCACGACAATTTCAGAGAAAAATAAATACATTGAACCATGGGTTGGTGTGATTGATTGAGGACGCGTTCAAGAGCAACACACATGGCAAGCGGAGCGCAACTTAAAGTTGAGCTCCGCTTTGCTATTTAAGGGTCATTGACATGTTGTACACGTTCAAGCTTAGAAGAAAATCCTTTGCCGCTTTGCTGCTCATGATCGCCTCATGTGCGCCCAGCATGAATTGGAGAGAATACAGATTTGAAGGCGATGAGTTGACATTTTTAATGCCGTGCAAAGCCGTTGAGGAAAGCAAGGAGGTTTCCATAGCACAAGAAAAACAGGTGTTGATCATGGCTGTCTGTAATGTGGGCGATTTGAACTTCACAATCAGCAGGCTCGGACGGCAAAAAAATATAAGTGATGAAACCCTGATTGCTTTGTGGCAAAAGGCAAGTTTATTTGCTTTGACGGGTTCAGATCACGTTCAAGAGTCAGATGCGAGCACCAAAAAAATTAAAATTCAAAACAAAGAAGTCATGGTGCATGGTTTGATGGCTCGTGAGGGAATCCAAGCCCAATGGCAGTGGTTTCAGCAAGGGCAATGGGTCTATCAATTGGGCATTTACTCAAGAAAAAAACAAGTGAAAAACAAGTTTGATCAGGAAGCTCAACATATGTTTTTTGAATCAATACGTTAAGAAAGCCCTTCCTTGGACCTAGAACAATTAAATCAAAGAAAAGCAAGGCTTGTGTTTCTCACGTTCGCAAGCTGTTATTTTCTCTCAACCCTGTTAAGAGCAATCACGGCAACTCTTTCGCCCACATTGACCGAAGAATTTCTACTGAGCTCTAGCGATTTGGGTTTGTTGGCAGGTAGTTACTTTTTGGGATTTTCAATCACGCAACTGCCCATGGGTTTTTGGTTAGATCACTACGGTCCTAAAAAAGTGGAACTGGGTTTTTTGGGCTTAGCGGTGCTGGGTTGTATGGCTTTTGCAATGGCCCACAGTTTTGAACAACTTTGGGCAGCAAGGGTGTTGACCGGTGTGGGTTTGAGCGCTTGCTTGATGGCGCCACTGACCGGTTATAGAAGGTGGCTGGACGTCTCCATACAAATGCGTGCGAATTCATGGATGTTAATGACAGGGTCATTGGGCATGTTGAGCTCTACGCTGCCTGTCCAGTGGATACTTCCCCAATATGGATGGAGGCCGATATTTATCATGTTGGCCATCTTTCTCGTGATGGCCATGATCGCTATTGCCTGGGTCGTACCTAAGTGGCATCAACCAGAGCATCAAAACAAGGATCAAAAAGATATCGTATACCCAAAGGATATTGAGCCCATCTTGAGTTCAAAGGGGTTGAGAAGCTATTGGCATTTGTTAAGGCACCCCGATTTTTTATCGATTGCTCCCTTAGGATTCATTGGTTATGGGGGTATGTTGGCCATGCAAACCTTATGGGCTGGTCCTTGGATGAGAAACGTTAGCGCCTATTCATCACAAGATGCCGCCGCTGGTTTATTTGCCATCAATCTAGGCATGTTGGTGGCCTTTTGGGCTTGGGGATTTTTCAACCCCAAACTCAATGCATTGGGTTGGTCACCGAGAAAGATCATCAAAACGTTTTATCCCTTGAATCTTTTGGTTCAAGGCATGTTTATTTTTTATCCAACGCTGACGGGTGCATGGACTTGGGTGCTGTTTACTCTATGTTGTTCATGCGTTGCTTTGTCGCAAGTGGCCGTTGGCATGTCATTCCCATCACAAATAGCCGGAAGGGCATTGTCGGCTTTCAATCTGGTGATTTTTACTGGTGTTTTTATCTTTCAATGGGGGTTTGGGGTCAGCATTGATTTTTGGGTCAGCAACCACTTTGATTTGACGCAGTCCTATCAAGCCTCGATGGCTGTATTTTGTTGTTGTTGCATCACAGCATATGCATTCTTCTTTCTACGAAGCGGGCATAATATAAGGCAAATAAAAGGTAATGCTCATGAGTAACCAATTGTTGATCATTGCACATGCACCATTGGCCTCAGCATTGAAAGAGTGTGCACTGCATGTCTACCCAGAATGTGCTGAGCATGTCACAGCGATAGACGTGCCTGCTCATGAATTGCCAGAAGAGACCTTGAACCGTGCAAAGAAATTTGTACATGATCTGGGCCAAAACAGCTTGTTGGTGCTGACCGATATTTATGGTGCGACGCCGTCAAACGTCGCCCAAAAATTAACGCACGGAACAGATCATCGACTGATCGTAGGTGTGAATTTGCCCATGCTCATTCGTACAGTTTGTTATTTGGGTGAAAGCTTAGATAATTTAGTTCAAAGAGCGTTGTCTGGCGGCGTCAAGGGTGTGATGCAACTGACAAGTTCAGCTCCACAATATCAATCAGAAAAAACAAATGATTCAAACCAACACAACCATCATCAATAAATTAGGTCTTCATGCAAGAGCCTCCGCAAAGTTGACAAAACTTGCTGGAAGCTTTCCTTGTGACGTGTGGATGAGCAGGGGAGAGAGGCGAATCAATGCAAAAAGCATCATGGGCGTGATGATGTTGGCGGCTGGCATTGGCAGTGAGGTCAGCATTGAGTGCGATGGTGAACGTGAAGGGGAAGCGATGTCAGCGCTGTTGGCATTGATCGCCGATAAATTCGGAGAAGGCGAATAAGATGACTTTTTCCATCCACGGTCTAGCAGTCGCTCGCGGAATCGCCATTGGGCGAGTCGTTTTGGTGGCCTCAAGCCGTGTGGATGTGGCGCATTACTTTATACAGCCAGAACAAGTTGAGAGTGAGATCAAACGACTCTCTATGGCCAGAGATGCCGTTGTCAGAGACGTTCAAAGCATACAAGAAAATATGCCCAAAGATGCGCCCACTGAGTTGGCGGCCGTCTTGGACGTTCATTTGATGCTTTTAGAAGATGAACTGTTGTCAGATGGTATCAAGCATTGGATTGGAGAGAGACTCTACAACGCTGAATGGGCATTGACTTCTCAATTGGAGGTGGTTGCAAGGCAGTTTGATGAAATGGAGGACCCTTATTTGCGAGAAAGAAAAGCCGATCTCGAGCAAGTGGTGGAGCGCATCTTGCGTCACATGAAGGGATTGCCCAATACCTTGCCGATGGAGCGCTCGCCAAGACCAGGCAGCAGCAGGCAACAAGACTTGTTGTTAGAAGACAGTGTGGATGTCCCTTTGGTGTTGGTGGCACACGATTTGTCCCCTGCCGACATGTTGCAATTCAAGCAGAGTGTATTTGCAGGCTTTGTCACCGATGTTGGTGGCAAAACCTCACACACGGCAATTGTGGCCAGAAGTTTGGACATTCCAGCCGTCGTTGGCGCGAGAGGGGCAAGCCACTGGGTAAAACAAGACGATTGGGTGATCATTGATGGTGATCAAGGGGTGATGATCGTTGACCCTTCGGCCTTCATTTTGGCCGAATACGGATTCAAGCAAAGACAAGCCTCCTTAGAGCGAGAGCGCCTATCTCGGTTGCGCCATACACCAGCCATCAGCTTGGATGGTCAAAAAGTTGAGTTATTGGCCAACATTGAATTGCCAGAAGATACGGCGTCGGCGATTGCTGTAGGTGCCGTGGGTGTGGGCTTGTTTCGCAGTGAGTTTTTATTCATGGGGCGCGATGGTCAGCTGCCCGACGAAGAGCAGCAGTTTCAAGCTTACCTTAAAGCCGTGCAAGGCATGAAAGGTTTGCCGGTCACCATACGAACGGTCGATATCGGTGCTGACAAGCCGTTGGATAAGCCCACGGAGAGAAGCTCCAAGGAGGACAACTACCTCAATCCGGCTTTGGGCTTGAGAGCCATACGCTGGAGCTTGGCCGATCCAGAAATGTTCTTGACGCAGTTGAGAGCCATTTTGAGAGCTGCTGCTCACGGGCAAGTGCATTTGCTCATTCCCATGCTTGCCCACGCAAAAGAGATCAAACAAACCCTTCAATTGATAGAGCAAGCTCGCCGCGAACTTGATCAAAGAGGTGTGGTTTACGGCCCAGTCAAGCTGGGTGCCATGATTGAAATTCCGGCAGCTGCGTTGAGTTTGCCTTTGTTTCTAAAGTATTTTGACTTTTTGTCCATTGGCACAAATGATTTGATTCAATATACCTTGGCCATTGATCGAGCTGATGAATCCGTTGCTCATTTGTACGACCCCTTGCATCCTGCCGTTTTGAACTTGATTTTAAGTACCATCAAGGCAGCTCAAGAAATGGGCAAGGGTGTCAGTGTTTGTGGTGAAATGGCAGGAGATCCTACGCATACCAAACTCTTGCTTGGCATGGGCTTGAGAAGTTTCTCCATGCACCCGACACAGATTTTGACGGTCAAGCAAGAAATACTGAGAACAGATATCAGCAAGCTCAAAGCTTGGGTTCATGACATCATGATGTCTGAGGATCCCGACAAGCTTTTGCATTGATGAGACATTGATTCAACGACAAGCTCAGGGTTAAAAATGCCTCGTTTTGCTGCCAACTTATCTTTGATGTACACAGACATGCCTTTTCTGGATCGCTTTGAAGCGGCACATGAAGATGGGTTCAAGTCTGTGGAGTGCTTGTTTCCTTATGAGCATGACGCTAGCGAGTTAAAAAAAAGGCTTGAACAAAGTCGACTCAAACAAGTATTGATCAATACACCACCTGCGGGTTCTGAAGGCGCGATGGTGAACAAAATGTGGAATGCTGGCATGCGAGGGGTGGCGTGTTTACCTGGTCATGAGCTGGAATTCAAAGAGGGCTTTGAGTTGGCACTTCGTTATTCAACAGCACTGGGATGTGGGCAAATTCATGTGATGGCCGGTTGTGTCCCTCAAGCCTTACAAGCTAAGCCTCAAAAGCACCAAGATGCTTTAACAAGCTCAGACATCTCAGAACACAAGGGACCCTTGTTAGAAACTTATTTGGATAACTTGTTCAAGGCGGCAAACATGGCCGCTCAAGAGGGGATAGATGTGTTGATTGAGCCGATCAATACAAGAGATATTCCGAATTATTTCTTAAATCGTCAAGCCCAAGCCCACACCATTGTAGAGACCTTGGGGTTGTCAAATTTAAAGGTACAGATGGATTTGTACCATTGTCAAATCGTGGAGGGCGATTTGATTCAGAAAATAAAGCACTATTTGCC
>CAIMNS010000289.1 GCA_903842945.1 uncultured Burkholderiales bacterium
AGATGCACAACAACTTCGAGCTCTGATCCGGCAAGCCCGCAAAGACGCTGTACCACTGGGCCAAAAAGAAGTCTCGATGGGACTCGCCCCCAGGCAATCGCGTGCCTATCGAGAAATTTTTCAGTGGGTTCGAAGCGCTATGCAGCCTCAGCTCTCCGAGCCGCTTGAAGCCCCCAAGGATGCCGAGCCGGTGGTGCATTGAGCACTTGATCGCGCTTGAACACTTAGGTTCAGCGCCTGGGTTCAACTCTGGGATCAGCGCCTCCATCGTTAGGCTGAGTCTCTTTTGTTCATTTTTAAATTGAAGGCGTTCCATGAGCTCCACACTGCAAATCGACCCCCGTTGTGACTTGCTTCAAATTGGACTTCTGTCCATCAGTGACCGAGCATCGGGTGGTGTCTATGCGGACCAAGGCATCCCCGCTTTGAAGAACTGGCTCAGCCAAGCCCTTTGGAACCCCATCGATTGGCAAGATGCGGTGATCCCCGATGAAGCGGCCCTGATCACCTCAAGTTTGCTGGCGTTGGTGGACAAGGGCTGCCACTTGATTTTGACCACCGGCGGCACGGGGCCCGCGCCAAGGGACGTCACACCAGAAGCCACCCTGGCTGTACAAGGCCGAGAGATGCCTGGATTTGGTGAACAAATGAGACAAATCAGCTTGCACTTTGTGCCCACCGCCATCTTGTCTAGGCAAGTGGCTGTGATCAAAGCCCAAACCTTGATCATCAATTTACCCGGACAACCCAAGTCCATCGAAGAGACCTTGGGTGGTTTGAAAGACGCACAAGGCATTCCCTTGGTTCATGGCATATTTGCAGCCGTGCCTTACTGCATCGACCTCTTGGGTGGCCCTTACATGGAGAGCAAAGACGACTTCTGCAAAGCGTTTAGACCCAAGACCGCCGTTCGATCCAAAAGAATCTAACGGACCTCCAAAGAAGGCTCAAGCCTAAAGGGAGTCGGTTTTTTGAGCGCCTCCTTTGAGGGCGTTCAACTCCATTTGCAAGGCTTGGATCAAACGCTCTTGCTCCAACGCTCGATCGCTCAATTCTTTGATCGACTGAGCCACGGGGTCATCGGTCTGCGTGATGCCATAAGCTGAAAAAATCGACTCACCTTGAGCTGGGCGCCGTCCTTGTTCAAAGTTGGCATTGGCTGGGTGAGAGACCTGCGCGAGCGGCGGCTCGGCTTGGCCCATCGAAGGTCCAGTCCCCTCAGGCACTTCGACGCCGGACGGTTTTTCTATGATGCGAGCAGGGTTGCCAATGGCCGTGGCTCCAGCGGGCACGGGCTTGGTCACCACCGCATTGCTGCCGATGCGAGCACCGTCACCCACTTCAAAGCCTCCGAGCACTTTGGCGCCAGCGCCCACCACCACATCGGCGCCCAAGGTGGGGTGGCGCTTGGTGCCTTTGTACAAACTGGTACCCCCCAGGGTCACGCCTTGATAAATGGTGCAACCATCTCCAATTTCAGCCGTCTCTCCAACCACCACACCCATGGCGTGATCAAAAAAGACACGCTTACCTATTTTCGCGGCTGGATGAATTTCAATGCCCGTCAAAAACCGACTGAAGTGCGAGAGAAATCGACCCAACCACCACCACCCCATGCCCCAAAAGGCATGCGCCAAACGGTGCAAGATCAAGGCGTGCAGGCCAGGATAACAGGTGAGCACCTCCAAGCGGCTTTTGGCGGCAGGATCGCGCTCAAAAATACACTCGATATCGTCTTTGATTCTTGAAAACATAGCGCTCTAGTCTATTCTTTTTATGGGATCCTTGGGGACCATTTGCTTAGCAACACCTCTAAGAATGTGGACTTCTTCGCTGGAGAGTTGGGCTCGGTTGAAGATTTGTTGCAGCCTGGGCATGAGTTTTTTAGGAGCCAACGGATCCAGAAAACCAATTTTCACAAGCGACTCTTGCCAATGGCTCATGAGTCCGGCAATTTCTTGAGCGTCTGCGTGCGCTCGCTTCTGATCCTGCGGCTCAAAACTTGTATAGGCCTGCTGCGCAGGCTTTGAAAAGCCACCAAGGGCCAAGCGCCATTCATAGGCCAAGACTTGTGCGGCACTGGCCAAATTCAGGGATCCAAAATCAGGGTGCGTGGGGATGCTCAAGGCGACATGACAACGGTAAACATCCTCATTGAGCATTCCAAAACGCTCTGAGCCGAACAAAAAAGCAATGCCCATGGGCACCTCAGTACTTTGGGACAAAAGTTCTTGGAAGTGCTCTCTTGGAAAACGCGTTGGCGGCCCAAAGTCTCTGGGCGTCATGGCGGTCGCACACAGATGGGTCATCCCCTGCAAAGCCTCTTCAAGCGTTGCAACCACGCGCGCGCCATCCAAGACGTCTTGGGCTCCACTGGCGCGCTGCTTGGTCTCTTCTCGCCTGAGGACGTTATCAAAGCGCGGATTGACCAACACCAAATCATCAAAACCCATGACTTTCATGGCTCTCGCCACCCCTCCGACATTGCCTGCGTGGCTGGTCTGAATCAATATAAAACGGGTTTTCATGAAGACTTGTGTTGAAGGAGGCGTCACAGACAGCCTGGTGGGACATGAAAAAAAATCAACTTCACCCTAGGGATGACTTAAAATAGTGCGAATGAACTTCGAATGGCCAAAAACCCATTCACAAGCCCTGGAGCCAATGGCTGACATTTGCACCCCAGCCTTGGCTCAACAGCTATTTTAAAGATTTATCAAGACGCTGACACCAATTCAATGGGACTTTCTTTTTTTAAAGGCGCCTTGGTCTTGGCATTGAGATGCGCTATGCCCCGTTGAGCTTCAATGAACCCCACGATTGTTTTTTTATGATGCCCTCCAACTCCTTACACCCGATGCTCAATGTGGCCGTCAAAGCGGCCCGAGCAGCTGGGGCTGTTATCAATCGAGCCGCTTTGGATGTTGAATCTGTTCGTATTTCTGAGAAAAACATCAATGATTTTGTGACAGAAGTTGACCACGAATGCGAACAAATCATCATTGAGACCCTTTTGGGTGCTTATCCCGATCACGGCATTTTGGCTGAAGAGTCTGGCTCCTCCCATGGTCATGCGTCCTCGGACCACATCTGGATCATCGACCCTTTGGATGGCACCACCAACTTTATTCACGGCTTTCCCATTTATTGCGTGAGCATTGCACTTCAAGTGCGAGGCAAGATTGAGCAAGCGGTGATCTATGACCCCAGCCGCAACGACCTCTTCACGTCCACCAAAGGTCGGGGAGCTTTCGTCAACGATCGACGCATGCGAGTCAGCAAACGCACGCAACTCAAAGATTGCATGCTCAGCACGGGTTTCCCGTTTCGAGCAGAAGATGACCTGGCCAGCTACTTGGAGATCTTGAAAGAAATCATTCCTAAAACTTCGGCACTTCGACGCCCCGGTTCAGCGGCCCTGGACTTGGCCTATCTTGCTGCGGGCTACACCGATGGATTTTTTGAAACAGGCCTGTCACCCTGGGACATTGCTGCAGGCTCTTTGTTGGTCACGGAGGCCGGCGGTCTCATTGGCAACTACTGTGGTGAAGCGCCCTATTTAGATGCCCAAGAAGTCATGGCGGCGAGTCCCAAAATCTACGCGCAAATGGTTCCCATCTTGAAGCCCTTCTCCAAATTCAACACAGGCTCCAAGAGCGCAGAAGAGATCTCGGGCAGTCTAAGGGTGGCGCAAACAGGAACCGTCTCTCTCAAAGCGTCGACCTCACCGACCTCCATGGCTTTGAAAAAACTGCGCTCGCCCATGGGGCGTTAGGGCCTCGACCCTTGCCTTTTTAGTGTCGACTTCAAGCCCCTGGCCCATTTGCTCTCAACACCCAAGTTCAACGCAATCGAATGAAAGAGGACAGCAGCACATCGATGAAAGAGGCCTCACCCAAGGCAGACACCGACACGCCCATGATGGCCCAATACAAGGCCATCAAGGCCCAGCATCCGGATACGCTGGTGTTCTACAGAATGGGAGACTTTTATGAGTTGTTCTTTGACGATGCGCACAAAGCCAGTGACTTGCTGGGCATCACCTTAACGCACCGGGGCCACAGCGCGGGGCAACCCATTCCCATGGCCGGGGTACCCTTTCACTCGGCAGAGGGCTACCTTGCCAAACTCCTCAAGCGTGGAGAGTCGGTGGCCATTTGCGAGCAAGTGGGAGAAATCACCGGCAAAGGTCCGGTTGATCGAAAAGTCGTTCGGGTCTTGACACCTGGGACCTTGACGGACACCGAACTCTTGGCCGATAAAACAGAATCTTATCTGTTGTCCGTCTTTGCCACTGAACGTGCCGCCTCTGAGCAAGGCTGTGGCTTGGCTTGGATGAGCCTCACACAAAACTTCATCTACCTCACACAATGCTCCAGCGCTGATCTGAACGAATGGGTCAACCGCATCTCTCCAAGCGAAGTGATTTGCTCACAGACTTTGCCTGCGGCTTTGAAGGCAAGAATCACCGGTTCGCATGTTTTGACACAGCGCACAGAATGGCAATTTGAGCCAGACCTGGGCCTTAGAAAACTCCAAGAGCAACTGCAAACCCATTCGCTAGAGGCTTGGCACGCCCAGCACTTGACTGCAGCCCATGCCGCTGCCAGTGCCTTGCTCAGTTACGCCGAACACACCCAAGGGCAAAGCCTCACCCACATCCAATCCTTGCAAGTGATCTTGCAAGATGATTTGATCGATCTGCCGCCCAGCACGCGAAGAAATCTTGAATTGACCCAAACGCTCAAAGGAGAAGACTCCCCCACCTTGTTCTCTTTGCTGGACACCTGCCAAAGCTCCATGGGTTCCAGGGAACTCAAACGCTGGATGCTCGAACTCACCAGGTCCAGGGACACACCACGCCACCGCCTTCAAGCCATGGATGTTTTGATGCAAGGTCAAGCACCGTCTCATTTTGTTCACTTGAGAGAACACTTCAAAGGCATGGCCGATGTACAACGCATCAGCGCTCGCATTGCATTAAGACAAGTCAAACCCAGAGAGTTGATCGCTTTGACCCGCTCACTCCAAAGGGCCCAAGCGCTCAAAGAGCAACTGCAAACACTCCCTCCCACCCCTTTGTTGACCCAACTCCAAGCTGAGCTTGAAATCGATTCGGCTTGGTCTGAACTGATTGGCCAAGCCATTGCCCCAGAACCGTCAGTCTTGGTTCGAGACGGAGGCGTCATTGCAGACGGTTACGACAAAGACCTGGATGAATTAAGAGACATTCAAAACAATTGTGACGCCTTTCTCTTGAACCTTGAAACCCAAGAACGCACTCGAACTGGCATTCATAATTTAAGAGTTCAATACAACAAGGTCCATGGGTTTTTTATTGAAATCACTCAAGGACAATTGGACCGCATTCCTGACAATTACAGAAGAAGACAGACGCTTAAAAATGCAGAGCGCTTCATCACCCCGGAGCTCAAAGAGTTTGAAGACAAGGCCTTGTCCGCTCAAGAAAGGGGGCTGGCAAGAGAGAAGTGGCTTTATGAGCAACTGCTCAACACCCTACAAGAAACGGTGCCCTTGCTTGCCACCATGGCCAAAGCGCTGGCCCAACTTGACTGTCTATTGACTTTGTGTGAACGAGCTCAAACTTTGGGTTGGTGCGCGCCTTCCTTTGTCAATCACCCGTGCATCGAAATCGTCAAAGGCAGGCATCCCGTGGTTGAAGCACGCTTGCAAGAAAGCGCCAACAAGGCCTTCATCGCCAACAACACAGCCATGAGCAGCAAGCAGCGTTTGCACATCATCACAGGGCCCAACATGGGGGGCAAGTCCACCTACATGCGACAAGTTGCATTGATTGCTCTCTTGGCATGCATGGGCAGTCACGTCCCGGCCGACGCTTGCACACTAGGTCCCATCGACGCCATTTACACGCGAATTGGTGCAGCCGATGACCTGGCCAATGCACAATCGACTTTCATGATGGAGATGACCGAGGCGGCCTTCATCTTGCACAACGCCAGCGCCCACAGCTTGGTCTTGATGGATGAAATAGGAAGAGGCACCTCCACCTTTGATGGCTTGTCCTTGGCCTCGGCCATTGCCACCCAGTTGCACAACAAGTGTCAGTCCTTCACCCTATTTGCCACCCATTATTTTGAGTTGACCGATTTTCCGAGTCACCATTTGCAATCGATCAACATCCATTTGGGGGCGAGTGAGACAGGCTCCAACCTGGTCTTCTTGCACGAGATCGAGCCCGGCCCGGCAAGTCAAAGCTATGGCATACAAGTGGCCAAATTGGCAGGTATTCCGCAAGCCGTTCTGAACCATGCCAAACAGGTCTTGGGGGCCCTTGAATCGCAAGCACAACTGCAAACACAACAAGTCGACCTGTTTAGCGTCTCAGCCGATGTTGAGTCGCGCAACACCACCGCACTTGAAAGTAAACTCCAAGAGATTGACCCCGATCAGCTCTCGCCCAAAGAGGCCTTGGATGCCTTGTACGCGCTCAAGAAATTGATCTGACTTTTCTCAAAGAGAACTTCTTCGACCCGCTCAGTGCGACCACTGGACCCATTGGTAATGGGAGGTCAACAAGATCAGCAATCCAAACGCAATGCGGTAGTACGCAAACACGATAAAGTCGTGCGTGGAGATGAACTTGAGCAGCCACCTCACACACACCCAGGCGCTCAAAAAGGACACCACAAGACCTACCACAAACAAGGGTGCATCATGCACACTCAAGAGCGCCCTCTCTTTGTACAGACTGTATGCGCCCGCGCCCAGCAAGGTGGGAATGGCCAAAAAAAACGAAAACTCGGTGGCCACTTGGCGACTCAAACCAAGCCACATGCCCCCAATGATCGTCGCCCCCGACCTAGACGTGCCCGGCAACATGGCCAAGCACTGAATCAGTCCCACCCGCAAAGCGTCCAGACCTGACATGGACTCCACATTCAGAATTCGAAAACGATCGTTGGGGTGCTCATCCAAGGCCTTGGGTCGACCCCAGCCTTCCACCCATAAAATAACAAAGCCCCCAAGAATAAAGGTGCTCGCCACCACCCAAGGGGTGAACAAGTGAGCCTTGATCCAATGACCAAAAAGCAGTCCCATGACGACCGCTGGCAAAAAGGCAATCCCCACGTTGATGGTCAAACGCTGAGCCGTTCTTGATTGGGGCAAGGCAAGCACCGTGCTTTGTATCTTCGCCCAAAAAACCAAAACCACTGCAAAAATAGCACCCGATTGAATCGCGATGTCAAAGACCTTGGCGCGTTCGTCGTCAAACTCAATCAAGGACCCCACCAAGACCAGATGTCCCGTTGAGGAAATGGGCAAAAATTCTGTCAAGCCCTCAACCACCCCCATCAGCACCGCTTTTAGCAAAAGTATCACGTCCATGTCCACGCTCAATCCCCGATTCAAAAGTCCTAAAGGTCGCTTGCAGTCGCTCTGAGTGGCTTGCACCCAAAGTGTGCCAATTATCCTTTGCAAGAGAGGCCTTTGATGCATGATGACAAAAAAATATACATTTACCCGTCCTTGATGGCAGTTATGCACCAAGACAGGCCTAAAATCGAAGCATGATCTCCAAAGATACATCTACACCGCATGCTCACCCAAGCTCGCAAGACGTCGCGTCCAGTCATTCTTTAGAAAAGCCAAGTCATTTTTTACGTCAAATCATTGAGCAAGATTTGGCCAAGGGTGAATACAGCACCCGCAGGTGGGCGGGCTCTCCAGGCCCCAAATCGCACCAAGATCAAGGCGCTTTAGACACGGCTGCCATTCGCACGCGCTTTCCTCCTGAGCCCAACGGCTACTTGCACATTGGTCATGCCAAAAGCATTTGCATCAATTTTGGTCTTGCACAGGACTATCACGGCGTGTGTCACATGCGCTTTGATGACACCAATCCAGAAAAAGAAGACACCGAGTACGTCAACGCCATCTTGGATGCCGTCAAGTGGCTGGGCTTTGATTGGGACATGCAAGTCAATGGCAAAACCGTCTCGCACTTGTATGAGGCCAGTTCCTATTTTGAATTCATGTACACGGCCGCACTGGCCCTGATTGAGTCTGGCAACGCGTATGTCGATGAACAAAGTCCTGAAGAGATGAGAGCAACGCGCGGCGACTTCTCAACACCAGGCACCAACAGTCCCTTTCGAGACAGAAGCCCGCATGACAACCTCGCGCGATTCAAAGCCATGAAGGAAGGTCAATTGGCCGACGGCAGCGCCGTCCTCAGAGCCAAGATCGACATGGCCTCGCCCAATTTAAACATGCGGGATCCAGCGATTTATCGCATTCGCCGTGCGCATCACCATCGCACCGCAGACCTTTGGTGCATTTATCCGATGTACACCTTCGCGCACCCCATTGAAGATGCGCTGGAGCAAATCACCCACAGCTTTTGCACCCTCGAATTTGAGGACCAACGCCCCTTTTATGACTGGCTTTTGAACCAGCTCATTGCCTTGAACTTGCTGAGCGCGCCAGCGCCCAAGCAGTACGAGTTTGCTCGACTGAATTTGACCCATGTGATCACCAGCAAAAGAAAATTGGCACAACTGGTGAACGAACACCATGTGAGCGGCTGGGACGACCCCAGAATGCCCACCATCGTCGGGCTTCGAAGAAGAGGCTACACGCCACAAAGCATTCTTACATTTGTGGAACGAATTGGCGTGACCAAGAGCGAGAGTTGGATCGATTACAGCACCCTTGAGGGATGCTTGCGTGAGGACTTGGAAGTGAAGGCCCCAAGGGCCATGGCCGTCTTGGAGCCCGTGCAGTTGACGTTGACCAACTGGGTCGAGGTCATGGGTGACGTACCCCACATTGGCGTGACGGCCCTCATGCACCCCAATCACCCAGACTGGGGTCAGCGTGAGTTCTTGTTCAGCCCTCACCTGTGGATTGAAAAATCCGACTTTGCATCAACCCCACCCAAAGGCTTCTTTAGACTTTTCCCGGGCAACAAAGTTCGACTTAAATACGGCTATGTGATTGAGTGCGAAGGTTGTGTGACCAATGAACAAGGTGAAGTAACGCAAGTCTTGGCCAAAATCATTGCTGACACAAAAAGTGGCACACCGGGCGCCAACAGCATCAAAGTCAAAGGCGTGATCACCTGGGTGAGCCAAGTCGACGCTTTGAGCGCCGAGATCAGAATTTACAACCACCTCTTCAACGACCCGCAGCCTGATGCGGGAGGCAAAGACTTTCTCAAGGCCATCAATCCCGATAGCTTAAAAATCACTCAAGGCAAACTCGAACCCAGCTTGAAAGCGATCGAGGCAGGTAAGGGCTTTCAATTTGAGAGACATGGCTACTTTGTAAGCGACCTCAAAGACCACAGCGCTTCCTCCCCCGTCTTCAATCGCATCACGGGTTTGAAAGACTCTTGGACTCCAGGCGCTTGACGCCTCTTTAGCCTGCATCTTGAGACTGTGACTGGCTTTGTTGTCATTTGATTGACCAGGATCAAAGAACCCCGTTGAAGGCGCAAGTACATTGAACATCTGAGACACTTAGGAAAGCTTCAGATGAACAAATTCACAACACTTCACTTCTGCCCCAACCTCCAAGCCCATGTGGAGATCGACAAAGGTTTTGATACTTGCATCACACAACATCAATGCTTTAGCGATGATCCATGCCCCTTGATGAAACAGTTTCTTGAGCATCACGATGCACCAGAGCACAAACCAACGATCAGACCTGCAGTCAAGCCTTGCAAAATCCAAACCTATTGACCCAACCGAGCAAAGGGGCGGCTCAAATAAAATATACTAGGGACGTGGTTTTTTAAAAGCGTCATTTTCTCCCTCCTCGATGTTTCGTTTCATTTTTTTATTTTTACTCATGACCCAAGTGCTGGGTGCTCACGCACAAAACTACCCACAACCCGTTGCGGGCTTGTGGGTTGCCAAAGACTTTAAATTTCACACGGGAGAGATTTTCAAAGAACTCAACATTGGCTACCAAACCGTGGGTGACCCAAGTGGTGTGCCTGTCTTGATGTTGCATGGCACCGCGGGAAGCGCAAATTCACTGCTCAACATGAATTTTGCAGGTGAGTTGTTTGGTCCAGGTCAGGCCCTAGATGCTAAAAAATACTTCATCATCTTGCCTGACAGCATTGGAGTAGGTCGCTCCAGCAAACCATCTGACGGTTTAAAAAGACAGTTTCCCAAGTACAACTACGACGACATGGTACTGGCCCAATACAGGCTTGTTACACAAGGCCTTGGAATTGATCACCTTCGACTTGTATCTGGCAACTCCATGGGCGGCATGCAAACATGGTTATGGGGCATCAAGTATCCTGAATTCATGGATCTGTTAGCCCCCTTGGCCTCGACACCGACAGCCATGTCTGGAAGAAATTGGATGATGCGCAGACTCATCATCGACGCCATTCAAGACGATCCCACATGGAACAAGGGTAACTATACGGTACAACCCAAAAGCTTGAAATTTGCATCCACTTTTTTCTCGATTGCCACAAGTGGGGGAAGTAAAGCAATGCAAAGAATTGGATCCACCAGACAAAAAGCCGATGACTTTGTCAATTCCAAATTGAATGAACCTATGGCTGCAGACGCCAATGACAACTTGTTTCAATGGGAGTCTTCATCCGACTACGACCCAGAACCTTTCTTAAAAAACATCAAAGCCCGAGTGTTGATCATCAACGCAGAGGACGATGAGAGAAATCCTCCCGAGTTAGGCCGCATGGAACAAGCTCTCAAACAACTCAAAAACGCACGCTTGTACCTGATCCCTTCTAGCGACCTGACCTCTGGTCATGGCACCACAGGACAGGCCAAATGGTGGAAGCAGGAGTTGCTCAAAGAACTCCAAAGCGCTTCAAGTTTGAAGCCTTGAATTGTTCTGATTCGAACTGTCTTTGACATCTCTTACTCACCCTCTTTTGGAATATATGTTGTCCCCTTATCGAGCTCTTTTCAAATGCCTTTACATGGGCTTGATGGTCATGTCCTTCCTGCAACTCTCACTCACAACGCTGCCTTGTCTAGCGCAAGACAGCACCGAATGGCCAAGCAAAGCCATCAAGATGATTGTGCCCTTTCCTGCAGCCGGTGGGACAGATGCTGTGGCCAGAGCTCTTGCCAATAAACTGAGCTTGCAACTTGGTAAACCCGTTGTCGTTGACAACAAGTCCGGCGCCAACGGTGTGATTGGCGCAGACTACGTGGCTCATTCCGCGCCAGATGGCTTGACGATTTTATTGACCATCGCCTCTCACTCCATTGCACCAGCCATCTACAAAAGCTTACCCTACAACACAGATCAAGATTTTGCAGCAGTCAGTCTGGTTGCACTTTACCCCTATCTCTTCACCATACCCCAAAGCTCACCCTTTCATACTTTCAAAGAGTTCATTGACTATGCCAAACTTCATCCAGGGCAGATCAGCTATGCATCCTCAGGCACGGGAAGTGGCCCACACTTAGGAATGGAGTTGCTAGAAGATATCGCGGGCATTGAGCTCGTTCACGTTCCCTACAAAGGTGCGGCACCGGCGAACAACGATTTGATCAGTGGTCAAGTTCAAGCCATGCTCAACAATCTTTTGGCAGGTGGCGCTTTGATTCGAGCTCAAAAGCTCAAGGTCTTGGCCATCACCAGTGAACACAGATCCAAGGCCTTGCCCGAGGTACCTACCATCAAGGAACTGGGCTACCCCAAATACCAAGTCGATGGATGGTATGGGGTCTTTGTTCCCGCCAAAACACCCACAAGCACTGTGAATAAACTTTCTTCGGAAATTGCAAAAGCCCTCAAAGATCCTGACGTTTTGCAACGACTGAGCAAGGATGGTGCACTTGCTGTTGGTAGTACGCCCAAAGAGTTCACTGATTTTTTCAATCGCGATAAAAAACAGTGGTTAGAGCTCACACAGAAAATCAAAATCACTCTGGACTGAATCCATGCCTCAACTTCAAGTTGCCAAAGACATTGACATTTTCTATCGCGAAGATGATTTCACCAATCCATGGCAACATCGACCCACACTCCTACTTCAACACGGCAACGGCAGAAGCAGTGAGTTTTGGTACAGATGGATCCCTTATTTGAGCAGGCACTTCAAAATTGTTCGCGCTGACATGAGAGGTGTGGGAAGGTCCTCACCCATTCAAAACACCCAAGACGATATTTCCATCGAGCATTGTGTGAGTGACTTGGTTCAACTGATTGAGCACCTCAGTGACTCACCCGTTTACTTTTGCGGCGAGTCCATGGGCGGCATCTTGGGTATGGCTTTGGCCAGCTTGCACCCCCAACTTGTTAAAGCACTGATTTTGGTTGCCACACCCGTCTATATCAGTGACGCCATGAAATCTCGCTACGCCATGGGACATGGGTCTAGATTGGACGCGATGAAAAAAATGGGTATCAAGAACTGGGTTCGAGAAACCAGTGTTTTGACCCGATTTGCCCCCGATACGGACCCCCATCTCATTGACTGGTATGTGGATGAGTTTGCAAAGGGACAACCCGAAGTGTTGGTTCGGTACTCTGAGCTTGTTAATTCAGCCAATGCCAAAGACTTCCTCTCGCAAATTCAATGTCCAACACTAGCGATCATGCCAAGCAATGGACAAATCACCGATGCTGACCAAGAGGCACTGATACAGCAACACATTCAAAATATTCGAATTGAACACATCCAAACGCCCTTTCACATGATTCATTTGACCCATGTCAAAGAATGCACTGACAAAGTCCTTGAGTTTCTAGAGGACATCGATCAACAAAGCGACACGCACGCAAACTAAACCGTTGCAACAGGCGTGACGGGTGAACCCGCTGCACCAGGCAGTCGCAATGGGGGAGCTGTCAATAAAAATCGATAGCGTTGATTTTGATGAAGCCAAGCTGAAAGCTCGCTCAAATACCAAAGTTCACCAAGATGAACGCCCAATTTAAATAAGCAGTGTTCATGCAGTGGCAAGACCGCACCGCGTTCGCCCAAGCCATGGCGAATGCCTAAGGTGGAAGACGCCTCAATGGCCAAGTTATCAGACACGATGGCACTCAAACGGCTTTGCGTGATCCAATTGAGGAGACTTTCATCCTCCCCATCCAAAACCGCGCAGGCTGTTTTGATGGTTTCATCGGGCCCGCTGGAGGGGCTTTGCATGATCAAGTCATCAAGGCCCGTGTGAAAACAAACCATATCACCCTCTTGGACAAGAATTTTCTCTTGCGCCATGATCGATAACAGCATCTCCAAATTCACATGAACTCTTTTCTCTCCAAAGTGTCGATGTAAATCAATCATCACCCCTCGTCCCTGGACGCCTTTTTCGGCCATTTTGGCAATCGACAAGGCTTTTGCTCCCAACTCACCTTGCTCGCCATGGCCCTCCTGATCCACAATGGACCACCCATTGTAAAAAACTTTTTTAGCTTGCCCCTCACCATCAACATCAAACCATGAGCCTTTGTGTGAAAAGCTGTCCCACTGCGTGGAATACTGACTGTACAAAAGCACGGCCTCATCGCTAGAGACGTCGGTCAGTCTTTGATCCAACTCATTGAGTGCGAAATTAAAAATCTTGTGCCCTTGGGCATTGGTGACGGGTTTGAAAATGGGTGCGCACCGGTGTGCATTCAAAACTTGTCCTCCAGGTTTGTCCAGTGGCAAGCTCAAACAAAAGACATCGCCTGTCATCACCTCTTGGATGGCTTGAAGTCGGATTTGAGGTGTAATGAGATTCATACGACCGCATTGATCGTCTTCGCCAAATTCGCCCCAATTTGAGCCCTGGGGCCTGATCGTCCATCTTTTTTCCATAATCTCAATATCTTTTTTGATGATTTTCGCCAGACACCTATGATCTCATCCATCACCTTGGTGTAAGTATTGATTTCTATGCAATTATTTATTTCTACAATAGAGCTTGAAATGTATACCAAAAAAAGTCGACTTCAACTTCTCGCTAAGAAATTGATCCCAGCTAGTTACCCAGAACTCCCTAAGACGCTCATGACTCACCTTTTAACTCGCATGCATCAAATCACCCTTGGTGTTCTTTTTACTCTTTCATTTTCACTCTCAAATGCGCTCGGCTATCCAGAGCGACCGGTTCACGTGATCACCCCTTTCCCTGCGGGTGGAGCAGCCGATGTGGTGCTTCGCTTAGTGACACAAAAATTGTCAGAGGCACTTGGAAGTCCTTTTGTGGTCGAAAACAAAGCAGGGGCTGGCGGGGGAATTGGTAGTCTTTTTGTTGCAAAAGCTGAAGCGGATGGATACACCTTGCTGCTCACCTCCAGCAGCGCCATGTCCATCAACCCACTTTTAGGAGAAAAGTCCCTCTACAACCCCTTTACCGACTTTACACCCATTGTCTTGATTGGCTCATCCCCCAACGTCTTGGTGGTCCATACCAAAGAGAACATCAACAGCCTCAGTGATTTGATCACTCAGGCCAAAGCAAAACCAACTCAATTGAGTTTTGCCTCTAATGGAGCGGGAACTTTAAGTCACCTCACAGGAGAGCTTTTTAATCAATACGCTGCAGTGACACTGCTGCACGTCCCCTACAAAGGCGCGGCCCCAGCAGTGGCTGATACCGTTGGCGGACAGGTCAATGCCTTGTTTGCAGCCTATGCAAGTGTCAATGGCATGGTCAAAGCGGGCAAACTTAAACTGATTGGCGTGACCAGTCTCAACCGCTTAGAAATTGCACCAGATATTCCCACGCTGTCTGAGAGTGGGCTCAAAGGGTTTGAATCCAATCAGTGGTGGGGCTTGTATGGTCCGCCGAACTTGAACAGTGCCATCGTCAGCAAGCTGAATGCTGAAATGAATAAAATTTTAAGCAACAAAGAAACCAAGAAACGATTTTCAGAAGAATCGATTGAACTGATGGGCGGCACACCAGCACAGCTCAATCAGTACCTGAGAGCGGACTACAGCAAATGGGAAAAAGTCATTAAAAATGCCAACATCAAAAACCAATAATCCAGCAAGATCCTCCCTCACCAGTATGGGTGCAACACAAGCATTGGCTCAGTTTGGTCACGATCTTCGTTGGGCACAAGTCCCCAACCACGTGAAGGAGATCCTACATGTTTTGATGATCGATATTTTCCGCGCCTCAGTGGGCGGTATCGATCGTGCGTGGACTCAAAACATCCTTTCTCTTTATCAACACCATCGCTCAGATCGCAACGCTCAAGTTCTTTTGCACGACCTTGAGGTCGATGTCGCCAAAGCTGCATTCATCAATGCGACGGCTTGTGGCAGCTTGGACTGGGATGACTCTCATGTGGCAGCCATCATACATCCAGGCGTTTGCGTATGGCCTGCAGCCATCGCCATGGCCCAAGTCACCCATGCAAGCGGACAAGAGTTGCTTGAAGCTTGTTTGGTAGGCTACGAAACAGCCATTCGAATCGGTATGTCCATTCAGCCTGAACATTCGTTGCGTGGCTTTCAAGGCACCCCCACTTGCGGCGCGTTTGGCGCCGCAGCGGCTTGCGCAAAGCTGCTCAAACTCTCGGCTGAACAACACCGCAACGCCTTGGGCATTGCAGCCACATTTGCATGTGGGATTTCACAGTTTTTTGTATCTGGCTCTGACATCAAACGCTTTCATGCGGGCAAGGCGGCCATGAATGGTGTGGAGGCGGCACTTTTGGCCCACCAAGGCCTGAGCGGACCTCCAGATGCCATTGAGGGCGTACAGGGGTTTTGCCGCGCCTTCTCCGATCGATTCAATGAGTCAACGATCCTTGATCGACTGGGAGACGCCTTTGAAATTGAGAAAATCTCTCTCAAACCCCATGCTGGAAGTGTCCGCATGCAAAGTGCCATTGAATGTGCTTTGTACATCGCAAAAAAACAAACCATTTCAATCGAGGACATCGACCATATTGACATTGGCGTGCATCCGGCCATGGTGGGCAAACTCACCGCCAACCAACCCGTTGATCATCAACAAGCTCAACTGAGCACGCCCTTTGCCGTGGCCATGGCGTTTTACTACAGCCAATTGAAAGGCAGTGAGATTTGCTTGTCCATTGATGATTTTGCAAAGGCTTTTTCAAATTCGGACATCATGAACTTGTCTGCAAAAATCACTTGCCATGAAGACAAAGAAGTCGAAGAAAAAACAAGCCTCGAATCTGTCGCTGCCCGTGTGCTTTGCAAAATGAAAAATGGCTCAGAGTTTGAACACTTTATTGAGCATCCCTTGGGCTGTCCAGCCAACCCCATGCGGCTAGACCATATTTCAAAGCGATTCATTCAGTTGTCTGAGCATCAAGTTGGACACCAAGAGTGCCTCGATTGGCTTGCGTTAACGGTAGACGTGGCAAGTTTAAAGAGCATAGACCCCTTGATGACTCTAAGATTAAAGCCATGACTACACCTACCCTTGAATTGTCAAATTTCGTATCCAAGACCACCTATCTGCAAGCCCCTCAAACCATTCAAGATCAACTGATTGCCTGCTTGCTGGACTACTTTTGCGTGGCCTCCATTGGTCAAAGAATGCCATGGAGCAGATGGAGCGAGGCCTTCTGCGCCAAAACCAGTCACCTAGGGTC
>CAIMNS010000290.1 GCA_903842945.1 uncultured Burkholderiales bacterium
AAAAGTTGTTCACTTTAATTACAGCTAGTGCATATCAACTGCTGTCTCAGGTTTGCCTATGCTGCAGAACCATGCCACTTGCTTGAACTGGTCCTGAAGTGTCGTTTTACACGACAGTTGGTGTCTAGTGTTGTCTTTTTGAAGGACAAACTATGTGGCGCCTTTTTGCATCCCTTTTCACCGAATTCACACAAAAGGATAAAGTGACTTAAATTTGCAATCAATTGAACCAAAAATGTACAGTTGAATAACAACGCAAAGAAATGCGATACAAATTTAATCCACTTGTTGACGCTGACAATGAAAAATTGTTGGCGGAACTTTGCCTTTGGATCGAAAAAAATATTGACACCAATATTGGTTGGAAAGAGCTAAGTTCAATAAGTAAATTAACACATACTGAATTGCAATTTCTATTTGGCAAATACAAGCAGACGACGCCAATGACTTACATACGTAAGCAAAAAGAACAGAACAAAAAGGTACTGCCAGTTTATACAATCACTGAAAATTTCAAAGCCAAACCAAGCGAGTGAATTTGATTTTTCCTCCTGCGTACAAATCGTTGAGTCAGGTTTGATTTCGGCGGGGCTACCGTGCTCTTGGCTTGAGCTGGTCATCAAGTGTCGTTTAACACGACAGACAGTAATTCAACACATTATTTCAAAATTACAACTTTACTTTGATGTTCATCAATAACAGGCGACTCTTATAGGGATTCAATGAAGACACTAGCTTCAACCCTCACGCTTGAGTTAAGTTAAATATGAACCATCAACAGGACAATTTATTGCGTCTCATCAACAAGTACTCGGCTAGATTTGGTGAGCTAGACCCCTTGGTATTGGATTTAAAGAGAGAAGTGACTGACTTGCATTTGAGACAAACGCAACCTATTGTTACGAGAACAAGGCTTTTTGAAAGTAATGTAATAGAGGTTGATTTTGTAGAAACAGTTTGATTCTCAAGTTGTCCTTTAAAAGGACATATGTCTCAAAGTGATTGACTGGTTGCAATTTAATAGATTAGTTGGGGAGATAGACTTATTTTTTGAGTCTTTGTCGCTCAAAGTGTTTAAGTAACAGGTATGTCAATATACCTATGAATGCTGATCCAACGATAAAACCACCATATGCAGCAGGCCAAGGCACATCAGCGGTCATCATTGAGAACTCACTCATGCCACCGATTCCAGCCAAGATATTGATTGGCATGAAAACCACGCTGAATACAGTCAATTGGTTAACTCGCTTGTTTTGATTAATGTTGATGAAACCAATCGTGGCATCCATCAAGAAATTAATCTTGTCAAACAAAAAGGCTGTGTGGCTGTTTAAAGAGTCAATGTTTCTAAGTATTTGCTTGGAATCTGAAATTTGGTCAGATGTCAATAGCCGGCCGCGCATTAAAAAACTCAATGCACGTTGTGTATCCAAGATATTGCTTCGAATTCGCCCATTTTGATCTTCTTCTTCAGCGATATCAGCCAAAATGCCTGCAGCTTCTTGGTCAGTGATGGCTTCACTTAAAACGTGACGACCAACAATTCCTAATTTTGCGTAAATATTTTCTAATGAATCAGCAGAAACTTCAACGTCTGCACCATATAAGTCAAGTAACAGGTCTACGCTATCAGTGATGTATCCTGGTTGAGTTAGAGCTCTTTGACGCTGCAACTTAAACACAGGCAGGTCTTCTTGGCGTAATGAAAAAAGTATTCCACCGTGCAAGATAAACGATACTGGAGCGCTCTTAGAGTTACCTTCTCGGTCTAGTAAAAAATTGGAGTGCAAATGAATAACATCATTTTCTTCAACTTGAAAACGTGCACTGACTTCAAGTTCAGTCGCTTCAATGGGGTCAGGTAATTCAAGCCCGAAATGAGAGCCGATAAATAGCCTCTCTGACTTAGTTGAATTAATGAGATCAACCCATACTGGTTTCGCTCCTTCAAGATCTTTGCGTCCTGTAATTGCGATGTTTCGTAATCGACCTTCAGACAATTCAAAGACGTTAATTTTGCTCTCGCTAAAGTCTGGTTGGCGATCTCCTACCAGCTCATCACGTCTCTCATCAGATAACTCCCAGAGAATGTCGTTTTCTCTTTCTTTAGGAACCTTTTCCCAAAGCTTAATTGCGTCATCTAAAGATAGTGCGTCTAAATAATTTCCAATTTCGGCAGAACTTTGACTTGATATAAAGTTTACCAACTCAGCATCATGCTGCTTTTTAAGCAATGATTCAACGAAGTCGTGTTTAAGCATTTGTTGGTTGTGAATCATTCCGTCTACAAGCCTTTGTTTGTTGAGAATATTAATTAACTTACTTAATGACATAGTTGAAAAATTAAGTCCGGTAGGTATCGAAGGCCAAAAGAAATCCAACGCGAGTTAGAGTTGCCCTTGAATTGCTGACCAATTGTGATGTCACTTGAATAACGCACGGTATAAAGTTACAAATCTTGAATTGAGTGATCATTAGGTTTTCTGATTCTTAACTAAATGCTGTGTGTCATTGTCTTCTTTGTGATACCTGTCCAAATATTAAATTCATAATTAAATAGTATTTGTTTAAGTGTCGTTTTACAGGACAGAGGGTGTTGATCGCTTTTGAATAAAGTTCAGGGTCTTCAAGGATGTCCTTTAAAAAGACATCCGGTGCGTAAAAATTGTTGAGTCAGGTTTGTGTTCTGCGGGTGAACAATCTCTAGACCCAAATTTATCGGAGCCGTCAAGATCGACATGTCGATCTTGACCTTGAACCTCAACAATTAAAAGGGGCTCAGTACTTCTCGGGAACCAACATGTCAGCCGGAACAGGGTGACGAATGTAATCAGGATTGCGAACACGGGCGGGCAACTCGATGCCTGCATGTTCGACTTCATGGTAAGGAAACTGGTTCAAGAGGTGGTCGATACAGTTTAAGCGAGCACGCTTTTTATCGACAGCTTGGACCACCCACCATGGCGCTTCTGAAATGTGCGTGCGCTCAATCATGGTTTCTTTGGCGCGCGTGTAATCTTCCCAGCGCCGACGACTCTCTAAGTCCATGGGGCTGAGCTTCCACTGCTTCAGGGGGTCGTGAATGCGGCCCATGAATCGTGCATGTTGTTCATCATCGGTAATGGAAAACCAATATTTCATGAGTTTTATGCCGCTTCGACCCAGCATTTTTTCAAACTCGGGCACGGATCTAAAGAACTCTTCGTATTCGTCTTCAGAACAAAATCCCATGACTTTTTCGACACCAGCACGGTTGTACCAACTGCGGTCAAACAAGACAATTTCACCGGCGGCAGGCAGGTGCGACACATAGCGTTGGAAGTACCACTGCGTGCGCTCGCGATCATTAGGTGCGGGGAGGGCTGCAACACGGCAAACGCGTGGGTTAAGACGTTGAGTGATGCGCTTGATCACGCCACCTTTGCCCGCAGCATCACGGCCTTCAAACAAAATGACCACCTTCTGCTTATGGGCCACCACCCAATCCTGCAACTTGACCAACTCGCCTTGAAGACGCAACAGTTCACGGAAATAATTTGCGCGTGTGGCTTTTTCTTCAGCAGAGGCTAAGGGGTCATTCTCATCCACGCCATCTTCAAGAGACATTTCAAGCTCTTCGTCAATGGAGTCCAAAATATCTTCACGAATTTTGCGAAGTTGTTCGGCATCTAGCTGCTGGGATTCGTTCATGGCTTATGTTCCTTTGCAAGCATCATCAACGCTGTTAATTGCAAATTTGTGACTTTTCATGACAAGCCCTCAGCTGACGGTGGCATCATCAGTGCACGTGTCGCCCTTGGTTCAGTAAGTAATTCGCTCAAAGGCTCTATGGACGCTCACAGTTAGCACTTTTAATCAAGGATGGGGTCTAGAAGTATGTAGCCCATTTTTGCCCTGCGTAAAAATCGTTAAGTCAGATTTGAGTTCTACGGGTCTACCGTGCTGTCGGCTTCTAGTGGAGATGAGGTGTCGTTTAACACGAAAGTTTGTAACACGAATCGAGTATTTCAATATTAAAATTTGTATTACCGTGATTTCACTTAGACATTAAACAAGATTGGTCGATTGAATGCTGAAGCAATTTTACGGTTCAATTAGCCTATCAACATTGTTGATTTTGGGAGGTTGTGGCGGGGGAGGTGGTGTTGGCTCAACTCCACCAGTTACACCGCCAGTGACCACTTCGTCTTGTATTGTCAAGCCTGCAATTGGCGCAGACAAATATCGAAGTGCTATCGTGGACATGCGATTTGACCAGCCAACTGACTTCACAGCAGACGGTAAAT
>CAIMNS010000291.1 GCA_903842945.1 uncultured Burkholderiales bacterium
CCTGTATTTCAAAAATAAAACACAACTTTGATATGGGTCATCTTTGTTCGATATATATTTTAAGACAGAGAATTCGCCAACAAGATGGTCGAATGGGGCCACATAAGACGCCCCTTGCAATCTTGGTGAACGATCAAGAATGCAGTACCGGCTGCGAATTGGGTTTTTTTCTGCCTTCTAGGGCCTAAAAGTCACGCCTTGGCGGAGTAAACTTATGGGCTTGGCACGCCAAAACCGTCTCAACTGAGTCAATTTGTACTCGCCGTAACCTAAAGAGAATTCCATGACCATCATTCGACAAGACGACTTGATTGAATCCATTGCAGCTGCACTGCAGTTCATCAGCTACTACCATCCCACCGATTACATTGCACATCTGAGCCGAGCCTACGAGCGTGAGCAATCCCCTGCGGCCAAAGACGCCATAGCGCAAATTCTGACCAACAGCAAAATGAGTGCCACCGGTCACCGCCCCATTTGCCAAGACACGGGTATCGTCAACGTGTTTTTAAAACTTGGCATGAATGTCAAACTCGAAGGCTTTACCTCAAGCCTTGAAGACGCTATCAATGAGGGCGTGCGTCAGGGCTACAACAACACCGACAACATGCTTCGCGCCAGCGTGGTGAGTGATCCAGAGTTCGCCAGAAAAAACACCAAAGACAACACACCAGCCGTGATCTTCACAGAGGTTGTTGCTGGAGACACCTTAGAGGTGACCGTCGCAGCCAAAGGCGGTGGCAGCGAGAACAAAAGCAAAATGATCATGCTCAATCCCAGTGACAGTGTGGTGGACTGGGTCTTGAAAACAGTTCCCACCATGGGAGCTGGTTGGTGCCCTCCTGGCATGCTTGGCATTGGCATTGGCGGCACTGCAGAGAAAGCTGTTTTGATGGCCAAAGAAAGTCTCATGGATGACTTGGACATGTACCAGTTGCTGGAAAAATCCACGAAGGGTGAGGCACTTAGCCAAGTCGAAAACCTCAGACTCGAACTCTACGAAAAAGTCAATGCCTTAGGGATTGGCGCTCAAGGCCTAGGTGGGTTGACAACGGTCTTGGATGTCAAAATCAAAATGTATCCCACACATGCAGCCAGCAAACCCGTGGCCATGATCCCCAATTGCGCGGCCACTCGGCATGCTCACTTTGTCATGAAAGGCGAAGGCCCTGTTTTCCTGGACCCACCCTCCTTAGATCTTTGGCCACAAGTCACGTGGAAGGCCGATACGCAGAAAAGCCAACGCGTTGATCTCAATACACTCACCAAAGAACAAGTCGCCTCTTGGACACCAGGACAAACCTTGCTGTTGAACGGGCGCATGTTGACAGGGCGCGATGCCGCCCATCAGCGCATCAAAGAGATGCTCGCCAAAGGGGAGCCTTTGCCCGTTGACTTTAAAAATCGAGTCATTTATTACGTCGGTCCCGTGGATCCCGTGGGCGATGAAGCGGTGGGGCCTGCGGGACCAACCACTTCCACCAGGATGGACAAGTTCACCGAGATGATGCTGGCTCAAACAGGCCTGCTGTCCATGATTGGTAAAGCCGAACGTGGACCGGTTGCGATTGAAGCGATCAAAAAACACAAGAGCGCTTACCTCATGGCCGTCGGAGGTGCAGCTTACTTGGTCAGCAAAGCCATCAAAACCGCCAAGGTGGTTGGCTTTGCAGATTTGGGGATGGAGGCGATTTATGAGTTTGATGTGGTCGACATGCCGGTCACCGTGGCGGTTGACGCAGGTGGCACAAGTGCACACATCACTGGACCCGAGATCTGGAAACAAAGAATTGCTTCGGGTGAATTCAAAGGCATCAAATTGAGCAGTTGATTTTTCTGCTGCCTCAATGCACATTGCCGTGTGATGGGTGTGCACGTCTTCCTCTAAGCGTGCGCCCTTCACGATGGGCCTTCAATGCGTTGAGAGGGCTTTGCAACTACAAACTGATTGGCAGGTTTGGGGGTTAATGCAAACGCCTAGAATTTTTATTTTTACTGATGCCCTTGGGCCCACTGCCAGAGGACAGTTTTCCGGGACTCGATTGAGGCATGCGTTCGAGTGAATCGATCAAACTTTCAAACTTGTTGATGAATAGCTTATCAACCTCTCGAATCACACCTTCTAATTTTTCAGGTTCGAAATGTCTCTCTAAAATGTGAATCACATCTTGGACCATCACGTCACGCTGAACATCCATGATTGCCGCAGGTGTGGGGCCCACAAACAGCAACATCGACTCCTCAAAGAACTCGCCCTCCTCTTCCTCATCGGGCACAAAATCCTCTTGATCCCCCGATTCAAACTGTTCGTTGTAAAAAGTCACCTCAAATGCAGCCCCCATTGAAGTCAACTCGTTCAAACCCATACAAAATTCATCTAAATTTTGATGAAATTTCATCTCTCCAACCACCGTCCAACATATTCTTAGCAGGTGCTCTTTTTTATCCACCACGATACCAGGCTCATCTTCATAGATGCTGGCAGAACCTTTTTTAAAGGTGTTTTCTCCGGTTTGACTCCACAAAGGCTTTAAAGCGTCGTTGATTTCTTTGTCCGTCACATCTTGCCGAAGTTGAACTTGTCCATGAAGATGTATTTCAAAGACTTCGTTGATAGTACTCATGGATTGAAGTAGCTCGCTAAAAAAATAAACAAATGGCAAAGGGCTCCGTCAAAACCCATCCCTTGACAAGATCATACTAGAAAGTGACTCATGCAACTCATCTATTTTTTAAGGCATCCTCTCGAATTTGACTGAGTGAAACTCGAGTGGTGATGACATCTGGATCCAGCATGATTTCTATCAATGTCCCTTGATCTCTAGCCAGGGCCGCCTTGAACAAAGGTTCAAACTCCTGCGTCTTTGTCATCTTGACACCCACATAACCATAAGCCTTTGCCAGCTCTGAAAAATCTGGATTTTTCAAAGTTGAACCGCTGACGTGGGTCGGGTACTCACGCTCTTGGTGCATGCGTATGGTGCCAAATAATCCATTGTTCAAAAGCAAGATGATGGTCTTGGCACCGAACTGAACGGCTGTTGCCAACTCTTGACCCGTCATCAAAAAGTCCCCATCCCCCGCAATGGTAAAAGAGAGCCTTTGGGTCAAAATATTCGCCGCAATGCCAGCAGGCACACCATAGCCCATGGCCCCTGAGGTGGGTGCCAATTGCGTTTTAAAGCCTTTTGACAAACCGTGATAACGGTGAAAACGATGCAACCACGAGGAGAAGTTGCCTGCACCATTGGTCAATACCGCATCGCAAGGTAAATGCTCCCCTACTGTTTTCATGATCTGAGCCATGTCAACAGGACCTGGCAGAGTTTGAGGCTGCAAATTGGCCAAGTACTCTTGATGAATCGAATCGGTCCAGGCTCGCCAAACGATCTGCTCGGCTTGGGGAGGGATCAGATCCCTCAAGGCCAAAGCAGCCGCGTTCATGGTTGCATTAAAGCTCAAATCAGCTTGGTAGACTCGACCGAGCTCATCCGCACTCGCATGAAAATGGACCAAGGTTTGATCGGCCTTGGGGGCTTTGAGCAAAGTATAGCCATTGGTCGTCATCTCCCCCAGGCGGGGGCCAAGGGCGATGATGAGGTCAGACTCCTTGATTCTTAGAGCCAACTTGGGGTTGATTCCAATCCCCACATCACCTGCATACAGTGTCGAGTAATTATCAAACGTGTCTTGGAACCGAAAGGCACACCCCACTGGCAGATGCCACTTCTGAGCAAAGGTCTCCAAGGCTTGAGCGGATTCCACGCTCCATCCTCCCCCACCAGCAATCACCAAGGGTTTTTGTGCTCGTTCCAGCATTTGTTTAAAAATGACCAAGTCGTGCGGATCACATTGGGCTTTGATCGGGAACACTTTGGGCAAAGGCGATGCATCCACCTCTTGTCGCAGCATGTCCTCAGGCAAAACCACAACCACCGGTCCCGGTCGACCGTTCATGGCCAGGGCAAAGGCCCTTGCGACATACTCCGGAATTCTATTGGGGTCATCTATTCTTTCAACTCTTTTTGCCATGCCTTTGGTGTTGGGGCCAAAAAACGAGTTGTAATCCAGCTCTTGGAAAGCTTCGCGATCTCTAAAATCACTGCCCACATCTCCCACGAACAAGATCATGGGGGTGCTGTCTTGAAAGGCCGTGTGCACACCGATCGATGCATTGGTGGCACCTGGCCCCCTTGTGACAAAACAAATGCCTGGACGAGCGCTTAGCTTGCCAGCGGCCTCTGCCATGTTTGCAGCACCACCCTCTTGCCGATTGATGACAAAGTCTATCTGGTCTTGATACGCATGAAAACCATCCAAAACAGCCAAGAAGCTCTCACCCGGAACACCAAAAACGTGAGTTACCCCTTGCTCGACCAAACACTGCACCAACAAATGACCTGCCAATTGACGTTTTGCCATATTCATCTCAACTTGTTTTAATCTCTTGCCGTCCTACGGCAAAAGCAAAAAAGACACTGACCATCAAAGTCAGGGCCGAGCACAACAAGACACCAGAGAACCAAGTGTGGTCCATAAAGTAACCAAACAAAGTGGGCGCAATAGCAAAGCCCGCATCAAGACCAGAGTACACCACACCATACACTCGCCCGGTTGCCCCCTTGGGGGTTGCCTTTCGAATCATCATATCTCTGGATGGCCCACCAATGCCTAAGGCAAAACCCGTCGCCGCCAAAGCCACCATGGCCCAAGGTCCACTGAGCCAAGTTGACGCACACAAGGCCATCAACAAGGCGCCGATCGCCATGCACACGGCCACCACTTGGTCACTTTGGGTGGGCCACTTGGCTGCTACAAACCCGCCACTGAGCATACCAGCCGCTGCACAAAGCATATAGCTTGTGAGCGTCATCGTCGCCGATTGAAGACTTACAGTGTACAAAGACTGCAAAATGATGACCGAGTAGTTTTGCACGACAGCCAAGGTCATGGTTGAAAAGAAAAAGAAGGAGAAACACCACCAAACCATGGGTAGCTTCAAAATGGACGTATGAACGCCCTCTTCATTCGTTTTGGGTTTAACGTGAGGTTGGGTCAAAATGCTGTCTCGGTAAAGGAGCAACAGGGCAAGAATGACCAAATAAACAAAGCCAGCACACACATAGGCTGTTTGCCACTTGCTCATCTGGGTGATCCCCACCATGAACACCGGCGCTACAGCCCAGCCCAAGTTCCCCGTCAAACCATGGGCCGAATAAGCGTAGCCAATCCGCTTAACAGAAACACGTTGGTTCAAAATGGTGTAGTCCATCGGATGAAAGGCACAATTGCCTAGACCCAACAAAATCGCGACGATGATCAAGTCTTGATAACCTTCGGCGCTGGCGGCCCAAAAGCACCCCGCACCTAGGAAGACAAGGGATGCATACATGACCGGTCTTGCGCCTATTTTATCAACGACAAAACCAGAGCAAGCTTGGCCCACACCCGAGATAAAGAAGAACACACTCATCACAAACCCAAGTGCGGAGTAGCTCAAGCCAAAGGCCTTGATGAACACGGGGAACATCAAGGGCAAAATCAAATGCGAAAAATGTGAACTTGAATGGGCCAAGCCAACCAATGCAATGATTTTGGCGTCATCAGCAAGAGCGACCTCAACGGGTTCTGGAGAGATGGAGGCTGTGTTCATTTAAAAGGACCGAGGTTGGAGAGCAAGTCAGACCCCACACAAGAGGAACTCCTTGGGCCAACAAGGAAAACCGCACGCGTCAAGTCCTAAAGTGTTGATTTTCACACAAGGAGGCCTTGCTTGCTCGAACCGACCAAAATAGATGCTTCTGAACCATCGTCTTGACCGCCAACATTGGCCCTAGCAGGGGTCAATGGAGTAAAAATATGAATTACGCGGGCAAGGCTTCTTTGGTGAAGAAAAACTCGCCCGGACTTCTCACGGTGTCTACATTGATTTGTATCTCATCTTTGGGATGAAAATACCCCTCAAGCAACAACTTGGAGAGCGGGTTTTCAATGCGCTGCTGTATGGCTCTCTTGAGGGGTCTGGCTCCATATTGAGGATCAAATCCCACCTTTGCCAACTCGGCAAGTGCGGCTGCAGATATTTTCAAAGTCAAGTCAATCTTGGCCAAGCGTGTTGATAAGATTTGCAATTGAATGTCTGCAATTTTAGAAATATGATCTGCACTCAATGAATGAAAGACGACCGTCTCATCAATTCGGTTTAAAAACTCGGGCCGAAAATGTTGTTTCAACTCCTCACCGACCGCGTCCTTGATCTCTTGAAGATCATGACCTACCTTTTGTTGGATGAGCCTAGATCCGATGTTGGAAGTCATCACCAAGACGGTATTTTTAAAGTCCACGGTCCGCCCCTGCCCGTCGGTCAAACGACCGTCATCCAAGACTTGCAACAAAATGTTGAATACATCAGGATGGGCTTTTTCAACCTCGTCGAGCAAAATAACAGAATAAGGCTTTCTGCGAACAGCCTCGGTCAAATACCCTCCTTCGTCATACCCCACATAACCCGGAGGCGCTCCAATGAGTCGACTGACCGAATGCTTCTCCATGAACTCGCTCATATCGATCCTGATGAGATGGTCTTCGCTGTCAAACATGAAGCCGGCCAAGGCTTTGCAAAGTTCGGTTTTACCCACTCCAGTGGGGCCCAGGAATAAAAACGATCCAGTCGGCCGGTTCGGATCCCCTAGGCCCGCACGAGAGCGGCGAATTGCGTTGGCAACTGCAGAGATGGCTTCTTCTTGAGCCACCACCCTTTGGTGCAAGAAACTCTCCATTTTCAACAACTTGTCTCTCTCACCTTGCATGAGTTTGGAGACGGGTATTCCCGTCGCCCGAGCCACGACCTCAGCAATTTCTTCGGCACCGACTTGGGTACGAAGCAATTTGTTCTTTTTACCATCGCCCGATGGGTGGGCCAGGCTTTCTTTGGCGTTTGCCTCTTTGAGTCGCTTTTCCAATTCAGGCAATTTACCGTATTGCAACTCTGCAACTTGGTCAAATTGTCCTTTTCTGGTGAACTCTTCAATTTGAAAGCGAATGCGGTCAATCTCTTCCTTGATCAAAGCGCCACCTTGTGCGGAGGCTTTTTCGCTTCTCCAAATTTCCTCCAAATCAGCAAGCTCTTTTTCTAACTTTATCATTTCCTCCTCCAAGAGGAGCAATCTCTTTTGGGAGGCCTCGTCGGTCTCTTTTTTAACGGCTTCGCGTTCAATTTTCAATTGAATGAGTCGACGATCCAGCTTGTCCATGACCTCTGGTTTGGAGTCAATTTCAATCTTTATTTTGGCTGCGGCTTCATCGATCAAATCAATGGCTTTGTCAGGTAAAAACCGATCGGTGATGTAGCGATGAGACAACTCTGCTGCTGCAACAATGGCAGGATCTGTGATTTCCACGCCATGATGAACTTCATATTTTTCTTGTAAACCACGCAATATGGCAATCGTTGCCTCCACGCTTGGCTCACCCACAATGATCTTTTGGAAACGCCTCTCCAAAGCCGCATCTTTTTCAATGAACTTTCGGTATTCATCAAGCGTTGTCGCTCCCACGCAATGCAACTCACCCCTTGCCAAAGCGGGCTTGAGCATGTTGCCAGCATCCATGGCTCCTTCTGCCTTACCAGCCCCAACCATGGTGTGCAATTCATCAATAAAGACAATGGTCTGCCCCTCATCCTTGGCCAACTCATTCAAAACGGTTTTTAACCGCTCTTCAAACTCACCTCTGAATTTTGCACCCGCCAAAAGTGCGGCCATGTCTAAAGACAAAACGCGCTTGCCTTTCAAGGATTCCGGCACCTCACCAGCAACGATACGCTGCGCCAAACCCTCGACGATCGCTGTTTTTCCAACACCCGGTTCACCAATCAAAACAGGATTGTTTTTGGTTCTTCGTTGCAGGACCTGAATGGCACGGCGAATCTCATCATCTCGTCCAATCACAGGATCCAATTTCCCCTTTCGTGCGCGTTCTGTCAAGTCCACACAATACTTTTGAAGCGCTTCGCGTTGGCCTTCTGAATTGGCAGATTGCACACTTTCACCACCTCTTAAAGCTTTGATGGCCACATCCAAGGTGGCTTTGTTCAAGCCATGGTCTCGACAGACCTGAGCACATTCGCTCTTGAAGTCGGCCAAAACATAGAAAAACAACTCGCTGGCAATGAACTGATCGCCCCTTTTCATCGACTCTTTTTCAGCCAATTGCATGAGCGTCACGACATCTCTACCGACTTGCACTTGCTCCTTGGACTGAGACTTGGGCAAACGATCCAACAAAGCAAAAACGCCCTTGAAAAGGGCCTTGGTATCGACGCCTGAGCGCTGCAGTAACGGCGTAACGCTGTCATGCTGCTCCAAAAGGGCAATCACCAAATGCGCGCACTCTATGGATGAATTGTCGTGCTTGAGCGCCAAAGACTGCGCATCGGCCAATGCTTCTTGCAATTTCGTCGTGAGTTTATCTATACGCATGGCTTTTACTCTTTTTTTGATTAATAATAAGAACTCGCTTAAAAATGCAGGTGAGGCTTGATTACCCCTTTTCAAGGGGGGGAATTGAAAAAGTTTCACTTGACCGAGTCAAATCACTTCATTCATCAAGAAAAAATATATCTTCATGACCAATATTCATCAAATCAGCATTGACCACGACCCCTTAGAGGATCGGGTTTTGGTGCGCATGAATACGCAAAACAAGGAACTCGTAGAAGTTTGGCTGACACGCAAGATCTCCTTGCAACTTCTCCCAGCTCTAGAGAAGTTGAATGTTGAACTGCTCAATCGCCAAAAAGACATCAATCGACCTTTGAACGACGAGCACAGCAAGCTCCACATGGCCGATTTGATTCATCAGCAAACCCTTGAGAACTCTAACTTTTCCACCCCCTTTGAGCAGTTAAAAGACCCCCTGACTGGGCCTCGTCCTTTGCTGGTGACCAATCTTCAGGCCACGCTTTTGGACAACGCAGGATTGAAGTTGGATTTGAGCGAAAAAATCAAAGACAACGAAAGAATGCTTGAACTCACTTTGGACAAAGACTTGCTGCAAGGTTTTAAACACTTGCTCTTCAAGGCGATTGAAATCTCAGAGTGGAAACTGGCCTTGGACTCTAACCTTGGGCAAGATGGTAGCTACACGCCCGATCTTTTAGCGGCTTGGACCTCCAACAGTGGCTATTTGAACTGAGTACCACTGTCTCCACTTGCAAGTCAACTTGCATTTAGGGATTGAATGCCCCATTTCTCGAGCGCTTGATCATCTGAGACTCTGGCATCCACCCAATGAGAACCCTCAGATGTGCTCTCTCTTTTCCAAAAAGGGGCCTGTGTTTTCAAATAGTCCATGAGGAATTCGCAAGCTTTGAAGCTCTCGCCTCGATGCGCAGAGCTCACGGCGACCAGCACAATTTGATCTTCTAAGCTCAACAAGCCTACTCGGTGAACCACTCGCGCGCCCCAAATATCAAATCGCGCGCTAGCAAGTGACATCATCTTCTCGATCGATTTCTCAGTCATCCCGGGGTAGTGTTCTAGCTCCAAGCTTGTCACGGCCTCATGACCTGCATGAGACCTTACTGTCCCAACGAACGAACAGACCGCCCCCACCCGAGCATCTCCTTTGCGCAGACGGGCAACTTCGAAGGAAAGATCAAAATCCTCTTTTTGAATGGAAACCGAATAACTCACAAGCGTTCAACCTCCTGTGACGGGTGGGAAAAATGCGATCTCATCGTTTGCTTTGATCACAGCGTTCTCGCTGACCAACTCCTGGTTCAACGCCACTCGGATGGCTTTACCAAGGGCCAAGGAAGGTGCGTAGGGAAGTCCCATGGCAATCAGCTCCAATCTCAAGGCTTCAATATCTTTGGCGTTCGTTTCATAAAACTCTTCACCCATGCCCATCGATTCTCGAATGGAAGCAAAATATTTGATATGGATTTTTATCACTGGCTTTAAATCCTAAGTGAACAATTCAGAAAAAGGCCAATAGCTGACCTTATCACCATATTGGATGGTTTGTTCAGGCGCATTGTCCAGCAATCCATCGCCCCAAACACAAGAGGTCAACACGCCAGAGCTTTGGTTCTTAAAGAGATCTAGACCGCCTTGATCATTGATCTTGACCCGCAAAAACTCCCGTCTTCTATCGGCTTTTGGCCAATCAAAATGAGCGGGTAAGGTTTGAGGCTTGGTGAACAAATCACTGGCACCTTGAAGTGCCAATAAAAAGGGGCGCACCAAAACTAGAAATGTAACAAAACTGGAAACTGGGTTACCGGGCAAGCCAATGAAATGGGTCTTCGATGAAGACGCACCAGAAGCATCAAGGTGACCCAGCGCAAAAGGCTTGCCGGGCTTCATGGACAAAGACCATAAATTTAAAGCGCCTAAAGCCTGCACACTGGGTTTGACGTGATCCTCTTCTCCAACGGAGACACCCCCACTGGTCAAAATCAAATCATGCCCGTGGGCGGCAAAAGACAAAGCATCTATCGTGGATTCTCTATCATCGGGCACAATCCCCATGTCGGTGACCTCACAACCCAAACGCATCAACAAAGAGCGTAGGAAAAAACGGTTGGAGTTGTAAATAGCGCCAGGCTTCATGTCTTTTGGAGCAACTTCGCCCGGCATCACCAACTCATCTCCCGTGGAAAACAAGGCGACCCTTGGCTTCTTAGCAACCCATAAGCGATCTTGCCCAATGCTTGCTGCTAGGCCTAGGGAGGCAGGATTTAATCGCACGCCTGCTTTGAGAACTGTCTCACCGAGCTTGACATCTTCACCTTGTTTTCTAATCCACTGACCCTTGAGAACGGGGTTTTGAAGACGCAGACGGTCCCCCTCCAAGGTACACTCTTCTTGCATCACCACTGCATCTGCTCCATCGGGCACCCAGGCCCCAGTAAAGATACGAGCGGCTTGACCAGTCAAAAGTGTTTGGCCAACGGTTCCAGCTGGAATACGTTGGGCAACTTGGAAAGTCGCATCCTGAGCCAATGAATCCGTTGCCTTGAGGGCATAGCCATCCATGGAGCTGTTGTCTTTTGCGGGAACATCCAGGGGGGCCATCAAATCAGACATCAACACTCGCCCATCGGCCTCAAAGCTTGACACTTCTTCAGCACTCATCGGAGCCTCTTGAGCCTGTGAGATCACAATCTTCAAAGCTTCCTCTAGGCTCATTAAGGGAGGTCTACTCATTGAAAAAACTCTTGTTGGTGGTATGAAAAAATGATTGGAAAGTTCAAAATTCTAAAGACTTCAGGATTTTTTAAGTCAACTCAAGCCTTGGCGCTTACTTCACATTTTCAAGTAAAAAATCTTTGACCTGTTGTAAATCAGCTGGCATCTCCACCACCCGCTTTGGCAAGGACTCAATGCCCTCAAAAGACTTCGGACGCGAAGGCTCTATGCCCAATGCTTCAGTGATGGTCGCAGCAAACTTGATGGGCAAAGCTGTCTCCAACACCACAACCACTTCATCCTCCACGGCACAAGTTTTAGCAACTTTCAAGCCGTCGGCTGTATGAGGGTCAACGATCTCTTGGTACTTTGTGTAAACGTCCTTGATCGTCTCGAGTCGATTTTGGTGGGTGCTTGAGCCACTGGTGAATCCGAACTTGTGTCGAATGGCCTGAAAGCGTGGGTCTGCACTTAAATCAAAAAAGCCTTGTGCATCAATATCTGTAGAGAAGAGCTTGTTTGTCAACGCCCCATCTCTGTCCAACAAGTCAAAGATGAAACGCTCAAAATTGCTGGCTTTGGATATATCCATCGAGGGGCTTGAGGTTTCATGGGTGTCTTGACTGGATCTGACACGATAAATCCCCGTTTTAAAGAATTCATCCAAGACATTGTTCTCGTTCGTCGCCACGATCAATTGATGAATAGGAAGTCCCATCATACGCGCCACGTGAGCGGCACACACATTGCCAAAATTACCACTTGGAACAGCAAAACTGATGTGTGTCTTGGGGCTCAGTTTTTTGGCCTGAAAGTAGCCTGCAAAGTAATAAACCACTTGCGCTAAAAGCCTAGCCCAGTTGATGGAGTTGACGGTTCCGATTTTCAATAATTTCTTGAATGGCAAATCATTTGAAACGGCCTTCACAATATCTTGACAATCGTCAAAGACGCCTTCAATGGCAATGTTAAAGATATTTGCATCCAGCAAACTGAACATTTGCGCTTGCTGAAAAGGGCTCATTCTCCCCTTGGGGCTAGTCATGAATACACGAATGCCTTTCTTACCACGCATGGCATACTCTGCGGCACTTCCAGTGTCACCTGAAGTGGCCCCCAAAATATTGAGTTCTTGATTTTTCCTGTTCAACTCATACTCAAACAAATTACCAAGCAATTGCATCGCCATGTCTTTAAAAGCCAAAGTTGGACCGTTGGACAGCGCTTGAATAAAAAGTCCTTCATGCAGCACCCTGACTGGCGCAATCTCCTCTGTACCAAAAACGGCTTTGGTGTAGGTTTTGTCGCAAAGTTCTTTCAAATCTTCACTTGGAATATCGTCAATAAAAAGCTTCAAAAGATGAAACGCCAAACTTGCATAGCCTTCTTGAAAAAACAACGACTCCAGCTTTTTCAGCTCCTCAGCATCGATGTGAGGATAATGCTCTGGCAAATACAGACCGCCATCAGGCGCCAAGCCTTCGAGCAAAATATCGCAAAACGATTTTTTTTGGGGAAAGCCCCTGGTCGACAGGTATTTCATCAGCTCAGTTCTTCTTTTCTAATTCGAACAATAGGCGCCAAAATAGAGGACAGTTTTTGAATTTCGTCCATGGCTTGGTTCATGTCTTTCTCGACGCAATCATGGGTGAGCACGATCAAATCGGTTTGACTCTCTCCTTCACTGGCTGGTCTTTGCAGCACGGCATCAATACTGATATTGAATTGCGCGAGCAATCCGGTGACCTTGGCCAAGACGCCCGCTTGATCTGCGACACGCAAACGCAGGTAATAACTTGTCACCACTGAGGCCATATCAAGTATGATTTCCTCACTCATTTGATCAGCTTGGAAGGCCAGCGCTGGTACTCTATGAGACGGATCAGCACTGTGCATTCTCGCAATGTCCACCAAGTCTGCAATGACGGCACTGGCTGTAGGCTCGCTGCCAGCACCCTTGCCATAATAAAGCGTTGTGCCAACAGCATCGGCATGAACCATCACCGCATTCATTGCGCCTTCCACATTCGCGATCAAACATTTGCTGGGCACCAAACAAGGATGAACGCGAAGCTCAATGCCATCTTTCACACGCTTAGAAATACCCAATAATTTCAATCGATACCCCATTTGCTCTGCATAGCGAATATCCTGGCCTTGGAGTTTGGTGATGCCCTCTACATAAGCGCGGGCAAATTGAACATCAATTCCATAGGCCAATGAGGCCATGATGGTCGCCTTGTGTGCCGCATCAATTCCCTCTATATCAAAGCTCGGATCAGCCTCTGCATATCCCAAGGCCTGGGCTTGCGCCAACACCGCCTCAAATGACAAACCTTTATCACGCATCTCAGACAGAATAAAGTTCGTAGTTCCGTTGATAATTCCTGCGATCCACTGAATTCGGTTGGCGGTTAAACCCTCACGCAAGGCCTTGATGATGGGTATGCCACCGGCCACGGCGGCCTCAAATAAAACCATCACCTGTTTCTCTTTTGCGGCGGCAAAGATTTCAGAGCCATGAACCGCAATCAATGCTTTGTTTGCCGTCACGATATGCTTACCCGCAGAGATTGCTTTTAAGATCAATTCTTTCGCAATCCCGTAACCGCCGATCAACTCGACCACGACATCGATGTCTGGGTTGTCGATAATTTCTTGTCCATTGGAGACAACTTTGACATCCGCTCCAACTATTTCACGAGCGCGGGCCACATCCAAGTCCGCCACCATCGCAATCTCAATTGCTCGACCGGAACGTCTTGCGATTTCGTGTTGATTCCTCTTTAAAACCTCAAAGGTTCCCCGTCCAACCGTGCCTATGCCTAAAAGGCCTACTTTGATGCTTTTCATTTTGATTTTTTTTGTCGATAAAGTTCTAAAAATTTTGCAATCCTGTTGATCGCTATTCTCAGATCATCCTCATGGGGAAGAAAGACAATTCGAAAATGATCTGTATGAGGCCAATTAAATCCAGAACCTTGTACCAACAACACTTTGGTCTCTTGGAGCAACTCGTGAATAAAGTCTTGGTCGTTTTCAATGGGATACATCTTGGGATCTAATTTTGGAAACATGTAAAGCGCAGCACTAGGCTTGACACAGCTCACGCCAGGAATGGCTGTGATCAATTCATAAGCCAAGTCTCTTTGTCGCTTTAAACGCCCTCCCTCTTTGACCAAATCTTGGATACTTTGATAACCTCCAAGAGCAGTTTGTATGGCCCATTGGCCTGGCACATTGGCACACAAACGCATGGACGAGAGCATGTTCAAGCCCTCGATGTAATCTTTGGCAGACTTCTTGTCGCCTGAGACGATCATCCAACCAGCTCGATAACCACATGAGCGATAGCTTTTTGATAACGAGTTGAAGGTGAGGGTCACCACATCATCGGACAATGAGCCCATTGCTGTATGTTGAACACCGTCGTACAAGACTTTGTCATAAACTTCGTCTGCAAAGACAAGCAAATTGTGTTCTCTGGCCAATGCAATGATGCCCAATAGCAATTCATTTGAGTACAAAGCACCGGTGGGATTGTTTGGATTGATCACCACAATGCCTTTTGTGTTGGGCGTGATTTTGGCACGAATGTCTTTTAGATCAGGCATCCATCCATTCTCTTCATCGCACAGGTAATGCACCGGTGTGCCACCCGATAAACTCACTGCAGCAGTCCACAAAGGATAATCTGGTGCCGGCAAGAGCATTTCATCACCATCGTTCAACAACGCATTGGTGGCCATCACAATCAATTCGCTCGCGCCATTGCCCAAATAAATATCGTCTAGCAAAACACCTGGGATGCCTTGTTGTTGCGAGTAATGCATGACTGCTTTTCTAGCGGCGAAAATACCCTTGCTGTCCGAATAAGCAGCAGCATTGGGCAAGTTTCTGATCATGTCTTGCTGAATTTCCTCTGGCGCGTCGAAGCCAAAAACAGCCAAATTACCAATGTTGAGCTTGATGATTTTGTGGCCCTCTTCCTCCATTTGTCGCGCACGATCGAGCACAGGACCTCGGATGTCATAGCAGACATTGGCCAACTTGTTGGATTTGTATACAGATTTCAAAGTCCCTCCTTTGGGGTCTTTTGTGATGAAAACCTATAATTTGAACACATAATTGACCTCTTTAGTCTAAAAACCATGAAACTCCAACCTGATCAAATGGACACTCAAGCCGTAACGGCTTATGGACCCGACTGGATTGCCATCAATGGCGAAAAATATTTCGAATCCTTGCTGATCAATTCTGAAGGGATCAAGGAACGCTTGGGTTTGCTTGAACCCGATCAACTGACCCAAGTTCACTTGGAAAAGCTGATCCAATTGAAAAATCTGGGCATTGAGCTTGTTATTTTGGGCAGCGGTCAAAAATTAAAATTCATGCCCAAAGAATGGAGCCTTGCGTTCAAAAACATCCGGTTGGGGTTTGAAACCATGGACACCCCAGCGGCTTGTAGAACTTACAATATCTTGGCTGGAGAAGGAAGAAAAGTCGCAGCTTTTTTATTGGTTGAACCCCAAAAATTTTGAAGTTCAACCAAGTCAGATGATTTTAGGGTTTACCCTATAGTTGAAAGGTTTTTTTGGCTTCTCATTGACGTTGGGAAAAGTTCAAATTTGTGTTCATTGGGGGACATTTAAATAAGAAATGTTGCAATGTTTGAAGCCTATTTTCAAGCTAAAATAGGGGGTTGCCGTTTTTGAAGCGGCCCCTTTGTTACACTGGACAAGTAGAACTATGGCGATTGTTATCAACAAACCCCTTCCTGAATTTGAAGCAAACGCCACTGGGGGCGTGAAAGTAACAAATCACACCCATGTTGGCAAAACTTTGATTCTTTATTTTTATCCCAAGGATAATACCCCAGGTTGCACCACCGAGGCCATGCAATTTAGGGACAAATACAAAGACTTTACAAAGGCTGGTGCTGTGGTCTTTGGTGTCTCTAGAGACAACATGAAGTCACACGATGACTTCAAAACCAAACTGGAACTGCCCTTTGAATTGATTGCCGACACCGAAGAGAAAATGTGTCACATGTTTGGCGTCGTAAAAAATAAGATCATGTACGGCAAAAAAGTCAAAGGCATTGAACGCAGCACCTTTTTAATCGGTGCAGATGGCCTGTTGAAGGAAGAATGGCGCGGCCTGAAAGTCCCTGGCCACGTCGATGAGGTCTTAAAAGCGGTCAAAGCTCTGAAAAAACCTGCTACGGCTACAGCTTAAATGACATGTTTTGTCATTTGATTGGGTTATGATATTCGAATGATCATAGATGAGTTGTTAAGCCCAGTTTACTGTTTCAAATCTTTGGATATAGCCGCCCGGTTCGCTTGGCGGCTTTTTCATTGGCTCTTTTGATTTCATTGAACAACGATCAACTTTCCAAAAGAATTCCCATTCCAGCATTCAACATTCAACATTTCCATTAAAAGCACATGCCTCTGCCTCCAGCCCCTTCCAAACGCGCTGCCCTTTTGGGTCAAGAAAACTTTGAAGCACTCATCAATACCAAACCGATCAAAAGACAGGCGGCTCACTTTGAGCCAAGCCCAGTCCCAGAAAAACCTCAAGTCTTCACCCATCTCGACCAACAAGGTGGAGAGGTGCATTTGGACGATGGCAACGAAAAGCTGAAAAACTACCGTGCGACGAAAAATGAACATAAAAATTCAGCACCCATCAAAACAAAAGCCCTCAAAAAGAAGCCCTCAGGTGTCACCAAACTTTTTGTGCTCGATACCAATGTTTTGATGCACGACCCGATGTGTCTCTTCAGATTTGAAGAGCACGATATCTTCTTGCCCATGATCGTCCTAGAAGAACTTGACAGTCATAAGAAGGGCATGACAGAAGTGGCGAGAAATGCGCGGCAAACCAGCAGATCCTTGGACGCCTTGGCCGCATCAAACGCCGCAGAAATGACCAAAGGCCTGTTGCTCAACAGCACAGGGCATAAACATGTCAGTGGCAAACTGTTCTTCCAAACCGAAACCTTAGACATCAGCCTTCCCATCAGCCTGCCCCAAGGTAAAGCTGACAACCAAATTTTAGGTGTCGTACAAGCTCTTAAGAACAAGCACCCTTCAAGAGAAGTCGTCTTGGTTTCTAAAGACATCAATATGCGTGTGAAAGCCAGGGCCTTGAGCTTGGTTGCAGAGGACTACCAAAACGATAAAACACTAGAAGATGGCGACCTCTTGTACAGTGGATGGCTCTCCTTGCCCTTGGACTTTTGGATCAAAAATGGCAAGACCGTTGAGAGTTGGCAGTCCGGTAGCCACACCTTCTACAGAATCAGTGGCCCCATTGTTCCAAGTCTGCATATCAATCAATTCGTCTATTTTGAATCGCCTGGAGAACCTAGCCTTTACGCTCGCGTCACAGAAATCAGAGGAAAAACAGCGGTCTTTAAAACACTGAAAGACTTCAATCATTTGAAAAATGCCATCTGGGGTGTGACCGCCAGAAACAGAGAACAGAATTTCGCACTCAATTTACTGCTCGATCCTGAAATTGATTTTGTAACACTAACAGGAACAGCAGGAACAGGTAAAACGCTTCTCGCTTTGGCCTCTGGTCTGACTCAAGTGCTTGATGAAAGGCGTTATAGTGAAATCATCATGACCCGAGCCACAGTCAGTGTCGGTGAAGATATCGGTTTCTTACCCGGTACAGAAGAAGAGAAGATGGGTCCTTGGATGGGTGCATTGGATGACAATTTAGAGGTCTTGGCAAAAACAGATACGGGCTCTGGTGAATGGGGTAGAGCTGCAACGAATGAGTTGATCAGAAGCAAGATCAAGATTAAAAGCTTGAACTTCATGCGAGGAAGAACTTTCCTCAACAAATACGTCATCATTGATGAAGCTCAAAATTTAACGCCCAAGCAAATGAAAACACTCATCACACGCGCAGGGCCAGGAACAAAGATCATCTGCATGGGCAATTTAGCGCAAATTGATACGCCCTACCTGACAGAAGGATCCTCAGGGCTTACTTACGCAGTAGATAAATTCAAAGGCTGGCCTCACGGTGGTCACATCACATTGGCCAGAGGCGAGCGCTCAAGACTCGCCGACTTCGCCAGCGACGCACTTTAAAACTCAACAGGCAAGCACGAGTTCAAAGGAGCAAAATATTTTTGCTCCTTTGATTGAATTTACTCTAATTTTGCACCTGAAGATTTAACAATCAAGGCTGCGTTTTGCCAATCCGCGATCAAAATTTGTTGAAACTCCTCAGGGGACGCTGTTTGGATTTCAAGACCTAGCTTGACGAGTCTTTCTTGAACCATAGGGTCAGCCAAGACCTTGATCATTGCGCGATTGATTCTCTCGACTTCAAGCTTGGGCGTGTTGGCTGCAGCCAGCAAACCCATCCAAGAATCGAAATGAAAGCCAGGCACACCCGACTCTGACACTGTTGGGATTTCAGGTAAAAACTTGGAACGCTGCTTACCCGTATAAGCCAACAACTTGATTCTGGCGTCTTGCCTGAAACCAATCAAACCAATCGTTGCAGAGGTCACTCCCTGAACGCGATTGGCCAACACTTCGTTCACCGCATCTCCAGTCGACTTCATCGGTATGTGCTGCAAATCGATACCAGCCCTTGTCAAGAAGGAGGCCATGCCCAAATGAGACGCACTGCCATTTCCTGCTGAGGCATAGTTGTACTCTTTAGGTTTTGCTTTTAATATCCGGATGTAATCTCTCAAGTTATTGGCACCCAAAGAACTTGGCGCTCCAATCACATAGCCCGAATAACCAATTAATGAGACTGGCGAAAAATCTTTGATGGGGTCATAAGGCAACTTCTCGTACAAATGACCAGCAAGCGTATGGCTTGCAGCGGCCAAGATCAAGGTGGATCCATCAGGAACGGATTTAGCGACAAAATTTGTGCCAATGGTGCTGCCCGCACCTGCCTTGTTTTCAATGATGACCGTTGCATCTAGAATTTGTCCCAATTCATTGTTGAATGTCCTGGCAACTGTGTCTTGGACTGCGCCAGGCCCAAATGGAACAACCATTTTGATGACTTTTTGCGCCATCGCACTTGAGCTCAAAAGCACCAATGAAGATGCCGCAATGAATTTAAATAGATTTGAATGCATACAAATTCCCCTTAATGAGTCAACCACTTTTCAGCCAATTTGACGAAGTAACTGGCTCCAATTGGAATAATTTCATCATTAAAATCAAATGATGTGTTGTGAATAATACAGGGTCCTGGTCCGTGATCGGGCATTCGGTGATCCCCATCCCCGTTGCCTATGAAGGCATAGCAACCAGGTTTGACATTCAGCATATGTGCAAAATCTTCAGCGCTCATGATCGCCGGAAAATTTTCATTGACTGCAGCAGACCCCACAATCTCTCGCATAACTTCAGCTGCAAATTTAGCTTCTCGCTCATGATTGACCACAGGAGGCGATGCACGCAAAAAACTCACCTCCGCACGACATCCATGGGCTTGCGCAATTCCATGGGCCAAGCGATTCAAGCCACCCTCCAGTTTGTTGGTCGCATCCTCAGAAAACGTTCTAATGGTACCCCCCACAAAGGCCAAATCAGGTATGACATTAGGAGCACCAGAGCCTTGAATTTGGGTCACAGCCAACAATGCTCGCTCATTTGAATTGATAACTTTTGTGACAAGGGACTGTAACTGCTGGGCCAAATCAATGACAGCAGCGACAGGATCCACTCCCGTATGGGGCAAGGATGCGTGGGTGCCTTGACCGTGAACCGTGACTCGCCAAGTATTGCTCGAGGCCATCAATGCGCCGTGATTGAGCGCAAAGTGCCCCACATGACCGATTGAGAAATTATGGAGTGCAAAAACTGCGTCACATGGGAACCTTTGAAAAAGTCCATCTTCAATCATTTTCTTGGCACCGGCCTTGCCCATTTCCTCGGCGGGTTGAAAGATGAAATTCACCGTTCCATCAAATTGACCACTTTGCGATAAATGCCAAGCTGCGGCCAATAGCATGGTCGTGTGACCGTCATGGCCGCACGCATGCATTTTTCCAGGGTTCACGCTTTTATGGGGAAAATGATTTTCCTCTTGCAAAGGCAAGGCATCTAAATCAGCTCTCAAGCCAATGGATCGGTTGCTAGACCCCCTTTTGAGGACACCCACCACACCTGTGCCTGCAATGCCAGTGTGAACCTCTATACCCCATTCTTTTAAACGACTAGCAACAATCCCTGATGTCCGGTGTTCCTCAAAACCCAACTCAGGGTGAGCATGAATATCACGCCTTAAGCTTACAAATTTGGAGACATCCAAGAAATTATCGACAATATTCATAAAATAATTTGAACAAAAGAAATTAGCGATCATGTAATTATCGTTGAAATTGCAATGACTTTGATTAAAAATTGATCAACACATCATAATCAAAATTTCAAGAATATGGCCAAATGCATTCAGTCTGATTGTATTTTTGCGTCGTTAATTAGTTTGCCGTATAACTTTAAATCTGCTTGAATTTGGTGCGTAAACTCTTGAGGTGAACTTCCAACAATTTCATTACCACCATCTTCCACAAGTCTTTTAATGACGTTGGGCATCTTCAGTGCCTTCAAGACCTCTAAGTTAAGCTTAGTAATGATCCCTGAATCTGTGCCAGCTGGTGCAAGCAAACCCTGGAACTGCGAAATATCGTAACCATCAAAACCTAGCTCAGCAAGAGCAGGTAAATTGGACAGTGCTTTGCTACGTTTGCTGCTAGAGACCGCAAACGCTCGTAACTTTCCTGCTTTGATAAGTGGCGTTGCTGTTACCAAAGGCTCAAACGTGAAAGACAACTGACCACCCAACAGATCCGCTAAAGCAGGGGCAGCACCTTTATAAGGAATATGGACCATGTCAACTTTGGCCATCAAAGCCAAAAGTTCGCCAGCCAAGTGGCCCCCTCCCCCAATACCCGTGGAGCCATAACTGATCGCTTTGGGGTTGCGTTTTGCCTCAGCAATGAGTTCTGCTAAATTTTTGATGGGGGACAATACGGGAACAACAACCGCATACTGATAACTGATAACCAAACTGATTGGAGAAAAATCTCTTACTGGATCAAAAGGAGCTTTCTTGTATAAAACCGGGTTCACCACCAAAGGACCACTGGCCGTTAGCAATAAGGTATGACCATCTGGAGCAGATTTGGCCACAAACTCGGCCCCTATATTTCCATTGGCTCCGGGTTTGTTGTCAACAATCACTGTTTGATTTAAACTTTGTGACAAACTTTGAGCCAACAAACGCGCAGTAATATCTGCTGCACCGCCAGCAACATAAGGTACAACCATTTTGATTGGCTTATCTGGATAGTCTTTTTTATCTTGCGCTTGAACTGGACTTGAGCTTACGATTGCACAGATCATCCAAGCACAAAACATGAAAAATATCGACAGAGGATATTTTTTCATCCAATTGATTTGTACGATTTCGACAGCATAAAAATTTTGCATATGGTTAGACCTTAAGAGTTTTGATCTCTAAGTTATAAAAATAAAAATGTCATTGCGCTTGAATTTTTACCAATTTCGTCATCTTTCCCCAATAGGCCAATTGATCTATGACATATTTTCCAAACTCTTCAGGGGAGTGAGAAGACTGTACCTCAAAACCAAGTTTACTTAACTTTTCAACCGTTTCCTTTTCAGCCAATATTTGGCGAGTAGCATTTGATAATTGATCAACCACAGCAACAGGCAAGTTGGCTGGACCAAAAAATCCATTCCAAGCATTCAAATCAAAACTAGGCATGGTTTCAGAAAATGCAGGCACCTCTGGTAAGAGCGTCGAACGCTTTAGATTGGTCACACCCAATGGATTGACCATCCCATTTTGAATGTAAGGCAGAGAAACAGCAAAATCCACTACATAAAAGTCAATATGCCCAGCAAGCAAATCATTCATTGCTTGCGGAGCAGATTTGTAAGGTGTATTGATCAATTCCACGTTTGCCAATTTACCAATGGCTTCACCAGCCAACATTGAAGTCCCATTAGGTGAGGCGAAAGACAGTTTTCCAGGATTTGATTTGGCCAGTTCAATCAAATCGCGTAAGCTCTTAACGCTCGAATTGGATCTGGTGACCAAGACAAAAGGCATCACGCCAGTCCTTGCAATGGGGGTAAAGTCTTTCACTGGATCGTATCGTAGACTCTTAAAAAGCCAAGGATTGGCTGAGTGTGAAGTTGCTGTTGTCATTAAAAGGGTGTACCCGTCAGGCGGAGCTTTGGCTACATACTCCACACCAATCAAAGCATTGGCACCCGCCTTGTTATCTACAATCACCGCTTGCTTTAGTTTGTCACTAAGCCTTTGTGCAATGACTCTTGCGATGGAATCCGTGCCACTTCCAGCTGCAAAGGGCACCACGATCGAAATAGGTTTTTCTGGGTAATTTTGAGCGCATGCACATTGAAAGAAGCAAAAAGAAATAACAAAACAATTGAGAATAGATAATTTTTTCATATATCAAGCCTTCTATGCACAAAATGGTGCTTAAATAATGTTCTACATGATTCAGAAAGATCTAGCACCCAAAGATGGTTCAAAAAATCTTCCGCCTTATTAATTGCCATGACTTGGGTCGCAAGCATTAAAAATTTATTTGCTAAAGTTTCATCATCCATTGGAAAATCAGGATGTCCATGAGGCAAATCCATAGTCTCAGTGAGGACAGTTCCATTTTTTAAAAAAATCTCTATGCGACATGGCATTCGATGGGGAAACTGATTTGTTAATTGGGCATCCTCTTTGACCACAACGCGTGCACATAGATCTTTGAGAATGGGATCATTAAATCGTTGACTAGTAAATAAGTTTTCGCTAAAGTTGCCGTCCATCAATACACCAGCAACAATCCAAGGGAGACTGTGGTCTGCAGTTTCTCTATTTTTGGGGTGCCACTTTGAAGGGTCACTAGCAACCTCATTCCAAGCAAACCAGTATGTTGATACGATAACCTTTTGTATATCACAAGCGGAAAATTTTCCATGCAAACTTTTTGCGACCGTAATTGCGGTTTGCGAATGATAATCACAAAGATATGTTTTCATATGTGCATCAAAGATCCTCGGTTTGTCCACTTCCTTTCTGAAGTTCATAACAAATGAATCGCTCAGCTGAAAAAGACCTCTCTCGCCCGAGAAGGGTAAGGCTGGAGCACTCATCCCATCATTGGCAAGCATGGCTGCAAAAACGCCATTTCTTGCAGCATTGGCTGAAGCGCCCGCCTTCCACATTGACAGTTCGCCCGTTCTTGCAACACCCAATGAGACATTGGGCACGACGGCAAAAGAAATGGCGTGTGCAATGGATTCCTTGCTCAAACCTAACAAGTAAGATGCTCCTACCGCAGTAGAAACAGTGACGTAAAAAGCATTGTCTATACCTTTCGCCCTTAAATTTGAGGCTTGAAAGAGTTCGTAAAAAACTTCGTAGGAGATCAATACTGACTCAAACAATGACCTGACATCAGCATCAGCATGCTGAGCGACTGCGATTAAACCCGCCCAACAATCACTCGGGTGCCCTCCACCACCGGGAAATGTATCCGCACCATCAAAATAACGAATACCCAATGCATTGGTGAACGCAGCCATTTCAGGAGCCACGTTTAACTCGACTCCGAGTACATTTGGAAATACGCCATTCAAATTGGATTCATAACGGGACGCAGTTTTTCTAGAAATGACTGTTGCGTCCTCGTGAAATGCTGACAAGCCGCAACCCACTACATCAATAAGTCTTCTTCGACACTCGTGCAACGAGGATATAGATATAGGTCGTCTCTTAAAGTCCGAACAGTAGTCCACGATGCAAGAAACCAGTTTATCCATTGGTTAAGCTTGCTCATTTTTAATGGGCCTCAACAAATGTCGCAGGTCATTGTGATCGATCGTATACATCAATTCCAATAATTCTCCTATTTCCCCTTTTGGAAAGCCCTGCCTAGCAAACCATGCCAAATAGTGTCCTGGAAGTTCAGCCAATGGGCGACCTTCATATTTTCCAAACGGCATCGTCCAATTCACCAGTTTCTCCAAGGACTGCGGGCTCACTGCTTGAGCCCCCTGCAATCAACAACATGAATCATTCGGCCTTAGCTCCTGAACGCTCAATGACTTGCTGCCACTTCGAGGACTCTGAGCGAATGAGTTGTTGCATTTCCTCACTTGAATTGCCTTGAGGGATCAAGCCCAAAGTCATCAATTGAGTGCGGACCTCTGGTATTTTTAAGACCTGATTGACATCTCTATTGAGTCGATCAATGATGGCTTTGGGAGTACCACTGCGAACGCTGATATAGGTAACAGGAGACCCTTCAAAACCAGGCAATTCCTCTGCTATGGCAGGAACGCTTGGCAAAACGCCAAGTCTTTTTGACGTTGCAACACCCAAAACCTTCAAATGTCCTGACTCAATACTTGAACGGTATGCACCCAATGCGTCAATTGCCATTGAAATGTTCCCACCGATGAGGTCTTGCAATGCAAGACCAGTACCTCTATAGGGAACGTGGAAAATATCAATGCCAGCGCGAGATTTAAAAAGCTCACCTGCCAAGTGACTTGAAGAACCGATACCAGAACTAGCAAAGCTGATTTTTCCAGGATTGCTCTTTGCATACGCGATCAATTCTTTGATAGAGTTCACCGGTAAGTTTTTATTGATCACCAACACACTCGCTCCAAAAACAACTTGACTGATTGGCGTTAAATCGGTCACAGGGTTGTAAGGCAACTTGTCCATCAAATAAGGATTGGTCATTTGCGGACCTGGCGTGGTGTACAAAAGGGTATATCCATCAGGAGCCGATTTCGCCACGTAATCAGCGGCCAAGGTTCCGCCGCCACCAGGTTTATTTTCAATCACTACAGCTTGGCCAAGCAGTTGAGCTATGGGTTGAGAAATGGCTCTTGCTACGATATCTGCGCCACCACCAGGAGCAAATGGCACAATCAACTTAACGGGTTTATTGGGATAATTTTGAGAAAAAACACAAGAGCAACTTAAAAAAAGAACAGTGATCCAAAGTGATTTAACAAAATGGGTATCTATTGCAAAAATATGACTTTTCATGATCAACCTTAAAATTATTTATCAATCAGCTATTTTTGAGGTCAATCTAGCACTAAAAACACCTTGAGAAGTTGCGATGATGTTATCCAATTCATCCACGACTTCGCCCTCGCAAAATGCGCTGCTTTTTGTAAATCGAACCAATCTCCCGTTTGCTCTTAATATGCCTTTTCCTGGAGAGATGAAGTTGACATTCAAATTGATGGTTCCCCCCGGAATTCGATCTTCCCCTGAGCTCCTCCAGGCAAGACCCATGGCTTGATCAAGCATCGTTGAAATCACACCACCATGTGCCATTCCTAAACGGTTACTGAGTCGCTTCACGACTTCAAGCTCAATGCAAGACGTACCGTCTCTCCAATTTAAAAGCTTAACGCCAAGGTCCTCAATGAACTCGGAGCCAGATAGGGGGTTTGTACTATCATTGGTCACGATCTAAGACTCAACTCATTGTTTTTAAAATTAAAGCGCATAAGAGCATCCTCTTTCAGTTTATTTTTTTGAACCTTGCCACTTGCAGTCATTCCAAGATTTTCAAAATTCTCAACCACCACCAAATACTTAGGAATTTTAAAATTTGCAATTTTTGACTTAAGCCATGCCACCAGGTCCTCTTGCGTTAAAACTTGATTGGTTTTCAATGCTACATAAGCAGCACCTACTTCACCATATTTGTCATCTGGGACACCAATGACTTGGGCAATAGCGATTGCAGGATGAGAAAGCAAAGCCTCTTCCACTTCTGCAGGCGCAACGTTCTCACCCCCCACTCTAAAAACATCCTTTAATCGACCAACAAATCGAAGATGTCCATGTTCGGTGAGATAACCCAAGTCACCCGTATGTAACCACCCTTCAGCATCAATCGTTTGAGCCGTCAGTTCCGCCAATCCATAGTAACCCTTCATGACACTCCATCCGCGAACACAAATTTCACCTTGCTCATTGGCCCCCAGAGAAACAACTTTGTCAGTATCCAATATTTTGACTTCGATACCAGGAAGTGGTTTTGCTAAACCATCTATTCTCCCTTGCAGATCATCTCGATAATCACTTTTAACCACATTGGGAGACGCCTCAGACAGTCCATAGGACCAACATATATTTTTGATACCTAAAAGTGTGACTATTTTTTGCATAGTTTGCGGTCCAGCCGCTGCCCATCCCCCTTTAAGAAACAATTTTGTTGGGTCAAATGTAGGGTGATTCATCAACAACTGAAAAAGGGTATCGTTGCCAGAAATGAATGTACATCTCTCACGAGCAAGCATTTCTAATGCAGCACCTGCCTCAAAAGTAGGCAACGTCACCAAGCAAGACCTCATCTCTAAGCATGCTAAAAGTGAAAGCGTCGATCCAGCAACATGAAAGAATGGCCTGCAATTAAAGTAACGATCAAGTTCGGTAAGTCCAATCCTGTTTGATACCGCATTGGCATTGTGAAGCATGTTCTCATGCGTCAACATCACCCCCTTAGGATAGGCCGTGGTTCCTGAGGTAAATTGAATCAATAAAACATCTTCTGGAGTGACTTGTGCAATCTTATCTTTTAAGATGGATTCTGGAACCTTTTGAGCTCTATGCAAAAAGTCTTGGAAAGCTAGACAACCCTTGGGGGCTTCTCCATCTAAAACAATGACTTCACTCAAAAGGGGGAGACTTTCGCCAGGTAACTGATGATCAATTTGTGGCTCAGCATCCCTTAATAGACTTAGGAAGTTGATCCCTAAGAACTTATCCATGGAGAAAAAAATCTTGACGTCAGCTTGTTTTAAACAGTACTGCAGCTCAGATGATTTGAACCTTGTATTGACAGGAACTGTAATGGCGCCTATCAAAGCACAACCAAAAAAAATGTCGATCCAATGCTCGTCATTGGCACACATCAATCCTACCAAATCCCCTTTTTTGATGCCCGAATCTATCAAAGCTTTCGAAATAACTTGAGCATGTTCTTGGATTTCAATCCAAGTTCTTTGTACCGTCGGTGTAATAAGCGCTTTGTCTGCACCTCTTTGATCAACACATGACTGCAATGCTGAAGCCAAGCAATGTTTTATCCAGTTCATTGTTACTCGTCTGTGATGCCAGCTGACTTGATCACC
>CAIMNS010000292.1 GCA_903842945.1 uncultured Burkholderiales bacterium
AACAGCTCTGAATCGCAGGCCGAGAATTTGGACAACACCAGTCTAGAAGGTGTAGCCGAGAGCTGGGAGGGCGACGGCAGTGTCGAATTTTCCGCCGACGACAGCGAATGGGGCGGAGACGCTCCTCCCAGAAACGGCGCCTTGGACAACGATGTGAGCGACGCCACGGAGTTGGCCAGATCGAACTTGAGTTTGACCGATTTCTTGCACCGCCAGGCCTTGTCCTTGAGGCTCGATGAGGTGGACCGTGCGGCTTTGCGCTTTTTGATCGAGTCTTTGAACGACGATGGCTATTTGGAGGACTCTTTGACCTCTTTGGCCGAGGGCCTAGCGGGTGAAGATGTTGAGCAGGTCGAGGAGTTGGAGCATCGCTTTCAAATGGCCTTGCATTTGCTGCACTCTTTGGAGCCCACAGGGGTTGGGGCACGAGACTTGTCGGAATGTTTGCTTTTACAACTGAAGGCCATGGAATGCGACAGCGAAGAGCTTGAAGAGCTCAGAGCCGTTGCTGTGGGCATGTGCAAGCAACCTTTGGAGATGCTTGCCAGGCGAGACGTCAAGCGACTGGTGGTGGCCTTGTCCACGTCAGAGGTGTTGGTGAAGAAAGCCATCGCCTTGATCGCGCGTTTGGAGCCCAAACCGGGACGTCGATTTGTCGATGTGGAGCGTCAAGTGGTGGTGCCCGATGTGTTGGTGACCCGAGTTGGCGTGGACCGAGATGGCTTACCCAAGTACCGTGTTCAATTGAACTCGGATGTCATGCCCCGACTCAGGGTGCACGACATTTATGCTGGAGCTTTGAAGTCCTCGGGCAAAGGGGAGGGGCATGTGGGTCTGCAGCAGCGGCTGCAAGAGGCGCGCTGGTTCATTAAAAATATCCAGCAGCGCTTTGACACGATCTTACGTGTGAGCCACGCCATTGCCCAGCGACAAAGGAACTTCTTCACCCACGGTGAATTGGCCATGAAGCCCATGGTCCTTAGAGAAATCGCCGATGAGTTGGGCCTGCACGAGTCCACGATTTCGCGGGTGACCACGGCCAAGTACATGTCCACGCCCAATGGCACCTTTGAGCTCAAGTACTTCTTTGGCTCGGGACTCGGCACAGACAGCGGCAACAACGCGTCGAGCACGGCGGTCAGGGCCTTGATCAAACAGTTTGTCGCGAGCGAAAACCCTAAAAAGCCCTTGTCCGACAATCAGCTTTCAGAAATGCTCAAAGAGCAAGGCATTGATTGCGCCAGGCGCACCGTGGCCAAGTACCGAGAGGCGTTGAGGATCGCGCCCACCAACCTGAGAAAGACCCTTTAAGTGGCTTGGCGCCAGCCAGAGGGTTTCTTCTTCTTGCTCAAGGGCTCTTGGAGAGCCCTGTTTAATTTTCCAAACCTATGAATTCATTGAATCTGTTTTTGCCCTGCGCCGCTGGCGTGGAGGCCTTTTTACTGGACGAGGTTCAACGCATCTTGGCGCCTTTGCCTGCGCAAAGCACCTCTCAGCGCGGTGGCGTTCAAGTGGTCGCGTCTTGGCGCGAGATGATGAAGTTGAATTTGCACGCCAGACTGCCTCAGCGGGTGCTTGTTCAACTCAGGCACGAGCCTTACCGCAGCGAAGAGGACATTTACGCGGTCGCCAAGTCCATGCCGTGGGAGTTGTGGTTCACCGAGCGGCAGAGCTTCAAAATCGAAATCACCGCCCAGTACAGTCCCTTGAAGAGTTTGAACTTTGCCGCTTTGCGGGTCAAGGATGCGGTGGCGGATCGTTTTCGCGAGCGCACGGGTGTCAGGCCCGATGTGGATGTGCGCTGGCCTGCAGTCAGGATTTATGTGCATTTGACACAAGACACCCAGACCCTGTCGATCGACACCTCGGGTGAGCCCTTGTTCAAGAGGGGGTGGCGCATGGACAAGGGCGAGGCGCCTCTGAAAGAGACCTTGGCCGCAGCGATGTTGGCGGCCGTCGGTTGGAGCGAAGACCAAGACTCGGGGCCTGCGTGTTTGTACGATCCGTGTTGCGGCAGTGGCACGATTGCCATTGAAGCTGCGCAAATTGAATGCGCCATGGCGCCTGGGCTTTTGAGGCGTTTTGGGTTTGAGAATTTACTGCCCCACCAAGCGCATGCCTGGGAAGATTTGAAGGCGCAAGCCAAAGCGCGCGTGCGAGCCCCCAAGCGGCCCATCTATGGCTCCGATGTGTCGTTTCGCATGGTTGACTTTGCTCAAAACAACGCTGAGCGTGCCGGGGTGTCTCAAGCCATTGAGTTTCGTGGTGGGGACGCTTTGCAAAGGATGCCTCCAAGCGAGGTGCCAGGTGTCTTGTTGTTGAACCCGCCTTATGACGAGCGCATTCAAATCGCAGGCGTGGCCGGTTCGCAGGCCATGGCCAGGTCTGGGGCCAGGGAGCGGGCGCAAACGGACAAGGATGAAGATTTCTTTGTGCAACTGGCCAGTCACTGGAAGAAAAATTTCGCCTCTTGGACCGCGTGGATTTTGACGCCCAACTTGAAGCTGCCCGGACAGATGCGACTCAAAGAGTCAAGACGGGTTCCGATGTGGAACGGGCCCATTGAGTGCCGAATGTTCCGGTTTGACATGGTCAAGGGCAAGTTGAAGCCCGAACCAGAAGGGGCAAAAGAGCTTCAAAAGCCTTTAGGCCAAGAGCCTGGTGCTGAAACCCCTTGAGATGAGCAAGATCGATGCGGCGAGCGCTTCAGGTGTTGCGGGCCCGCCCAAGAGCGTGGTGATCGACACGAACGTCATCTTGGACATGTTCTTGTTCGCGGATCCGCGGGTGAGCGCACTTGTCGCGGCCTTGAACTCAG
>CAIMNS010000293.1 GCA_903842945.1 uncultured Burkholderiales bacterium
CCTTGGCGCTTTATGCACCCAATTTGGGCTACTACAGTGCAAGAACCCAGCCCATTGGCTTGATGGCTTCGAGTGGTTCGGACTTTGTGACAGCGCCTCTGATGTCTCCTTTTTTCTCTAGAGCGCTTGCGTCTTCTATTGAGGAGGCTTTGAGGGTCACAGACACACAAGAAGTCTGGGAGTTTGGAGCTGGGACGGCTGAGATGGCCTTTGAAATCTTGAGCACTTTGGGTGACAAAATCACGCGTTATGTGATCCTTGAAGTGTCTGTTCATTTGAAAGACCTCCAAGCGCAAAAGCTAGATGCCTTCAAGCACAAGGTGGTTTGGCTCACAGAGTTGCCAGAACGTTTTGAAGGCGTGGTGGTGGGCAATGAAGTCTTGGATGCCATGCCGGTGAAACTTCTTCAGCGCCAACAGGGTCAATGGTTTGAGGTGGGCGTATCAAAAGCCCAACCAGATTTGTCCTCAGACCCGGCAACTGACAAAGTTTCACTGCGTCAAACGCCGCTGTCCATGGACGTGCAATGCGATCTTTCAAAGCCCTGGGCCTGGGAATGGGCTTGGGCGCTCCAAGAAACAGACTTGAAGCCTCCTTTGGAGATTGAAGGCACGCATGACTATTTGACTGAAATCCACCCGCAAGGCGAGGCCTTTGTCAAAACCTTGGCCGACAGGCTTCAAAAGGGCGCGGTGTTCTTGATCGACTATGGTTTTCCTGAAAGAGAGTATTACCATGAGCAGCGTTCAAGTGGCACCTTGATGTGTCACCAGGGCCATTTGGCCGATAGCAACCCTTTGGTGTCTGTCGGGCTTAAGGACATTACCGCGCATGTGAACTTCACCTCAGTGGCCTTGAGTGCGCAAGAGGCTGGCCTGCATGTCTTGGGTTACACCACGCAAGCGCATTTTTTGATCAACTCTGGCTTGCTTGACTTGCTGGAAACGGCTTCCACTCAAGAGCGTGCCATGGCGCAAAAGCTCATCACCGAGCATGAGATGGGCGAGCTCTTCAAAGTCATCGCTTTGGGTGTTGGTCCCATGTGGGAGCCCAAGGGATTTTGTCAAGGTGACAGGTCACATACGCTATGAAGTTTAAAACACCGATGACGTGGGCAGGCACTCGATGATCAAATGGGTCTTGGTGATTCTTTTGGCTTTGATGTTGATCGATGGCTTGTCGCCATGGCTCAGGCGTTTAGGGATTGGAAAGTTGCCGGGAGATCTTGAATTTTCTTTTTTGGGTCGGATTTGGCGACTGCCGATCTCCAGCACCTTGATTTTGAGTGTGGTCTGTGCGCTGATTGCCAAGTGGCTTTGAGAATGGAGTGGATCACCATGAGGGCAGATCCGCAATGGGTGAGTTTTTTACCCCCGTCTTTTACCTTTAAGTCTTGATTCACACAAGCTTCTCAAATCATGGGTAAGATTCATCCATTGTGGTGAGAAAGCTTTTAATTTTTTGAGCGATTCACACCATCGCATAACTTTACTTCTTTAAGATTGAACGATGCCTGTCCTTTCAAAACGAAACCCTTCATTGAACGCTCAAAGAGGCCG
>CAIMNS010000294.1 GCA_903842945.1 uncultured Burkholderiales bacterium
GGTTTCAAGTGCATAGTGATCGAGTTGTTCTAGCCATCCCACCAAATTGGAGAGGTCGCGGCTAAAGCGCGTTAACATGAAGTCTAGCACCTCAGAGCGCAACTCCAGACCCCTTAAACTGGCCTGCTGCGTCAAGACTTCTCGGCGCTCAGCCTCGTTCATCACCTTGAGCCCATAGACCAAGCCACCGCCTATTCGCGTCCTCAGGTCCTCTCTCAAGGACAAATCCGCTGCAGGACGATCGCCTGAGATCAACATGGCGCGGTGCAAGCCGTCTCTTGGTAGCAAGGCATTGACAAACCAGTTGAAGATCACCGCCTCATGCTGAGGACTTAACAAATGCACGTCGTCAACCACCATCAGCTGCCATTTGGGGTCAAAGTCAAGCGACTGCAACTGGGGGTCTTCTTGTGCATTGAAATACATAGCAGTTTGACCCATTTGCACGGCCTGCCCCATCAACGCTTGGAGCAAATGCGTCTTGCCACTGCCCCGCTCGCCCCAAAGATAAAAGGGCATGGGCTGCAAATGTGGTTGAACCGTAGAGAGCCATTCTCTCAACACCTTGACAATGTCCTCGTTGGGTCCTGGATAAAAATTCTTAAAACTGGGCCTAGGCGCCAGACCCAGGTCCAAGGTGCCTTGTTTCATCACTCGCTCTCACCATGGTACAGATGGCTGGCTTGGTACGCGCGCTTGAACCAAGCCAAAGCCACACTCAAAACGCAAGCCATGGGCAAGGCCAACATCACCCCCACAAACCCAAAGACTTGACCGGCCGTGAGCAAAGCCAAGATCACCACCACCGGATGCAAGCCGATTCTCTCGCCCACCAATTTAGGGGTCAAATAAAAGCCCTCGATCAACTGCCCAGCACCAAACACAATCGCCACGATGCTCAAGGCACGCCCAGGATCGAACTCCAGCAACGTGGACATGAGCGCCAACAAGACCCCCAACCCAATGCCAATGTAGGGAATAAAAATGGCCAAACCTGTGAAAATTCCAATCGGCAAAGCCAAGCTCAAACCAGCGATTTTTAAGGCACAGGCATAAAAAATCGCCATGCAAATCATCACACTCAGTTGCCCTCTGATGTATTGACCCAAGAGGTGGTCCACCTCCCCCAAAAACAAGGCCACATGCTTGGATTGTTGGAGAGGAATCCATTGCTTGACTTGGTCAAGCATCAAGCGCTGGTCCAACAAAAAATAAAACATCAACAAAGGGATCAAAATGGCGTTGCCCAGCAAGGTCAAAATCACACTTCCGCCGATTTTCAAAGACGACAAGGCCTGGGACAAGACCTCATCCCAAGACGCATCAAAATACTTGAGCACCATCTCCTTGAGAGATTGAGTGTCCAACCTTGCATCAACGCCCAATGAATCCAGCACGGGCAGCAACTTTTCTTGCAATCGGATGAGCGCCATGGGCAACTGATCGCGCAGCATGGGCAACTCTTTGATAAAGATGGGTGCAAGTAAAAATAAAATAGATAGCACCAGTGCCAAAAACACCAGTTGGACCACCACCACGGACACCATGCGCGCTGTCTTGTGTCCAAGCCAGCCCTGAAGTCGATCGACCCAAGGACTCAAGAGATAACTCAGACCCAGGGCCATGACAAAGGGCATCAAAATCGGCTGCAAATGCTGAATCACCAAGAACACAACGAGCAACAAGATGACCGCGGCGCTGATGCGTTGTTGTGTTGGTGTGAAAATCATTGCGAAAAGTCTTCCATGGAGGCTCTAGAATACTCGGATTCTATCGACACCGTCCTTTAAATCCCGTGCTCGGTGCAAGTCACCCATAAAAAAGAATCAATTTGACCATGACTTCCCCAATTACATACAAATCAGCAGGCGTAGACATTGAAGCGGGCGATGCCCTGGTAGAACGCATCAAACCCTTTGCCAAGCGGACCATGCGCCCTGGTGTGTTGGCTGGCATTGGCGGATTTGGAGCGATGTTTGAAATCCCCAGTGGCTACCACCAACCGGTATTGGTGAGCGGCACAGACGGCGTGGGCACCAAGCTCAGGTTGGCCATTGAGTGGAACATGCACGAAAACGTGGGCATTGATTTGGTGGCGATGAGTGTGAACGATGTGTTGGTGCAAGGCGCTGAACCACTTTATTTTTTAGATTACTTCGCCTGCGGACATCTGGATCTTGAGACGGCAGCCACCGTCATTGAAGGCATTGCCAAAGGATGCGAGCTCTCGGGTTGCGCCTTGATTGGTGGCGAAACAGCTGAGATGCCAGACATGTACCCCAGGGGCGACTACGACTTGGCTGGCTTTGCGGTCGGTGTGGTTGAAAAGTCCAAAATTTTGACGGGACAAAACATCCAAAGTGGCGATGTGGTCCTCGGCCTGGCCTCCAGTGGCGTGCATTCCAATGGTTTTTCCTTGGTGCGAAAACTCATCAAGCACACCTTGGCACAGCAAGGCACTTGCCCAACGACCTTGGATGGAAAACCCTTTAAAGAAGCGCTCATGGCGCCCACAAGACTCTATGTCAAACCGATCTTAAAGGCCTTAAGTCAACACCCCATCAAAGCCATGGCGCACATCACAGGTGGTGGCCTCATCGAGAACTTACCCCGAGTGTTGCCCGATCAACTGGGAGCACAACTGCAACGCAGTCAATGGCCAAGAAAAGAGCTGTTCACTTGGCTTCAAAACACCGCTGGCATCGATGATGTGGAGATGAACCGCACCTTCAACGACGGCATTGGCATGGCCATGGTCATTGATCAACAACACGCATCGGGCTTGCAAGCCACGCTAGAGGCCTTGGGCGAAGAAGTTTATAACTTGGGTCAAATTGTGCCTCATCAAAGCGGACATCGAGTCACTTTGCTTTGACGCACCCCTTTGCAGGCTTGCTTTGTCTCTTGGCTTGCGTGAGGTGGCCAAGCGCCAAGATTCAAGGGGCAAGACGCAAAATCTCCAGCCTTTTTTGAACTTGACCCTGTCTGTAAGGATCGTTTTGGTTTTTATAAATCTCCAACAAGTTCACAAGCATTCGAGACAAAATATCGCGCTCTTTTGCGCTCTTTAAATAGTGTCGCAAGATCGTGTCTGAGCTTTGCTTCCAATGGGGCAATGGGGCGCTTGGGTCATCACCAGGCTGTGCACTTTCTCCAAGCGCTTTAGGAGTCTCATGCGCGTGCGCCGGCAAACCCGGCAAGCCATTGAGGATCTCCAACAAATCCTCTTTGGACAAAGATTTACCAGTGAACGGGTCGATGATCACTTGCCCCTCGTTGGGAAAACTCAATTGCACCTTGATTAAAAAATGCCCAGGAAAATTGACACCACTGGCATTCAATCCTATGCCTGTGGCTACTTCCAACCAAATGACAGCCAGACTGATGGGGATGCCTTGCCGGGTTTTGAGGACTTGAGAGATGAAACTGTTTTCAGGATCGTAATAATTGTTGATGTTGCCTCTGAAGCCCAACTCATCAAAAAACAAATGGTTCAAAATTCTCAACCGGTGGAGGGAACTTGAGTCAGCAGGCATGCGTCTTTTGAGCCTGGCCAAAAGGTGATCGACCTCGCCAAGCACATGCTGCGAGTCCATCTCCGGGTACTCATCTTGCGCCAAACTCACCGCCGCTTCCAACAGGGGAAAGTGCTCATCGCTTTGGACCAGGGAGCCAAAATAAGAGAGATGGGATGGAATTTCTAGCTTAAAGTTCATTCGCGATAGGTTTTCATGTTTGTGGGGTCAACAAGTTTTTGATGCGAAATCCAAGGACCGTTAAAACGCCAAAATAAATGCCTGCGCTCACCACAAGCACCAGACCTAAGCAGGCCAAGCGATACCAGACATGGCTTGCCATTTCAATCCAGTTCCATTGTCCATTGGCCCAAGATAAAAACAAGCCCATGCACAAAGCGGCCACAGCGCCTTGGGAAAAAAGTCTGGGCCATCCTGGCTGGGGCATGTATTTGCCTGATCTCTTTAAAAAATACCAAAGCAATGCGGCGTTCAACATGGCCCCCATCCCAATGGACAAAGCCAGTCCTGCATGGGCGAAATAAGGCACCCACAACAAATTCATCAGTTGCGTCAACAGCAACACGCCAATGGCAATGCGAACAGGGGTGCGGGTGTCTTGGGACGCATAAAATCCTGGCGCAAGCACCTTGATGGCCACCAGGCCCATCAAGCCCACCCCATAGCCCATCAGCGCCAATCGGGTTTGCTCAACGTCATGGGGATTGAAAGCACCGTAGTGAAAAAGAACACTCACCAAAGGTGAGGAAAACAAGAGGAGGGCCAAAGAGCATGGCAAGCTCAACACAAACACCCACCTCAAGCCCCAATCCAAGAGCGCAGAATACTGAGCCAAGTCCTGATTTGCCTTGGCCTGCGAGAGCTGGGGGGTCATCACCACCCCCAAGGCCACACCAAGGAGTGCGGTGGGAAACTCCATCAACCGATCTGCGTAACTGAGCCAACTGACGCTGCCCGCGGTCATGTGAGAAGCAATCTGCGTGTTGATCAGCAACGACAATTGCGCCACGCTCACACCCAAGAGGGATGGCCCCATCAAACTTAGAATCTTCTGGGTGTTCTCAGCCCCCCAAGCCCCCCGAAGCCCGCTCCATAGGCCGCCTGGCAAGCGCCAAACACGTGGCAACACACCCAAACGGTTCAAGGCCCAAATCTGAGCCGTCAATTGAAGCACACCGCCAACCATCACCCCAAGAACCAAGGCATAAATACCAGGTAAACCCAGGCGAACAAACCAAGGCGCACCAAGGTAGGCAAAGAAAATCATTGAAAGATTGAGCAAGACCGGCGTGGCAGCAGGCACAGCGAATTTTTTCCAGGTGTTGAGCACTCCTGCGGCCAAGGCCACCAAGGACATGAAGGCAATGTAGGGAAACATGAAACGCGTCATCTGAACGGCCAAATTCATGGTCTCCTCATTTTGCTGCAGACCACTGGCCATCACCCAAACCAAGACAGGTGCAGCCAAAACCCCCAGCAGACTCGTGGCCAAAAGCACCGCGATCAACACCAAAGCGACCTGAGAGATGAGCTTTTCAGTTTCTTCTTGGCCTTTTTCCGTCAAACTGGCCGCCAAAACGGGGACAAAGGCTTGGCTGAATGCGCCTTCTGCAAACAAACGCCTGAATAAATTAGGAATACGAAAGGCCACATTAAATGCGTCCGTCAAGGCACTCGCACCAAAAATAGAGGCCATGAGCAGCTCTCGCAACATGCCGGTGATGCGAGAAAGAAGTGTCAACAAAGAGACAATGGAGGCGGATTTAAATAGACTCACGGACCAAGTGTAGCGCCCGAAGGCTTTTCTTGCTCATGGATATTTGCTACAATGTTGGGCTTTGCTGACATCATCCACAGACACTCGAAGGATATTTATCAATGGCTTCTACAAAACCCAAGAAAAAGAACCCGCGCTTGGCGTCGGGTCGCAAGCGCGCTCGTCAAGACGTGAAGCTCAATGCGGCCAACACGTCTTTGCGCTCCAAGTACCGTACCGCAGTTAAAAACGTCGAAAAGGCGGTTTTAGCTGGTGACAAAACCAAGGCAAGCGAACTCTTTGCCACCATGCAAGCAGTGGTTGACACCATTGCTGACAAAGGCATTTTTCATAAAAACAAGGCGGCCCGCGACAAGAGCCGCCTTTCCACCAAAGTCAAGGCTTTGGCACTCGCCGCCTGATTTTTTCAGGCACCCGCCCGGTCTGAACCCTCAGACCGCCGTTTGACGGGGTGCGCTGTCAGCAAAGCAAAAAAGCAAAATCACCGCTCCTAGAGCGGTTTTTTTGTGCCCAACTCTTTAGTCACTGGTTTTTTTAACGGACAAAAAATCAGCGGGCAGACTGCATGCCTCTACCACCATCAAATCGTTGTCTTTGGCAAAGTTCATGACGAAATCCCAGGCCATGGGTTCGGCCGACTTCAACTGCGAATGCACCACCACGCATTTAAAACCCTGGATGGAATTGGGAACACACCATGGCGAGTAACTTAAATGACTCCCTGGCGTTGGCCCGCCTGGTCTGAACGAGCTCATCACACCGGCCAAACGTTCGGCCCAATCACTGGGCCGAAACCCCCGACCATTGGAAGTCACACCAACGATGAACAGTTCCTGAGCATCTTGTGAAATCATGATCCGTTAGATCGACGTGAGGGGGTTAAAAATCCGATCATACCAAGTTGTTGCATTGCACAAACATTGTAACTGAGCATTGTTTCTAACCGGACAAAGACCCCATTCTAAAGGCCATCCTTTTTTCTAGCTGTACCGGCTTGGGTTGGCCCGCAGGTTCACCTTCGGACCTGGAGGGGCTTCTTGATGGAGGACACGAAGGTGTTTAAAAAAAGACGCCTCAAGACGTGGCTTGAGCCTAAAATAAGCCCTTTTTATCCACCCATCCTTGGCCCCTTGCCTTTTTGTTATGACCTTAGCTGCAAATACATCTCAAAACGCTGACGCATCCACCCCACACTCCGCGCATGTGATGAACACCTATGGCCGACTGCCTGTGAGCTTTACGCATGGGCGGGGCCTAGAAATCTGGGACACCCATGGCAAAAGGTACCTCGACGCCTTGGCTGGTATTGCGGTCAACACCTTAGGACACGCACATCCCAAATTGGTGCCTGCCTTGCAAGATCAAATTGCAAAAATGATCCATTGCTGCAATTACTACCATGTTCAAGAGCAAGAAACTTTGGCCAAAAAACTCACCGAGTTGTCAGGACTCACCAATGTCTTCTTTTGCTCAACCGGTCTAGAGGCCAATGAAGCGGCCATCAAATTGGCAAGAAAATTTGGCCACGACAAAGGCATCTCACGCCCAGAGATTGTGGTCTATGAAAAAGCCTTCCATGGCCGCTCCATTGCCACCTTGAGCGCGACAGGCAATGAAAAGATCCAAGCCGGATTTGGGCCCTTGGTTGAAGGCTTCATCCGCGTGCCTGTCAACGATGAACAAGCGCTCATTGAAGCCACCCAAAACAACCCCAACGTGGTTGCCGTCTTCATGGAAGCCATTCAAGGCGAAGGCGGCATCAACAGCATGCACATGGATTACCTCAAAGCCGTCCGCGCCCTTTGCGACCAACGCGACTGGCTGTTGATGATCGATGAGGTGCAGTGTGGCATGGGTCGAACGGGCAAATGGTTCGCTCACCAGTGGGCCGACATCAAGCCCGATGTCATGCCTTTGGCCAAGGGCCTGGGCTCTGGTGTGCCGATTGGTGCTGTCGTGGCTGGACCCA
>CAIMNS010000295.1 GCA_903842945.1 uncultured Burkholderiales bacterium
GATCTTCCTTTGAAGCCATCAACTGATAAATAGAGTTCAACGATAAGAATTGAATTCCTGTTGTCTGATAAATACGCTCTTTGCCATATTTGTGAATAGCTGATTCATACCCATCCAACGCGCCAGTGAAGGCGTGGGAAAAGAAGAAAATCAAGGCTCTAAATTAAAAACAAAAGTACTCTATAAGTAGAGGATTTGAGGTCCATAAGCACCTCAGGGTGCTTCTTGACCTCAAAAGGTTTTTTTAAGCCAGTTCTTGATCGATGAAGGCGCTCAATTGGGCCTTGCTCAAGGCGCCGACTTTGGTAGCGGCCAATTGACCATCCTTAAAAAGCATGAGCGTGGGAATCCCACGGATGCCAAATTTGGCTGGAATTTCGCGGTTTTCATCGACATTCATCTTGGCAATTTGTAGTTTGCCCTCGTAAGCCGTTGCGACTTCGTCCAAAATAGGGGCAATCATCTTGCAAGGACCACACCATTCGGCCCAGTAGTCCACCAAAACAGGTTGCGTGCTTTGGAGGACGTCGGCCTCAAAGGTCGAGTCGGTGGTGTGCTTGATGAGTTCGTTGGCCATGGGGATCCTTCAACTTAGGGCGACATCAAAGATGACAATCCTCTATTTTGACAGAAAGAAGCTTGGAATGCTCAAGTGCTTAAAAATCTCACGCGCTTCGTGGTTAAATTCAACATCTGTTTCTTAAATACGAAGACCCATCATGCCAACACCCACCTCTGCGCCCTTGATCATAGATGTTTTGTCCGATGTGGTTTGTCCTTGGTGTTTCATTGGTAAGAGGCGGCTGGAAACAGCGCTTGAGCTCTTTAAAGAAAAGTACCCCAAAGAGCCCACACCCTTGGTGAGGTGGTCCGCATTTCAGTTGAATCCTGATTTGCCCTTGGTGGGGATCGAGCGTTCTCAGTATTTGAAAGAGAAATTCGGGGAGCGAGCGGCGTCGGTTTACGAGCGTGTATCGGCTGTGGGCCAATCGGTGGGCCTTGATTTTAAATTTGATCACATCAAACGTCAGCCCAATACACTTTTTGCGCACAGTCTGATTGCTCAAGCCAAAACCCCTGATGAGCAAGCCAGGCTCGTGGAGGTGCTCTTCAAGGCTTATTTCTTAGATGCCATGGATTTGACAGACAAGGCGGTGTTGGCCCAGTTGGCCCAAAGCGCTGGTTTGACGACGCAGGCCATTGAAGAGGGGCTTTCAAGCCCTGAGCTCCATCTAGCGGTTCAGGAAAAAGAGAAAGCCGCTCGAGAATTGGGCATCAATGGTGTGCCATTTTATATTTTGAACTCTCAGCTTGGGGTCTCCGGTGCACAAGAGCCCAACACCTTGCTCGAAGCCATGGGCCAAGCTTTGAGCGAGTCTGCATCCGTTTGACGCACCCTTGTCCTTTTTGGGGGCCTGGTAGCATGAACGCTCACTTCAGCATGATTCTCACATGCGCATTGAACATGCGTGGGGCACCAGGTGCTTGAAAGAGGGCGCCCAGGGTAGAGTTGGTGTAGGCGCCATTGCTTGTGAAAGCTTGAGGCCCAATAGCGCCAGAGGAGCTGAATTTTTTATCCCATAAATTGGAAATGTTGGCATACACCACCGTGTCTTGGTCGACCTTGTAAGAACTGTTCCAATGAAAGATCGCATAGCCTGGCACTTTTGCTGAGGGGATGTTGTTTTCATTGCCTCGCACAAAACTCGCGTCAACCGCGTTCATGCTCAGGCCCGATTTGAAGCGGGGTGAGAAGGAAAAGCCTGCTCTTGCGTTGAGCAAATGAGAAGGCATCAAGGGGATGGTGTTACCCGGCGCTATGGTGATTTGTCCCAGCGCATTGGCTTGCGGGTTGAGTGCACTCACGACGGACTCGGTGGTTTCGTATGTGGCTTTGAGGCTGGTGAAATTGAATCCAAAATTGAATTTGTTCAGTGCACCTTTGAGGCCCATTTCAAAGCCTTGTCTTTTGGTTTGACCAAAGTTTTTAAAGTACCCAGAGCCCGCATGGGTGCTGCTTGAGACGAACAAAATATCGTCCTGGTTTTGAGCGACAAAGAAGGCGCCATGCCACTGTAAGTTGGGGTCTTGTGCTTGGCCCCTGGCTCCTAACTCCCATGTCTTGGTGACCACTTGTCTCAAGGCTGGGTCGCCTGACATGGAGTTGGGCAAGCGACAATCGTAGGTGGGGTCGGCACAGCCCAGTTCAATGGAGGTGGGCGCGCGCGAGCTTTCGCTGTAACCGATGAAAGGATTGAAGGACAAACTGGGCGTCATGGACAAACCCACCGCAGGGTTGAATCTTTGATAGGCGCTGGAGCCAGTCAGGGAGCCCCTTTGAAGCCCACCTTGCGTGGCCAGCGCAGAGTAATTGGGGGCGTAAGGGAAGAGCAAATCCGTGTTGTCGATGTTGGTGCGAGTCCACATGCCTGAGGTGCTCAGATGGGCTCGTTCTTCTGAAAACGAGAGGGTGTTCGTTGCAAAAAAGTGGGTGTGTAAAGATTGTCCTTTGAGTTGAACGCGTTGATCAAAAGCGGTTTCAGAGTTTTGCGATCCATCGGCAAATGCATTGACACCCAGCACCGAGCGTTCGGGGGTGAGGTAAGCAAATTGGCTTTGCTGACGAAAGATTGATTCAGACAGATCGATGGACGCTCCAAGACTGAATCGGTGGGATTGACCCCACCAGTTGCTTTTTCCATTGGCTTGTGCGTTGATGCCCCAGCTTCTTTGTTGTGTTTGGGTGCGATTGATCAAGGCATCGCATTTTTCATTGGGTTCGGTGTTCAAGCCTGCTTGGGCCAAGCAACGAAGACTGGGAAACCCCAGGCCTTGGGTGCTTGGTGTCGCGCTGTTGGGAGCACCAAGACTCAAGAGTTGATGGGCCAAAAGCCAGTTGCCCTCTGCTGCGTTGTAGCCATAGACCTTCTCACCCAAAGCGTTGCCGTTCAAGTCGCCGTTGAGCGTGGTGCTGTTGATGCGTCTGAGGTAGGTGTTGCCTGAAAGAGACCATGCGGGACTCAACTCATGCTTGAGCTCCAAGTTGAGCACCGTGGACGTGTTGTTGGTTTGGTCTGGCCGAGTGAACACACCCGTGTAGTTTTGATGGAGCAAGTTCTCTTGTTGTAAACCGTTGCCCGTGAGCGCAGAGCCAAAGGTAGAGAAAGAAACTTTGATATCGCTCAAGCCATCATGCCAGCCAAGTTTGCCAAACAGCTGCTGAACACTTGAAGGGGAATGCTCACGCCAGCCCTGGTCCTTGAAATCCTTGAAGTTCAAGTAGCTGTGAACACCGTTTGCATAGGCTGCACCGTGTTCGAGCTCAAAACTTTGGCGACCAAAGCTGCCCCAACCGGTCTCCATTTCCGTGCCTTGATAGCTCAGGCCATCCTTGGTTTGGATGCTCAAAGCGCCGCCCAGCGTGTTCATGCCAAAGACCGGATTGGAGCCCGCAAAGAGACTGATGTTTTGAATGGCTGAATTGGGGATCAAGTCCCATTGAACGATGTCGCCAAAGGGTTGATTCATTCTGACCCCATCGACATACACAGACAGGCCTTGAGGGGTACCCAGCAAGGGGGATGCACTGTAGCCCCTGTAGTTCAAATCAACTTGGAAGGGGTTGCCTTGGTTGTCGTTGAGGTGAACGCTTGTGAAATTGTTTTGTAAAAAGTCAGCTAAATTCAAGGAGCCCGAGTTTTCAATTTGATCCCCATGGGCGGTTTGGACATTGGAGGCGAGTGTATTTTTGTTGACACGTGCCCCCAAGGTGGGTGTGTTGGCAATGATTTCAATGGTCTGTATCTCTTCCTGGGCATGAAGTGTGGGCCCCATGAAACATAGAAGCAGAGCAAGTGAGAGAAGAACTGAGCCGGTGCGATTGAGCATAAAAAAATGTGGACTGAACGAATGATTTTAAAGGTTCAGTCGGATGACTTGGACTCAGGTTTTCCCTTTGCCAGAGCTCTTCTTCTTGGCGTCTGAAGGGTCTATGAGACAATTGCTCTTCTAAGAGCGTGTTGTCGTCATGGATGTTGAAGGAGTGTTGCATGAAGTTGTTTAAGACCTACAGTGGCCTGATGGCCCTTTTGTTGATCAGTCCCTGGGTGTTGGCGCAGAACGTGAGCGTGAGCAATGCATGGGCGCGAGCAAGCGTCAAAGGGCAAAACGCGACAGGTGTCTTCATGAGCCTGAAGGCCGTGGGCCCAACAAAACTGGTGGCCGTCAACTCCTCTGTTGCCCATGTCAGCGAAATACATCAAATGAGCATGCAAAACAATGTCATGAAAATGACCGCCTTGCCCAACGGCTTGGTCTTGGATGCGGGTAGCGTCGTGGATTTAAAACCCGGTGGTTATCACATCATGTTGATGGATTTAAAAAAGACACTTGAAAAAGACAGCAACATCGATTTGCAATTGACCTTTCAAGACGCGACGGGTAAAAAAACACAGGTGGACATGCGTGTCCCGGTGCTCTTGCAAGCCACTGAAGGTCAAAAGGGCATGCAGGGCGCCGAGCATCAACACCATTGACCTTGGTGCCGCGCGTGGCTGACAGATCAAGCTTTGGGGTCGTAAAAGCTCAAGCCCTCGATGGACTGTTCTTCTGCACTCTCTAGCCGGCTTCTAATCTCCAAGGTGTTTTTGTCGGGATCGCGAAAAAAAATAGAGACATGTCCGTCGCCAAAACTCACGGGTCCTTGGGTGATGGGGATCTCATGCGCTTTCAAGTGGGCGATGCAGGCCTTGATGTCCTTGACCCCAAAAGCCACGTGGGTGATCCCAGTGTATTTTTGGGGGACATCCATGAGAATGTTTTTTGCTTCTAAAGTGTCGAGTCCATTCACGATCAAATTGAGCTCTAGGCCTTGGTCGTTTTTGAGGATGATGACGGCATCAAAGTCCACCTCAAGGACCACTTGAAAGCCGAGCAAGGCATAAAAATCCAAGGCCCTTTGACGTTGTGCAACGCGAATGCCAAGGTGATCAAAGCGGTCGATCGAAATCATGCAGTTTGCGGGGCCATAGGACGCAGGGCTTAGAGAAGATGCCTGGCTCTTGAAGGGCTTTGAGCCCATGTCCAAGGCACACAGGGAAGGGGTGACGAGCCTTGACCCCGGCACTGACTCCACAGTTAGGGCTGCTTGGTTCCCCACCTGACCCGGTTGGCCGCTTTGCCATGCGGGAAGGCCCGTCAAAGTCTATTGTAAGGGCTTTTCCTCCAAGGCCTGCTTGGGGTCCTTGTTTCGACCCAATGGCCATGGACTGATTATTTAAAGGGCGTCGTTGAAATGACCGCCTTTCTCCATTTGTCGATTTAGAATGTCCCCATGTCCTACCTTGTCCTTGCCAGGAAGTATCGCCCAAAGACCTTCACCGAGTTGGTGGGGCAGCCGCACGTGGTCCAAGCCTTGACCAACGCCTTGACACAGCAAAGACTGCACCATGCGTATCTTTTCACCGGCACCAGGGGTGTTGGCAAGACCACCATCTCTCGAATTTTGGCGAAGTCTCTCAATTGTGAGAAAGGCATCACGGCCGAGCCTTGTGGCGTTTGTGAAAACTGCGTCGCCATCGATATGGGTCGTTTTGTCGACTACACGGAATTGGACGCCGCCTCCAACCGTGGCGTTGAAGAGGTACAAAGTCTCATTGAGCAAGCGGTTTACAAGCCTGTCACGGGTCGATTCAAAGTCTTCATGATCGATGAAGTGCACATGCTCAGCAACCATGCGTTCAACGCGATTTTAAAAACCTTGGAGGAGCCGCCCGAGTATTTGAAGTTCGTCTTGGCCACCACCGATCCTCAAAAGGTCCCGGTGACAGTGCTCTCGCGTTGTTTGCAGTTCAATTTGCGCCCGATGGCCCCAGAGACCATTCTCGAGCACTTGGAGCATGTGTTGAGTTTGGAGAACATGGTGGCGCAAAAGAGTGCCCTTTTTAGCTTGGCCCGTGCGGCCAGGGGGTCGATGCGAGATGCGCTGTCCTTGACCGATCAAGCCATAGCTTACACGGGCGCTGAGATCAAGGACGAAGAGGTTCGACAAATGCTTGGCAGTGTTGACAAAGATCATGTGTATGGCTTGATTGAAGCCTTGGCGCATGCTCGGGGCCAAGAGGTGGTTGAAATTTGTGATCAACTTCGTGATCAAGGTTTGAACGCCTCTCAAGCCTTGGAGGACATCTCTTATGTGCTTCAGCGCATGGCGGTTTTTCAGTTCTCTGCCAGCAAAGCACCAGACCCCTCCGAGATCGATCCCGATGTGGCCAGGACGCGGGTTTTGTCAGAGCTCATGCCCAAAGATGAGACGCAGTTGCTCTACTCTATTTGCCTCAAAGGTCGAGCGGAAATAGGTTTGGCCCCTGATGAATACGCTGGTCTGACCATGGTGCTCTTGAGGTTGTTGGCTTTTAAGGCAGAGCCAGACATGCCACTGGTGCCGCAAGTGCCGCAAGTGTCCGTTGCAGGCCCAACCGCTCGGGAGCAGACGCTAGGCGATCAAGAGGCTCAAAAAAAAACTCTTGAAACTGTCAAATCCAGCTCTCTAGAGGACGATACCAAGCCTGTACAAAGCGCTGCAAGTTCGGCAAGTTCGGCAAGCTCTCCTAGCTCGGCCAGTTTAGGTCCCCAGAGGGTAGCCCATCCGCCTGAGCGTGAAGTTGAAGTCCAGGCCTCTCCCATGCGCCACGATCAAGAGCCTGGCCGTGGCGGGATGGGTTTTAATTTGCCGGTTCGAGACATGGCGCTTCGTACCAAGTCCAGCTCATCTAGCGCGCCGCAAGGCCTGGTCCACGACAGCGATCAAGAGGATGCGCATGAGCTCGAGGAGGTCGCAGATGTCGATCGATGGACGCAAGAGCAAGAGGCGCCTTCACCAGTCCATGCCCTGCTCACCAACGCCCAAGTCGAGCAAGCCCAAGTGGTCAAACAAGCCCCAAGCAATGCGCTCAAAGTGGCGGTTCGGGTCGCATCACAAAATGCTGATGTGGGTGTGAGTGAACCCAAAGACCAGTTCAAAACCAAACTCAAGCCTACACAAGAGGGCGATGATTGGCTGTCGGTCGTGCAACAATTGATACAAGCGGAGTTGGTGCAGTCCTTGGCGAGAGAGTTGGCCTTGCAGTCGCAGTTGATTGCCAAAGAGTCGGGCAGCTGGTTGTTGAGAATCGAGCGCGAGTCTTTGAAAACCCCGAGTTCGGTCGAGCGACTCACCAAGGGCTTGTCCATTTTGGGACACGAGCTCGAGTTGCGCTTTGAGTTGGCGCCGGTGCAAGACACGCCAGCGATGCGCTTGGCTCAAATTGCATTTGAAAAACAACAAAGGGCAGAGGCTCAAATATTGAACGATCCTTTTGTCATTCAAATGATGCAAGAATTTGATGCCAAAATCGTCCCTGGTTCCATCAAAACGATTTGATTTATTTACAGAAAGAGACACACGCATGTTTAACAAAGGACAATTGGCGGGTTTGATGAAACAAGCTCAAGCCATGCAAGACAATCTCAAAAAGGCCCAAGATGAGTTGGCCTTTATTGAAGTGACGGGTGAAGCGGGCAATGGCTTGGTGAAAATCACCATCACCTGCAAACATCAGGTTAAAAAAGTATTGATTGATCCAAGCCTCATGGCCGATGATCACGAGATGCTGGAGGATTTGATCACCACGGCCTTTAACGATGCGGCCAAAAAGGCGGAGCAAACCTCTGAGGAAAAAATGGGTAAATTGACCTCAGGCATGCCAGGACTTCCTGGTGGGATGAAATTGCCATTTTGATGGTTTTTTCTCACCCCTCTTTTCATCCCTTTTCTCATGAGTGATTTGCACGCCCTAGAAGCCTTGATCCAGGCTTTCAAGCGTTTGCCTGGCGTTGGGGTGAAGTCTGCCTCCCGCATGGCCTACCACTTGTTGCAGCACGATCGTGCGGGTGCGCAACTCTTGGCCAGTGCCTTGACGCAGGCGGTCAAGGATGTGGGGCACTGTGAAAAATGCCATACCCTGACGCAGGATGTGATGTGTCAGACTTGCAGCGATGAGACCCGGGATGCGTCACGCCTGTGCATCGTGGAGTCGCCCTCAGACCAGTCGGCCATTGAGCGCACCCAGACCTACAGGGGCCTTTATTTTGTGATGATGGGGGCTTTGAGTCCTTTGGATGGATTGGGCCCACAAGATCTGGGCGTCAAAACCCTTTTGGATCGAGCCACAGATGGGGTGGTGCAAGAGGTGATCTTGGCCACCAACTTCACAGCCGAAGGCGAGGCCAGTGCGCATGTGCTCTCCAAAGCGCTTCAAAAAAGGGGTCTTCATGTGACCCGCTTGGCACGAGGGGTGCCTTTGGGAAGCGAGTTGGAGTATGTTGACTTGGGCACCATTGCCCATGCATTGGCAGATCGCAAGGCCACCTGAGCTCAGTTCTTTGAGCACCTGATCAACTCAAGACTTCTTGTGCGCTGACTTTTTGGTGCCGACCTCGCCATGAGGGGGGCTGCTTGGTTGTGCGGGGGAGGTTTTGGCCTTGGATTTTTTCTTGGCGCCAGATTTGGCATTGACAAAGAGGGTGATCGTTTGACCCACCTTCAGTTGTTGATTGACCGACAAGTCGTTCCATAGAGCGATCTCTTTGGTGTTGACGCGGTACTTTTGAGCAAGGCCTTGCCAGGTGTCTTTGGCCCCTATTTTGTGGCTGATTTTCCTGCCAAATTGTTCGGGGGACAAATCCAGTTGGCCTTGATCGGCAATGCGAAAGGAGACATCCTCTTCCTTGGTGTTGCCTCTGGGGATCAACAGTGCAGACCCCGCTTTGATCAACATTTTGGGGGGTATGTTGTTGAGGCTTTTGAGCTCTTCCTCCTTGATACCCAGTTGCTTGGCTGCATCGGAGACCTTCAAGGTTTTGGGCGCAATCCATGCGGTCCAACTGGCCAATTTAGAGCCGGTGAAGTTGTCGTAGTTTTTTTGAAAAATCTCCGCATTGTCCCAAGGCAATAAAATTTGAGGCGTGCCAGCGGCCAATAAAACGGGTCGATTGGCCGAGGGATTGAGGGCTTTGAAATCTTCGATTGGAATTTCTGCAAGTTTAGACACCAAGCTCACATCAATGTCTCTGAGCAAGGGGACCGATTGAAAATAAGGATGGTTGGGTATGTTGGCCAAGTTCACTTGGAAGTTCAGTGGGTTGGCGATGATGTTTTTCATCGCTTGCAACTTGGGCACATAAAAACGGGTCTCCATGGGCATGCTCAAGTCCAAATAGCCCACACCTAGCCCCAAGCGTTGATTTTTTGCGATGGACTTGCCCACATTGCCCTCTCCCCAGTTGTAGGCGGCCAAGGCCAAATGCCAGTCACCAAACTGCACATAGAGTTTTTGCAAGTAATCCAGTGCCGCTTTGGTCGAGGCCATCACGTCTCGTCGGTCATCGCGAAAGGCGTTTTGTTTCAAGTCAAAGGTTTTACCGGTCTTGGGCATGAATTGCCACATGCCACTGGCTCTGGCTGAAGAGACGGCTTGGGGGTTGAAGGCCGATTCCACAAAGGGCAACAAGGCGAGTTCGGTGGGCATTTTTCTGCGCTCCAATTCCTCAACGATGAAGTACATGTACTTGGTTGAGCGCTCGGTCATGCGAACCAAATAGTCCGGTTTGGCGCTGTACCAAACTTCGCGATCTGTCACCAAGTCGCTTTGCAAATCGGGCATGGCAAAACCCTTTCTAACCCTCTCCCAAATGTCATTGGGCAAGCTCAAATGGGTGACCGATCTGCTGCTCAAGGCATTGCTGGGCAAGGGCGACAAGGCCATGTTGGCATTGGGCGGCGAACTGGACGCCTGAGTGCTGGTCGGTAGGGGTGCAGAAGGAGAGGAGGTGATCTCCTTGGTGCTCCAACTGGTGTTGCTGGTGTTTCCATTGTTCAGAGAAATGGATTGGCATGCGCCCAAGAGAGCGCACACCAAGGCGGTCAAGACCAGGGAGAGCGTCCGTTGGTCGGGCGTGTTTAAAAAGGCAGGGGATGGAGAGCCGTGTTTCAAAATGTATTTTTCCATTCTCTGAGAGCTGCAAAGCAGCCAAGCTCATCGACTGCCTTGGGGTCAAAGAGTTGAGCCGATTGTTGAACACTGGGCAAGTGGGCTCTTAAAAAGGGATTGATTTCTTTCTCCAAACCGATGTTCGAGGGCAGGGTTGGGAGATGCTGTTGTCTGAGCTTGTGACAGTGCGAGTTGTAACTGAGCAAGCGGGTGTTTTGGGGTTCGATGTGCAAAGCAAATTTTAAATTGGACAAGGTGTATTCGTGCGCACAGCACACTTGTGTTTCATCTCTCAGAGATTTGAATTTCGCCAGTGAGTTTAACATTTGCTCGGGCGTGCCTTCAAAGAGGCGACCACAACCGCCAGAAAACAAGGTGTCACCGCAAAATAGAATTTGATCGCCCTGGCTCGAGGGCTTGGAGGTGAGGTAGGCCAAATGGCTCGCGGTGTGACCAGGTACATGCAAAACCTCAAGGGTCTGATCAAGCAGTTGGACATGGTCTTTGTCGTTCAGCGCTTGAAAAGGTTGGGGCATGGCACTGTGTTCAGGACCGAACACCAGCGCATTTGTTTTTTGCTGCAACTCGGGTATGCCGCCAATGTGGTCTTTGTGGTGATGTGTGACTAAAATGGCCTCTAGGCTGAGGTTCAAGCGGGTCAAGGCCTCCAAGACCGGGCCCGCCTGTCCAGGATCGACCACGATGGCCTTTTGGTCATTGTGCCAAAGCCATAGATAATTGTCTGTAAAAGCAGGTAGAGCAACTAGTTTCATGAACGAAGAAAACAATGAGTTAAAAGAATGGCAGACATGGTTGAGCTCTGCCGCGGGTCAATACTTGATCGATTGGGAGCAACAACAGATGGACGCTCTGGTGGGGGATTTGTTTGGCTTTCATGCCCTCCAACTGGGTTTTGAGCAGTTACAAGGTTTGCGAGCCAATCGCATGCCACACCAATGGCTTGCTCTTTCAAGTGAGAATGCTTTGGCTTCGATTGCAACAGATTTTAGAGCACTGCCGTTTGCTGAGCAGAGTTTGGACTTAATTATTTTGCCTCATACGCTAGAGATCTACCCTGACCCGCATGCCACGCTCAGAGAGGTTGAGCGAGTTTTGGTGCCCGAGGGGCGGGTGATCATTGCAGGCTTGAATCCTTTGTCGCTTTGGGGCGCTCGAGTGATCAGGGAGCGCTTTTACGCTCGCTTGGGTTCGACCAACAACTTCATGCCCATTCACAGTGAGCTCATTGGTCCGCAACGCATGAAGGACTGGTTGACCTTGCTCGGTTTTGAAGTCGAGAGAGGGGGCTTTGGTTTGTACAAGCCGTCCTTTGAGTCCCCAGGATGGCTGTCAAGCTTGAATTGGATGGAATTGGCTGGCAACCGTTGGTGGCCTATTTTGGGCTCTGCGTACATCCTCACAGCCGTGAAACGCGTCAAGGGGATGAGGCTTTTGGGGGCCTCTTGGAAAAAGCCCCTTCATCGAGGTGCATTGCTCACCCGCCCCAGTGCAACGTCCAAGCACACGGCAGAAAAAAGTCAAGACGAACAACTCTTATAAGAAAAGTCATTTTCAATGAAACATGTGGTGATTTATACAGACGGTGCGTGCAAGGGCAATCCAGGCCCTGGTGGTTGGGGTGCCTTTTTGACTTTTGGAGAACATGAGAAAGTGCTCTATGGCGGAGAGCTCTTAACGACCAACAACCAAATGGAGTTGATGGCCGTGATCAAGGCTTTAGAGTCTTTGAAGGAAAACTGCAAGGTCAGTCTTTATTTGGACAGTCAGTATGTGAGGCAAGGCATCACCGAATGGATCCATGCCTGGAAGTTAAAGGGCTGGAAGACCGCCTCCAAGCAAGCGGTGAAGAACGCACAACTTTGGAAAGAGTTGGACGCCTTGGTGCATCAAAGTGGACATGAAATCTCTTGGCATTGGGTCAAAGGTCACTCGGGGGATCCTGGCAACGAACGTGCAGATGAGTTGGCCAACCAAGGGGTCTTGATGGCGCTTTCGCAAGCGCAATGAATGTTTTGCCTGTGGTTGGCGGGTCGCTCGGTGCTTGAGCCCAAGTGCATTCGTCTTTGATGCTTGCGTTCAAATGAGCCCTGGCAAAGGCCAGAGGGTGACCGTTTCTTGGGCCTGGATGTCTGCTCTGTCGTGCTCTAAAACAATCAAACAGTCTGCTTGCACCATGGAGCTCAGGATCCCAGATCCTTGGTGGCCACTCAGACGGACACACAATTGTCCATGGGCATTGCGCCGTGTCATGCCACGTTGAAATTCAGTGCGACCTGGTTTTTTTTTGATGGGCTCGTCGCAAAGGGCCGTTAAAGTGGATATGGCAAAGGCCGGGTCGTCTTGGCGTCTCGTCATTTGGAGCAGCGCAGGCCTCACCAAGCTTAAAAACGTCACCATCACCGCCACGGGATTGCCCGGTAGACCAAAGAGCAAGCTGTTGCCGATTTTTCCAAAAGCCAAGGGGCGCCCCGGGCGCATGGCGATTTTCCAAAAATAGACCTCGCCCATGTCTTGCATCAACGCCTTGGTGTGGTCCGCGTCTCCATCGCTCACGCCTCCACTGGTGATGATGACGTCGGACACTTTGGCGGCTTCTAAAAGCATGTGTTTGAGCGCCAAGGGTTGATCGGCTGCAATCCCTAAATCAATGACCTCACACCCTAGGCCTTGCAACAGGCCTTTCAAAGTGTAGCGATTGGAGTCAAAGATCATGCCGGGTTTTAAGGTCTCACCAGGCCGTTGAAGCTCATCTCCCGTTGAAAAAATCGCCACTTTCAAAAGGGCTTGAACCTCCACTTGCGCAATACCAAGGCTGGCCATCAAACCCATGGAGGCCGCATGCAAACGTTGTCCTTGTAGCAAGACGCGGGCACCTTTTTGAATGTCCTCACCCGCCAAGCGTCGATTGTCGCCAGCTTTAAAACGAGCCCCATCCATGTCGATCCATTGGCCCAAAGTCAGCTCGTTCTTGGGCTCGCCCAGCGAGTCCATCATGACGGATTCAAAGGGCGCCACCGTGTCAAGTTCAAGAGGCAGCAGCGCGCCAGTCATGATTTTGATGCATTCATCATGCGCCACAGTTTTTGTAAAAGGTTTTCCAGCCAGGCTCTCGCCAACGAGCTTGAAGCGCATGTTGGTGGGCTCAGCGTTGGTCTTTTGTGGCATTCGAAAGGCAAATCCATCCATGGCCGAGTTGGTGTGAGCGGGCACGTGGACGGCCGAGGTGATGTCTTGAGCCAATGTGCGGCCAAACGCCTCTTCTAGCTGGATGCGCTCGGTTCGCAGTGACGTGTTTTGAAGAAGGTCTTGAACACATTGATCAATCCGTTGCTGGGCTTGCCCAAGGGACAAGGCCTGGGTGTTGAACGCTTGTGTGTTTTGAGAAGATGGGTCAAGCGTTTTCATCGCAAATCCATGGGCCAGTCGTTGAGCGTCAAACCTTGGACTGTACACGCGGTGTTGGGATCTGCAAGCGCTCAAGCGCTTGGAGTTCATCCAAGGTGTTGATGTTGTAAAAAGACATGGGGTCGTCCCCCTCTTGGTCATAGTCTACCCAAACCACGTTCACTTGTTGAGCCCATGCTTCAACTTTGCGACCCCCTTCGTTCACATAGGCCATCAAATGGTCTCTCACGTGGACGTTCATCATGCTCAGAACGGGTTGTGTTTTGAGCTTCCTCGTGCCCATGCCAGGTGGACTGTCCAAGCTTCTGACCATGGCCAGTGGTGCGCTTGAGTCAGACAAGGCCTGTTTGAGGCGAAGGCACAAATCGTTGGGTAACAGGGGGGTGTCGCAAGGAACGGTCATCAAGTAGGCGCTAGGACAATGCATGAGGCCCACCAAAAAGCCTGCCAAGGGACCCTTTGACTCACCCTCGGGGTCTGGCCAGACCTCATCGCAAAACGATCGGTAGGTGGCCAAATTTCGATTCGCATTGATCATCACTCGAGAGACCTGAGGCCGCAGTTGATTCACAATGCCTTGAGCCAGGCTTTGGCCGCGAAAGTGTTGAAGGCCTTTGTCAAGCCCGCCCATTCGAGAACCTTGGCCACCACACAAAACAATGGCGCTGATGTCTTTGTCTTGGATGAGCTCCTTGTTGGCCATCAAGCTAGCCTCCGATATAGCTCATCTCGACACGTTTGA
>CAIMNS010000296.1 GCA_903842945.1 uncultured Burkholderiales bacterium
AATTCACTTCATCAGGTGAAAAACGATGAGATTTACCACGCATGGCGCTCGTTGTCGGGAAATGATCCCTCTTTTACCGCCGACACATAAGCTCGCATCGCATCTTCAATGCTGTGGTGGTCTTGCAAAAAGTTCCTGACAAATTTGGGCATTTTCCCGATCCCAGCACCCAACATGTCATGCATCACCAGGACCTGGCCAGAGGTCACATTGCCCGCACCAATCCCGATGGTGGCGCAAGACTTGAGGGCTTGAGTGACTTTGAACGCCAAATCCTTGGGTACCATTTCTAAAACCAACATGCATGCGCCTGCTTGCTCTAGTTCTGTTGCGTGTTTGAGAAGGATCCCTGCTGCTTGTTCATCACGCCCCTGCACCTTGTAGCCCCCCAGCGCAAAAACCGTTTGAGGCGTCAAGCCTAAATGAGCACAAACCAAAACACCACGTTGACTCAAAAACTCAACCGTTTCATGGGTCCAACCTCCCCCTTCCAACTTCACCATGTGGGCCCCTGCTTGAAGCAACTGCGTGGCACTTTGCATGGCCTGATCTTTGGAGACTTGATAACTTCCAAACGGCATGTCCGCAATGATCCATGCGTTGTTTTCGCTAGCCTGTACACCCTTCACCACAGAACGTGTGTGGTAGACCATGTCTGCCAAGGTCACGCCCAATGTACTGTCTTGTCCTTGGCTCACCATGCCCAAGGAGTCCCCAACAAGCAAACTGTCAACCCCAGCGCGATCAGCCAAAGCGGCAAAGGTTGAATCGTATGCGGTGAGCATTGCAATTTTTTCACCGCTTGCATGCATTTGCATTAATCGATGTAGGTTCATGGTTCAAGGTCCATTGAAATAAAGCCCCCCTCAATTCAAGCCAGGAGCGAAGGGGATCACACTCAAAAATTGTGAAAGAATACGGGATGACTCACAATTATAGGTGGAGTCTCACAAAAAGCCTCTATGCCCCATTCCATTGCATCTCTCCACTTGAATTACGCCCTTGAAGACCACTGCACCGTCTTAAGACACGCCCATTCGGGTCCCTTAAGGGTGCTAAAAAGTCTTTACCCTGAGGGCAAGGGCATTTGTCACAACATTTTGATACACCCCCCAAGTGGTTTGGTGGGGGGAGATCTGCTGGATGTTCAAATTCAAGTCGCTCAAGGGGCCCATGCACTCATCACGACGCCAGGAGCCGCAAGATTTTTCGCATCCAAAGAACATACTGCCAAGCAAAAAACACGCGCCGTGCTTTCAAAACACGCTCGGCTTGAATGGCTTCCCATGGAGACATTGGCTTACAGCGGCTGCTTGGGCGCCAACGAAACCATCTTTGAACTCGCTGAAGAAAGCATGTTGATCGCATGGGATGTCCTGTCCCTTGGACTGCCCCATGCCCATCAAGCTTTTTTAGCAGGTCAATTTTCACAACACCTTGAAGTCAGCCATCATTGGCTTGACAAAGGACTGATCCAAGCATCCGACCAAAGACTTCTTAACAGTGCGCTAGGACTCAACGGTAAAAGCTGTGTGGCCAGCATGGTCCTGGCCAGTGGAACACCCTTGGACAAGGTCATCAAAGACCGCGCCATCGATTTGGCACGGGAGCTCTGCCATTCACAAAAAGAGGGCATCAACATGGGGGTGAGCTCCCCAAGTGAACACTTGATTGTGGTGAGATCTTTAAGCGATCAAGTTGAACCCTGTATGCAGGTTTTTCAAAAAATCAGAATGGCTTGGAGAACCGAGGTCTGGCAAACGGCCACCAACACGCCTCGAATTTGGCATACCTGAAATCAGCCGAGATCATGGGCCCTATCAGATGGAGACCAATTGTCGAATCCCTTTGGTGGCCATTTCAGATCCTGGGCCTTCAACAAGGACTTGACCGCGCTCCATGACCAAATAGTGGTCGGCCAATTCTTCAGCAAAATCATAATACTGTTCACACAGCAAAATAGCCATGTCGCCCTTGTCGGCCAACTGCCTTATGACTCGACCAATTTCTTTGATGATGCTCGGCTGGATACCCTCCGTGGGTTCATCCAAGACCAACAATTGAGGTCCACTTGCCAAGGCTCTTGCTATGGCCAACTGTTGCTGCTGTCCGCCCGACAAATCCCCTCCTCGCCTGTGACGCATTTGATGCAAAATGGGGAAAAGCTCAAACAACTCATTGGGAATGGGTGTGTTTCCGGGTCTTGAGGCCAAACCAATTTTCAAGTTATCTTCTACGGTCAATCGATTGAAAATCTCACGACCTTGAGGCACGTAACCAATCCCCGCAATGGCTCTCTCATAAGGAGTTGCCTTGGTGAGATCCACCCCATTGAGCTTGATGCTACCTTCTCTGATGGGGATCAAGCCCATCAAGGATTTGAGCAACGTCGATTTGCCCACACCGTTGCGCCCCAGCAAGACGGTGATCTTGCCAGCGCTTGCACTCACACTCACACCACGCAAAATATGCGAACCACCGTAATATTGATGAACATTGGAAATTTGTAGCATCTTCAGCGCCCCAGATAGACTTCAATCACTCTGTCATCGGCTTGCACCTGATCGAGGGTACCCTGAGCCAATACACGTCCATCGCAAAGCACGGTGACCACATCTGAAATTCTTTTGATAAAACTCATGTCGTGCTCCACCACCATCAAAGAGTGCTTGCCCTTAAGAGATAAAAAGAGCTCTGCTGTTCTCTCCGTCTCTTGATCCGTCATCCCAGCAACGGGCTCGTCCAAAAGCAGCAATTTAGGATCTTGCATCAACAGCATTCCAATTTCAAGCCACTGCTTTTGACCATGACTTAAATTTCCCGCTTGCCGATTCAATTCCTCTTGAAGTTGAATGGTTTCAATCACCTCAAAGAGACGATCCTTTTGTTCAGAGGTCAATTTGAAGAAAATGGATGCAGCAACACCTTTATCTGTTTTAAGCGCAAGCTCTAAATTTTCCCAAACACTCAGGTACTCAAAAACCGTGGGCTTTTGAAATTTTCTACCAATGCCCAGGGTAGCAATTTCAGGCTCTGAGTAGCGAAGCAGATCGATCGTGCTGCCAAAAAAGACTCGCCCACTTTGTGGCTTGGTCTTACCCGTGATGATGTCCATCATCGTGGTCTTGCCGGCGCCATTGGGTCCAATGATGCACCTGAGCTCACCCAAGCCCATGTCAAATGTCAGGTTGTCAATGGCCTTGAAACCATCGAAGCTGACATTGACATCTTCCATGTACAAAATTCGACCATGGGCAACATCCAACTCTCCAGCTTGATGAATCCGAGAATAACTCGCAACTCGTCCACCCGAGCCAGGCGCCTTCTCTTTAAGAAGCTGATGATCTTGAAAGCGCTTTGAGCCTTGTTCCAATAAATCTGGGGTCATTTTGACTCCCCTTTACGGGCTCGCAATTGACCCCAAATACCCACCACGCCATGTGGCAAGTAAAGGGTGACGCCAATGAACAATGCGCCAAGGAAGTACAACCAAAACTCTGGAGCAGTCACCGTGAGCCAGCTCTTAAAACCATTGACCAAAAATGCGCCAACAACAGGTCCAATCAATGTGCCCCGACCGCCAACCGCGGCCCATACGGCCATCTCAATAGAGTTGGCTGGACTCATTTCGCTGGGATTGATGATGCCCACTTGAGGCACATACAAAGCACCTGCAACCGCACAAATCACAGCCGATAAAACCCATATACATAGCTTGTAAGACAAGGGAGAATAGCCAGAAAACATGACCCGACTTTCAGCGTCTCTGATCGCCTGCAAGACACGACCAAATTTACCGTTCATCAGCCAGCGTGACAACAAGAAAATACCCAGCAAGAAAGCGCCTGTGATCACAAAGAGCACCATGCGTGTGCTGGGCGTGGCGATCGCAATGCCTAAAATTCTTTTGAAATCGGTGAAGCCATTGTTTCCTCCAAAACCGGTCTCATTTCTAAAAAACAAAAGCATGGCCGCATAAGTCATGGCTTGTGTGATGATGGAAAAGTAAACCCCTTTGATCCTCGATCTGAATGCAAAATAACCAAAAACAAAAGCGATGAAGCCTGGCACCAAAACAATCAGCACCAAGGTCGCAAAAAAACTATCACTGAAATACCATTGCCAAGGCAAGGCCTTCCAATTCAAAAAGACCATGAAGTCAGGCAGCTCTGATTTGTAATTGCCATCGGTGCCAATTTGCCTCATCAAATACATGCCCATGACATAGCCACCGAGAGAGAAAAATAGACCATGCCCCAAAGACAAAATGCCCGTGAACCCCCAAATCAAATCCATGGCCAGAGCGCAGATGGCGTAGCACATGATTTTGCCAATGAGCGACACCCAAAAATCACTCATGTGAAGCCAATGTGTGGGCGGCAAATACACATTCATGATGGGGGCCAAAACAGCTATGAAAATCGCAACAAGAAAAAATGCTGACCAGGCTGGAGCACTTAAAAGTGGCTTTTGAGTTGGAACATGAAGTGCGCTCATCTTAAGCCTCAGCACTTCTTCCCTTCAAAGCAAAAAGACCTTGTGGACGTTTTTGAATGAAGATGATGATGAGAACCAAAACCGCAATTTTTGCAAGTACCGCGCCTGCTAAGCCCTCCAATAACTTATTGAGCACCCCTAAACCCAGGGCCGCGTAGACCGTGCCTATCAGTTGACCCACACCCCCGAGGACCACCACCATGAAAGCATCCACAATGTAGCCTTGCCCCAAATCTGGTCCCACATTGCCAATTTGACTGAGCGCGCATCCTGCCAAACCCGCAATGCCTGAACCTAAAGAGAAGGCGTAGGTGTCAATACGTGCTGTGTTGATGCCCATGCACGATGCCATGGGTCGATTTTGAGTAACACCTCTCACAAACAGACCCAGCCTTGTTTGACCAATCAACAAGGCCATTGAAATCAAAACCATGAGCGCAAACACAATGATGATCATCCGGTTCCATGGCAGTGTCAAATTGGAGAGCAACTCAAGCCCACCGCTCATCCAGGATGGATTTTCAACAGCAACATTTTGAGCACCATACAGCGTTCTAACGCCTTGCATCAACGCCAAACTGATGCCCCAAGTGGCGAGCAACGTCTCAAGGGGCCTACCGTACAAGTGCCTTAAAATCACTTTCTCTAAAATGGCCCCCACCAAGGCCGCTGCTAAAAAAGAAGCGGGCAATGCGGCCAACAAATAGAAATCAAAACCCTCGGGCCAATAAGCTCTAAAGGCAACTTGAACAGAGTAGGTGGCATATGCACCGATCATCATCAACTCTCCATGAGCCATGTTGATCACACCCATCAGACCGTAAGTGATGGCCAGGCCTAAGGCCACCAACAACAAAATCGACCCCAGACTCAAACCGGTGAAAAAAGTACCGATTCTCTCGCCCCAAACCAGTGAGGCCTTGATGTCTTTGATCGAAGTTTGAAGTTGTGCTTTGACCGTGTTGTCTTGCTCTTTGCTCAATTGCTGATTCAAAAGCAACAAAGTATGTGGTGTTTTACTCAATGCCAACACTGTAGCAGCCTCAAGTCTCTCTTTCACATCATCCCCAGCAATCGATATGGCCGCCTTGGCCAAGGTCAAGTACTCTTTGACTTTTAAATTTTCCTCTTTACCTAGGGCCTTTAGTAGCAATGCCATCTTCGTCACATCTGGCTCAAGCAGCAAGGCCTTGGCTGCAGCAAGCCTTTGGGCGTCGTCTTTGCTCAGGAGCTGCAGGGCGGCCAAAGCCGAATCCACCTCAGAACGCATGCGGTTGTTGCTGGTCAGCGCTTGAAGATCGGTGGGCATGGTTTGGGCCTCACCCGTGACAGGATCATAAGCAACGCCGGCCTTGACCACCACAACCAAAGATGGTGAAACCATGACTTCGTCATCTGCCAACGCCTTTAAAAAATTCGCAGTCTTTTCATCTGCATCTTTTAGAGCCACTTGCAAAGCTTCAATCCTAGAATCGTTGTCTCCCGTGACCATCGCTTGCACTTGCTGGTTGCTCAAGGACCATGCGGGTGAGTGCCCAATGATGCAGAGCCATAAAAGCAAAACAATGCGTTTCATATTTTTTGTCTTTTTTAAAAAAGTGGAGGCCAATGGCCTCCACTTTCAATCACCTGAAATGTCTTCGATCACATTTTAATGCCGATCGAAGCACCATTCATTACTTCTTCACTGGCTCGTCAGGCTTTTTGTCATTGCCTTCAATGTAAGGGCTCCATGGCTTGGCTTTGACGGGGCCTGGTGTCTTCCAGACCACATTGAATTGACCATCGGCCTTGACTTCACCGATGAACACAGACTTGTGCAAATGGTGGTTTTTCTCATCCATCTTTGATTGGATGCCACTAGGCGCTGTAAATGTTTGACCAGCCATGGCTGCAATGACTTTGTCCACATCGGTTGACTTTGCTTTCTCTACCGCTTGTTTCCACATATGGATACCAATGTAGGTGGCCTCCATGGGATCGTTGGTCAAAGACTTGTCTTTGTGACCAGCAATGCCCTTGGCTTTTGCATAGTCGCTCCATTTTTTAATGAACGCATCGTTGGTTGGATTTTTGATGCTCATGAAGTAGTTCCATGCAGCAAGGTGTCCGACCAAAGGCTTGGTGTCTACACCACGCAACTCTTCCTCACCCACTGAGAAAGCTACGACTGGCACGTCCTTGGCTTTCAAACCCGCGTTGCCCAATTCCTTGTAGAAAGGCACATTGGAGTCACCATTGATGGTGGAGACCACAGCGGTCTTTCCACCTGTGGCAAACTTCTTCACATCAGCAACAATGGTTTGATAATCTGAATGACCAAAGGGTGTGTATTTTTCATCAATATCTGACTCTTTCACGCCCTTGCTCATCAAGTAAGCACGTAAAATTTTATTGGTTGTACGTGGATAGACATAGTCCGTACCCAGCAACACCCAACGCTTGGCGCCGCCGCCGTCTTTGCTCATCAAGTAATCAACAGCAGGAATCGCCTGCTGATTGGGTGCTGCACCTGTGTAAAACACATTCTTGCTGAGCTCTTCGCCTTCGTATTGAACGGGATAGAACAGCAGGCCATTGAGCTCTTCAACCACTGGAAGAACTGATTTTCTTGAAACAGAGGTCCAGCATCCAAAGATCACTGAAACTTTATCTTGCGTCAACAATTGCTTTGTTTTTTCAGCAAACAAAGGCCAATTAGAAGCAGGGTCAACAACAACAGGCTCTAATTTCTTGCCTAAAACACCACCTTTGGCATTGATCTCATCAATGGCCATCAGCACCGTGTCCTTCAACACCGTTTCAGAAATTGCCATCGTGCCGGAAAGGCTATGCAATACACCGACCTTGATCGTGTCTGCAGCACGTGCAGGCAAAGTCATTAACAATGAACCCGTGACCAAAGCCGTGGCAGCTGCCAAAGCCTTAAGATGATGTCGTCTGTTGAACATTTAATTTGCTCCAATTCATAAATAGGTTAGGAAAGTTGAAATTCGCTGACACAACTCCTATTCGCAAGCCGCGTGCCACATGGAACCTCCATCTCGACTCCATTGACGCACCAAATCACCCAATTCAAGGAAGGCAACAGCTCTTTATGCACCTAAATAATGCGCCCACTGGATGATCAGCACCTTTTTAGGGCGCAAATCTTATCTGGCCTCAGTTCTTGAGGCACACAAGTTGCGTCATAATTAATCCATCGACTACCTGATTTGGAAGACACATGGAACTGACGCCCCGTGAAAAGGACAAACTTTTGATTTTTACAGCTGCGCTGTTGGCCGAAAGGCGAAAGGCACGCGGGCTCAAACTCAATTACCCTGAGGCCGTGGCCTTCATCAGTGCCGCCATCATGGAAGGCGCCAGAGATGGCAAAACTGTTGCACAGCTCATGAGCGAAGGACGATCGATTTTGTCCAAGTCCGATGTCATGGATGGCATTTCTGAGATGATTCCAGATATACAAGTTGAAGCGACCTTTCCTGATGGAACCAAATTGGTGACCGTTCACCAGCCCATCATCTAAGAACCCCAACATCGATCCTTTTTCACCCCCATCCTCACTTCATTAAGACCCATCATGACGCCAGGTGAATTACTCATAGACGAGGGACAACACGTCCTCAACCCCAACCGAAGAACAAGCACTTTGGTCGTTCAAAATGCTGGAGACAGACCCATTCAAGTCGGATCTCACTATCATTTTGCCGAAACCAATGCTGCGTTGAAGTTTGACAGAAACTTGGCCAAAGGCATGCGCCTGAACATCGCCTCGGGCAATGCGGTGCGCTTTGAACCAGGGCAAGAGAGAACCGTTGAGCTGGTGGATTATTCAGGAGACCGAAAGGTTTATGGATTTCGCGGCTTGGTTCAAGGAGCGCTTTGATGGCTTCTATCGATAAACGCGCCTATGCTGAAATGTTCGGCCCCACTGTGGGAGACCGCGTACGTTTGGCCGATACCGATTTAATCGTTGAAGTTGAACAAGACCTGACCCTGCGATCTGGCGGCTACGGCGAGGAAGTGAAATTTGGCGGTGGTAAGACCATCCGAGATGGCATGGCCCAGTCTCAACGCACTCGAGTAGAGGGTGCCATGGACACGGTTTTGACCAATGCACTGATCATTGATCATTGGGGAATCATCAAAGCAGATATTGGCTTAAAAAACTCAAGAATTGCTGCCATTGGGAAAGCGGGCAACCCTGACACACAACCCGGCATCGATATCATCATTGGCCCAGGCACAGAGATCATCAGTTGCGAGGGCATGATAGTCACTGCTGGCGCCATCGATACGCACATCCACTTCATTGCGCCACAGCAAATAGAGGAAGCACTTTGTAGCGGTGTCACCACGATGATTGGCGGCGGAACTGGGCCAGCAACTGGCACCTTCGCAACCACCTGTACACCCGGGACTTGGAATTTAGAGCGAATGCTTCAAGCCGCGGATGCTTTCCCCATGAATTTGGGCTTCTTGGGCAAAGGCAATGCGTCCTTGCCCGCCCCTCTTAAAGAGCAAATCGATGCGGGTGCGATCGGACTTAAACTCCATGAAGATTGGGGAACCACCCCTTCAGCCATTGACAATTGCCTGTCCGTGGCTGAAGACACGGACACCCAAGTTGCCATCCACACCGACACCCTGAATGAATCTGGTTTTGTAGAAGACACGATTGCAGCGTTCAAAGGGCGCACCATTCACACCTTTCACACCGAAGGTGCAGGGGGCGGTCACGCTCCAGATATATTGAAGGTGGTTGGGGAAGCCAATGTCTTACCCTCTTCGACCAACCCCACCCGACCCTACACCATCAACACCTTAGATGAACACGTCGACATGTTGATGGTCTGCCATCACTTGGATGCCTCCATCGCAGAGGATCTGGCCTTTGCAGAAAGTCGCATTCGTGGAGAAACCATTGCCGCTGAGGACATCTTGCATGACTTAGGCGCCATCAGCATGTTCAGCTCAGACAGCCAAGCCATGGGCCGAGTGGGAGAAGTCATCATGCGGTGCTGGCAAACCGCACACAAGATGAAACAACAAAGAGGCAAACTGCCCTTGGACACAGACAGGCACGACAACGAACGCGTCAAGCGCTACATCTCCAAACTCAGTATCAATCCAGCGATAGCGCA
>CAIMNS010000297.1 GCA_903842945.1 uncultured Burkholderiales bacterium
ACTCGGCCAAGGGGAGCTACGATGGAGCAAGACTTGCAAACAGAAAAAGAGTTGCTCGCCGACCCCAAAGAGCGAGCCGAGCATGTCATGCTGATTGATTTGGCCAGAAACGACATCGGACGCATCGCACAAATTGGTAGCGTCAAGGTCACCGAATCCTTTGTGGTGGAGCGCTACAGCCACGTGATGCACATTGTGAGCAATGTCGAAGGCCTTTTAAAGGAGGGGATGAGCAGCATGGACGTCTTGAAAGCCACCTTCCCCGCGGGCACCTTGACGGGGGCGCCCAAGGTGCATGCCATGGAGTTGATCGACCGCTTGGAGCCTGTCAAACGTGGACTTTATGGGGGAGCCTGCGGCTACTTGAGCTATGCGGGGGACATGGATGTGGCGATCTCGATTCGCACGGGTGTGATCAAAGACGGCATGCTGCACGTGCAAGCTGCAGCAGGTGTGGTGGCCGACTCGGTCCCTGAGGCCGAATGGGCCGAAACGGAGCACAAGGCACGCGCCTTGATCCGTGCCAGTGAGTTGGTCGAAGAAGGCTGGGAGTAAAACAGATGGAAACTTCAACGCTGTCGTCCCATGCGCTGGCCCAAGTGCCCGTTTATGAGCTGACCTCTACACCGAGCGAGAGCCTGGCCAGGTGCCGTGTGCTGATGATCGATAACTACGACTCCTTCACCTTCAATTTGGTGCAATACTTTGCTGAGCTAGGAGCCCGGGTGGAGGTTCACCGCAACGACGAAATCAGCCTGGAGCAAATTAGGCAACTCGCACCTGATCGTTTGGTGATTTCTCCTGGCCCATGCTCACCTTCAGAGGCGGGCGTGTCGGTTCAAGCGATACAGTACTTTGCCAAGCATCGTCCTCAAATGCCCATTTTGGGGGTGTGCTTGGGTCACCAAGCCATTGGTGCCGCCTTTGGGGGGCAGATCGTTCGGGCTCAAAGCTTGATGCACGGCAAGGTGTCCTCCATCGAGCATGTGTCTTTGGGGGTGTTCAAGGGCTTGCCCAATCCCATGGTCGTGAACCGTTATCATTCTTTGGCCATAGAGCGCAGCTCCTGTCCCCAAGACTTGGAGGTGACGGCTTGGACCGCTGATGGAGAAATCATGGGTGTGCGCCACAAGCACTTGCCCATCGAAGGGGTGCAGTTTCACCCCGAGTCCGTCCTCTCTGAGCACGGTCACGCTTTGCTCAACAACTTTCTCTCACAGACACTTGAAGCATGAAAAGTTCCTTGCGAACCCTTGAATGAAAAGAGACCAAGACCATGTCCATCACCGCCACCGAAGCCTTACAAAGAACGATTGAGCACCGTGAAATATTTCACGATGAAATGCTCCACCTGATGCGCATGATCATGAAGGGCGAGATGTCGCCTTTGATGATGGGCGCTTTGTTGACCGGTCTGCGTGTGAAAAAGGAGACCATCGGCGAGATCACCGCCGCGGCTCAAGTCATGCGTGAGTTTGCCACCAAGGTGCATGTGAAGGACCGAACCCATTTGGTCGATATCGTTGGCACCGGGGGCGACGGCTCACACACCTTCAACATCTCGACGTGCACGATGTTTGTTGTGGCCGCCGCTGGGGCCAAGGTCTCCAAGCACGGGGGGCGCAGCGTGAGCAGCAAAAGTGGCAGTGCCGATGTGCTTGAGAACTTGGGGGCCAATATCAACTTGTCACCTTCAAGCATCACCCAAAGCATCGAGGAAACGGGCCTGGGTTTTATGTTTGCGCCCAACCACCATCCGGCCATGAAAAATGTCGCGCCCGTCAGAAAAGAGTTGGGCGTCAGGACCTTGTTCAACATTTTGGGGCCCTTGACCAACCCAGCCGATGCACCAAATATTTTGATGGGTGTCTTTCACTCGGACTTGGTGGGCATTCAAATTCGTGCTTTGCAGCGCTTAGGCGCTGAGCACGCTTTGGTGGTGTTTGGCAAGGACGGCTTGGACGAGGTGTCCTTGGGGGCGGCAACGGTGGTGGGAGAGCTCAAAGACGGGGAGATCTTGGAGTACGAGATCCACCCGGAAGACTTTTCGCTGAACATGGCCAGTCACCGCATGCTCAAAGTTGAAACGCCTGAAGAGTCCAAGGCCATGTTGTTGTCGGTGTTGAACAACCAAGACGGGCCACCCAAAGACATCGTGGTCTTCAATGCGGGGGTGGCCTTGTACGCTGCCAATGTGGTCAAAAGCATTGAAGACGGCCTGGTGTTGGCCAGAGAGACCTTGGCGTCGGGGGCAGCGATAAGAAAGCTCAAACAGTGGTTGAGCTTCACACAACAAGTGCAGCAGTAAGTTGAACAACACCTGCCCCAAGCTCAGCAGCTGCTTTCATCTCCGCTTTTGACTTAGGTCGGGCCCAGTTCTTTTTGTTTTTATTCTTTTGGATCTCCACACGTC
>CAIMNS010000298.1 GCA_903842945.1 uncultured Burkholderiales bacterium
ACATGGACCAAGGATGTAGCTCAGGTGCTGAGTGCGCCCTATGAGTCCAACAGTGCGCAGCGTTTGCAAGTGGTCTTGAAGGTCTTGATGAAGAAGTCTTCTTGAGGCGATGAGGAGACTTGCAAGGGGGGGCTAAAACACCTCGATGCGCTGAAGTTGCCCGTTTGCAAGCCTCAAAGCTTGTCCTCTTTGAGGTGCAGCCTCTGTCTCCCAGTCGCTCAGTACTTCGCGGGCAAGCGTTGGCGTCAATTCGTGTCTCATGGGGCGATGGGTGTGGCCGTGAATGAGTAGTTCGCAATGGAAGCGTTCGAGCCAATCGATGCAAGCGCTTGGGTCAAGCTCTGCATGCTTGTCCTTGGCGAGACGGCTTTGTTTGAGTTGACTTTGTGCTCTCATTTGTGTGGCCAGGAAATGCCGTTCGCTCAAAGGCCGGCCCAAGAAGTCTGCTTGCCACTTGTTGCTGCGCACCTCTCGTCGAAAGGCCTGGTAGTCCACATCGCTGGTGCAAAGCTCATCGCCATGGCTCAATAAAATTCTTTTGCTAGGTGTCTCTAAGACACAGGGGTCACATAGCAGGCGCATGCCAGTTTGATCCATGAAGCCTTGGCCGATGAGAAAATCTCGGTTGCCCGGCATGAAGTAAGTCGGGCGGAGCTGACTGGACTGCTTGAGCATGTGAGCGCAGGCGTGCTCCATCTCAAAATGGTCTTGCTCCAAACAATCATCCCCAATCCAAACCTCAAGCAAGTCCCCCAAGATGAACACAGCATCGGCTGGCGTGTGCATCAAATAGTGATTCAAGGCCTCATAGACGCCTTGGCATTGTGCGCTCAAATGCACATCAGAAATGAAGTCCACACAGGTCCATGCACGGGCATCAACTTGTTCGATGGGCTTGGGGGTCAAGGCATTGAGGGGCATTTGCACCTAGTGCCTTGATAGGAATTGGGCTTGGTCATCAAAGACAAAGCGCGGGTACTTAAGCCTGAATCATCACGGCTTTTTCGATGACCACATCTTCTACGGGGACGTCATCGTGAAAGCCTTTGCGTGATGTTTTGACTTTGCCCAAGCTGTCCACCACCTCTTTGCCACCAACGACTTTTCCAAAGACCGCGTAGCCCCAACCTGAGGAAGTGGGGGACGTGTGGTTGAGGAAATCATTGTCAGACACGTTGATGAAAAATTGAGCACCAGCGGAATGAGGGTCGGAGGTTCTGGCCATGGCGACCGTGTAATGGTCATTTTTGAGCCCGTTTTTGGCTTCGTTTTCAATGGTTTCTTGGCTTTCCTTTTGTTTCATGCCTGGCGCAAAGCCGCCACCTTGGATCATGAAGCCAGGAATGATGCGATGAAAAATGGTGTTGTCGTAATGAGCACTTTCAACATGTTTGATGAAATTTGCAACCGTGATGGGCGCTTTTTCAGCATCGAGTTCAAAAGTGATCAGGCCGTGTTCGGCAATATGGATTTCAACAGTTGGATTGGTCATGGTTATTTGATGATGGAAGCAGAAGTAATGATCACGCTCGTTTTAGGAACGTCGCTGGGAAAGGGGCCAGAGGGGCCTGTGGGAATGGATTTTATTTTGTCAACAACGTCCATGCCTGAGACAACTTTACCAAAAACCGTGTAGCCCACCAGTTTAGGGTTGTTTTCAAGATTGGCTCTTGGGATGTTGGTGTAAGTTTTACCGTTGTAGTTGAAGCTTGGAACGGGGTCTCCAGGGGGCACGACCGTGGGATCTAAAAAAGCATTGTCAGCCACATTGATGAAAAACTGAGACGTGGCCGAGTTGGGCTCGGAGGTTCTGGCCATGGCCACGGTGCCCATCACATTCTTGTCCCCACCTTTGGCCAGGGCGGCTTGACCTTCGTGCATCACAGGAGCGCGTGTGGGCTTTTCAGCAAAAGTTTTGGTGTAACCCCCACCTTGAACCATGAAGCCTGGGATGACGCGATGAAAAATAGTGCCATCGTAATGACGGTCTTTGACGTATTGTAAAAAATTCGCCACGGTTTTAGGTGCTTTGTCAGGGTACAACTCCAGGACCACGTCGCCAAGGTTGGTGCTGATCTTAACGTGCGGGTTGTCTACTTTTGGCGTGCTTTGAGCAAAGAGTGAAGTGCAGCTGAGCGCAAGCAAGGCCAACAGGGCTTGCACGACTTTGGAGGTGAACAGGGTCTTGGATAAATGCATGAAGTGAAACGGTTTGTGTTGGAAAAGAAGCCGAGCATTGGGTTCAGGCCAGATCAGGGTCAATTGCATGAAGGAGGAGATCTATTTTTTTGGATGCTTGCTCCACTCTGACAGCATTTGATGGATCAATTCTAGCTTGTACTTTGTTGATGTTGACTTGGGGTCCAATTCCTTGGCTTGATCCAAAGTTGAGCGAGCAAGGAGCAAATAGGTGTCGCCCAAGTTTTCCATGGCGTTGACAAAGTCTGGCTGCACTTTAAGGGCGGACTCAAAGGAGCTTTTGGCAGATAAAAAATCGCCTGCTTGAAACTGCAAAATCCCTAAATTGTTATAGGGCTCGCTCAGCTCAGGGTAATCTTGGGTCAAACGCAAAAAAACTTCGCTGGCTTTGTTGGACACACCCTTTTTCACCCATAAGTTGCCCTGCCAAAAACGCATCTGTGGGTCTTGTGGGTGATCTTGAAGATAAGCATTCACCATGACAAAGGCTTGCTCAGTCAAATCTTGTTTAAGCAGCTTCAGAACATCTTCATGAGGGTCGGCCATGCATGGAGCGCACAAACTGGTGAAGAAAACCAAGACCGCACAAAGTTGGATCCACAGTTTACGCATCAGGCTTGAAAAAGTTAAAAAAGTTAAAATAGATGGCGGGTTGAGCGCGAGGTGGGTCAAAATTTTTAAAGAGGACGTAAAATATTCGAACATAATCATCAATGAAGTCAAAAGAATTCACTTGTACCTTGTTGATGCCAACGAAAACCTCAAGAGGTCGTTAATATAGGTGCTTTGATTCATGTTCACTGCCCTCAAAAGGCATTCCCCCAATTTCAAGGCGTTTGAGATAAAGTCTTAGTGTAACAAGACAACTCGCCTTTGTATTGGCGCTCGTGTTTTGTAAAGGGGTGTCCTTGAGGGTCTTATTTTAAAGCAACTGATGTTCTTCTTCTTTTTGGTCTTGCCTGTCATTCA
>CAIMNS010000299.1 GCA_903842945.1 uncultured Burkholderiales bacterium
AATGCCCCGCCCTTGGACTTGGTGACCCTTGTTTTGTCCTATCACGATATTGCTTTTATGCCCTTGAACAGGCACTTGATGAACCAAAGGGTCTTTAAAGCCTTGAAATCAGGCGGGCACTACGTGGTGATTGATCATGCGGCCAAAAATGGAAGTGCCCTTCAAGACATCAAGACCCTTCACCGCATTGATCAAGCTTTGGTCATTCAAGATATGTTGGCCGCGGGATTTTTGCTGGAGGCGGAATCAGGTGTTTGGCGCAACCCCAATGACCCACGAGAAGAGATGTTCTCCAAAATGACCCAAAGAGATGATCGATTTGCTCTTCGTTTTGTCAAACCCTGACTTTGAAGTGAACAGTCTCATCCACCAAATCAGATCTCAATGAAAATCGTTCACACCATCAAAGCCTTGAACGAGCAATTGGCTGATGTGAAGTACAAAGCCTTGGTACCGACCATGGGCAATCTTCACGAGGGCCATCTGCGGTTGATGGATGCGGCGCATAGCAAAAGTCAACTTCACAAGGGCATTTCCATCGCAAGCATCTTTGTCAATCGCTTGCAGTTTGGCCCCCATGAAGATTTCGATCGCTATCCACGCACCTTAGAAAACGACTGCGCACTTCTTGCAAAGCGTGGCTGTGATTTGGTCTTTGCCCCTGATGAAAGCGAACTCTACCCTGAGCCTCAAACCTACAAAGTTTCACCCCCACCAGATTTGGCCGACATCTTAGAGGGGCACTTCAGACCTGGTTTTTTCACTGGCGTATGCACCGTGGTGATGAAACTTTTTTCACTGATACAACCTCAAAGCGCCATCTTTGGAAAGAAAGATTATCAACAACTGATGATCATCAAGAAAATGGTCAAACAGTTCAATTTACCCATCGACATCTTGGGCCTTGATACGCTCAGAGCCGATGATGGACTTGCGCTGAGCTCCAGAAATGGCTACCTCTCGATAGAAGAGCGTCTAAAGGCCGTTGAGCTGTACCAATCGATTCAAAACCTTGCTCAACTGATCAAAGCACGAGCCACGCACGGGATTGAACTTTGCCAAGAGTCTGAGAAAAAACTAAAGGGTGCAGGCTGGGCGGTCGACTACATATCTCTTTGCCATCAATCGGACTTGAGCCTTTGCACACCAAGCAGCAAGGGAAACTGGGTCGTCTTGGCAGCGGCTAAAATAGGCAAGACTCGTTTGATCGACAACATAGAAATCAACTTTTAAGCCCCCTCACATGAAGCACACCGACCCATTCTTACTTGCTGGCGTCATTGGTTATCCCATCATGCATTCACGTTCACCCATGATGCACAACTATTGGCTTGAAAAAAACAAATTGGTTGGCCGATATGTGCCCCTTGCCATCCAAGCCCAACACCTTGAAGGCGCTTTGAGAGGCTTGCACCCGCTGGGCTTTTCGGGCTGCAATGTCACCATTCCCCACAAACAAGCTTGCATCCCCTTTTTAGACGAATTGTCCCCTTCAGCCAAAGCCATGGGTGCAGTGAGCTGCATCCATGTAAGACAAGACGGCTCCTTGTTTGGCACCAACAACGATTCACTGGGGTTCATCAAAAATCTCAAATCCAGCAACCCGACTTGGCGAGCTGACGCGGGCCCGATCACGGTGATAGGTGCCGGAGGCGGCTCCAGAGCTGTTTGCTACGGCTTGATTCAAGAAGGGGCAAAAGAAATAAGACTCCTCAACCGCAGTCTTGAAAAGGCGCAAGCCTTGGCCAGCAGCCTGGGGCCTCAAATCAAGCCCTTGCCTTGGAGTCAACTCAATGAGAGCTTGAATGGCGTTAAAACCTTGGTCAACACCACCAGTCTTGGCATGGTGGGCCAAGCTGCCTTGGAGATTGATTTGAGCGATCTCGCCAAAGACGCCTTGGTCACAGATATCATCTACATCCCTTTAGAGACCGATCTCTTAAAGCTCGCCAAGGCTCGAGGCAACCCCATCACCAATGGACTTGGTATGCTGCTGCATCAAGGTCCACCCGCGTGGAAAATATGGTTCGGCATTGAACCTGAAGTCACCGAAGAACTTCGAACTTTGTTGGAAAAAAGTATCCCTGCTCAGTGATCCAATTTGGCGTGGAAATGATCCCACGCTCTTTGAAACAACACGTCAGACCACAGTTTTTCTTTGCACAACGTCATCTCCTCTTGCGTGAAGTGATAGGGCTTGCCTATTTGCATGGCCATGTATTGCCTGTGAGCATTCTCTTCCATGTAATTTGCAAGCACAAAGGCCTCCACGATGGACTTGCCAACGGTGACCGCTCCATGTGACTTCATCAATGCAGCACCATGCTGCCCCAAAGTCTTGGCCAAACGGTCGGCCATGGCGGTGTTGTTGATGGAGTTGGGTGAGTCCAGCACTGGCATGGGATAGAGCAAAGAGCCTTGAGCAAATACAGGCGCGTAGGGCTCCCCGACCATCGTCAAATAGGTGGACCACTGTGGGTGAGCGTGAACAATGGCTTTGACATCTGATCGAGCTTTATAAATACCCGCATGCAAATGAAATTCCAAAGGAGGTTTGTTCGATCCTTCAAGCAAGTTGCCCTGCAAATCAATGGTGCAGATGTCGTCAACGGTCAAGGAGCTCCGTTGACAAGATCCAACGTTGATCAACATTTGAGTTTCAGACAACTTGATACTGGCATGACCGTTGTAATCGATGATGCCCTCGTGCTCTAGCATTTTTATGCAGTCAACCAATTGTTGTTTTAATTTTAAAACCTCAGACATGCCTTCGATCTCCCTTTAAATTTTCTACCATTTGAGCTCTGCACGGACTTGCTCTCTCCACAAGTGCCAAGCTCTAAGCCCTGCACCTTGATTGACCTGGTCTGCCAATCGACCCTCTTCTGGACTCAAAAAAGAAATGGGTTGACCTTGAGACAATGCAGTGGTCATGTGCTGAATTCTGGCGTTGACCTCAGTGTAGACGGCTCTAAAAACAGCGGTCTGAAGGCTTGGGCCACAGGCCACACTTCCATGCGCTCTCATCATGACAATGTCCTTTTGACCCATGACGTCTGCCAAGGCTTCGCCTTTTTCAATGTTGCCCACCAACATATCCGTCTCTCCAAACTTCTGGGCGATGTCGAAAATAGGTGGTTCTTGAGCTAAAAAAGCTGCATTGTGAAACATGGCCTGCATCTTGACCCTGACCAATCCAAAAGGCACCACTGAGGGTGAGTGGCTGTGCACGACAGACATCACATCGGGTCTGGCCCTGTAAATTTCACTGTGGATGAATCGCTCTAAAAAACTATTTCGACCCAAGGCATTGCACGGTTGACTGTCCAAATCGTACTCAATGATGTCCTCAGGCAGCACCAAAGCAGGCGGTGTTGACTTGGCCATCAGGAATCGATCGGCCGCATTTGGATGTCTCATGGAGACGTGACCAAAACCGTCCACCACGCCCTGATGGGCCAAAATTCTACTGGCAGCGGCCAAGTCGTTGATCAAGGCTTGATCAACGGGCCCGCCCGACAAAGGTACTGTGCTCATAAAAGGCCTCTCGTTAAATGATCACGGATGTCATGATGCCTTTAGGGAAAATTTCCTCAGGCGTAAAGGGTCGATGCGCAATGCCTTGCTGGTAGGTGTACAAAGACATCAACTCCCAAGTGGCTCGATTTTCTTCAATGCCATAGGGGAAGGTGTCTCCATTGAACATGTCTCGCATTTTACGAGCATAGGTCGTGAGCCAGGGAATGGGGTACCTAGAAACAGCGGGGTCCAAGAGACGCTCTAAGCTTCGTTTCTTTGACTCCTGAAAAGCATTGAACATGTTCCTTGCAACCCAAGGATATTGCTCGGCGATGGATTTCTTCATGGCAATGATGTGCATGATGGGCCACACTTTGGTCTTGGCGAAGTAATCTTCTTCCATGTCCAAGTAATCGGGAAACAATCGAACAATATCAGGGTGCCCCTCTAAAAAACAAGTTGGAGGCCTTGCAATGATGGCGCAATCGATCTCCCCTGAGGCCAGCATCTCACTCAAGGACTTGTCTGCGACGCGAGTCAATTTCACACCCTCAGGCAACGTGATTTCCACTTTTTCGACTCGCCCGGGAGAATTCGCACCAGCTTGGTACCATTGAACGTCTTGTAATTTCACGCCCATGTCGTTGTGAAGCCATCCTCGCATGTAGACGGCAGCCGAATGGGCCCATTCCGGTGAGCCGATTTTTTTTCCAATCAAATCTTTGGCGGATTTGATTCCACTTTTTTTATTCACATAAAAAGAACTGAAGCGAAACAGCCTGGAACAAATGACGGGCAAGCCTATGATGTCACTGTTTTCTCGTGTGACTTGTGTGCAAAATTTAGCAAAAGACAACTCTGAGAGATCAAATTCCCGATTTGCTGTGAAACGAGCAAAGCATTCGTGGTGACCCAAGTTCAACCAATTCAAGTCAATGCCTTCTGCTTTGACTTGTCCCATCCTGAAATCTCTGAAATGATCGTAATCGGTGGTTGCGATTGTAAGTTTTAGCAAAGACATATTTCCACATTTCCTCTTTTGGCTGATCCATCATTGAAAGGGGCAATTCTATCCACACTTCGAAATGGATGTCCTTACAAGCGCTACTTTTTGATCGCCCTAGGGTCTTTACCCATGTCCAAGACACTTGGTGGTCTGGTGATTGGACCTGAATTGCCCTTTCAGCCAAGCGGCCTGGGCATGGATTGGGTGCGTTTGGGCTCAATAACTATAGAATCAGACATCACACCAACACAAGCTTCACATGAAAATCACAACCCTTGTATTCAGTTCAGTCAGAGCGTTGAAAATTTTTGGCCTTTTGCACGTGCTCCTTTGCATCTGCATGGCTGGTTGGGCCCAAGCACCAACTTATCCGAGCAAACCGATTCATATGATCGTGCCGTTCACCCCAGGAGGCAGCACCGACATCTTGGCCCGCTCCATAGGACAAAAGTTGTCCCAGTCTTGGGGGCAAAGCGTGGTCATCGATAATGTCCCAGGCGCTGGTGGCTCCATTGGGGCAGACAAAGTGGCCAAAGCAGCACCCGACGGGTACACCATCCTCATGGGGCACATTGGCACCTTGGCCGTGACGCCGTCCATTTACCCCAATCTGCCCTATGACCCGATCAAAAGTTTTGCACCCGTGGCATGGATCGCCAAGGTTCCCAACGTGTTGGTGGTGCATCCAAGTCTGCCCGTCAAAAATGTCAAAGAGTTGATCGACTACGCAAAAAGTAAGCCCAATGCGCTGAATTTTGGATCGGGAGGAAATGGAAGTGCCGCTCATTTAGCGACCGAATACCTCAAATTACAAAGTCAAACCTCCATGGTTCATGTGCCTTACAAAGGAACAGCTCCCGCAGTCACCGACTTGGTCTCTGGTCAAATCCAAGTGATGTTCACTGGAGCACCTGCGGTCGGCGGTTTTGTCAAGGGCGGACAGCTTCGGGCCTTGGCTGTATCGAGCAAGGCCAGGTTAAGTAGCCTGCCTGATGTGCCCACAGTGCAAGAAAGTGGCGTCAAAGAGTTGGCTGCATTTGAGGCCGATCAGTGGTACGGCATTGTGGCACCGGCCGCAACACCTCAGGCGATTGTCATGAAGTTGAACAACGAAATCAATGCAATTTTGAACTCGGTTGAAATCAAGTCCAGGCTACAAACCGAAGGCGCGGAGGCCACGCCCAACGCACCCGAGGTCTTTGGCAGACTCATTGCTTCAGAAATTGAGCGCTGGAGGCCGGTTGTTCAAGCTTCAAAACTCAAACCCGACTGACTTGTCTACATCAACCAAGCCCTAAGAGCGCTTGGTTGAACTTGGGTCTGAAGTGGGCCTATTCCACCTTCATGCCAATCTCTTTCACCACCTTGGCCCATTTTGAGAGTTCGCCTTTCAAGTAATCGGTCCCCTCTTGAACCGTCCCCCCAACGGGCTCAAAGCCCACGGCGTTCAACTTGTTTAAAAAGTCAGGGTTTTTCAACAACAAGCTGATTTCTTGATTGATTTTTTTGATGATTTCGGGCGATGTTTTCGCAGGGAAAAACAGCCCCACCCAGGTGTAATCCACGAAACCAGGAAACCCAGCCTCAGCCAAAGTTGGGACATCGGGCAGAGATGCATTTCGTTTTGAGCTGGTCACGGCCAAGCCGCGAACTCTTCCACTTTTAACAATTTCTACAGCCGCGGGAAGCGCAACACTGGCCAATTCCACTTGGCCAGCCATCGAGGCTTGCAAGGCGGGCGTTGCACCTTGAAAGGGAATGTGCGTGACGTCAATTTTAGCGAGCACTTTGAACAAATATTCCGCACTCAAGTGTGGCGTTGTTCCTGCTCCAGCTGAGCCGTAGTTGTATTTTCCGTCCTTGGCCTCCACCACCACCTCTAGCAAATTTTTGGCTTTTAGAAGGGGGGACGACACCAACAGATTGGGACTAGAGGCAACGATGCCCGCCACCATCAAGTCTTTTTCAGCATCAAAGCCGGGATTCTTGAGCAGTGAGGCGTTCACAGCCAATGAACTTGTGTTGATCAAAACGGTATAACCATCCGGTGCCGCTTTGGTCACGAACAAGCTTGCAATGTTTCCACCCGCACCTGCCTTGTTTTCAATGACAACTGATTGACCCATCGACTCACTTAATTTTTGTCCCAAAAGCCTGGCAATGATGTCTGCAGGACCGCCTGGCGCAAAGGCGACGATGAATTTAATGGGCTTGCTGGGGTAAGTTGGAGCGGACTGTGCCAAAGCGCTCAACGCCAAAGAAGAAAAAACAAGGGGCAGCAGGGCTTGGAGTATTTTGTTCATTTGTTTTTTCATGGTTGAGCGTTGATTCAAAGTGAACACAGCCTGATTCGAATTTACAACAGGCCCCAAAGCTAAGATTTATGTCAACAGCCACTCTGATTTGCTCAGAGTTGTGCTCAAGACATAATTGGCCATCTCTTTTCTTGTCGTGACCCAAACATCGCTTCTTGACTGTATCTGAGCCATGATTTCATCAAACACCCAAGCACCGGACGGTCGACCAAACACGTGCGTGTGTGCCGTGACATCCAGCATCAAAGGTGCGCTTTCTCGATCCATCATTGCAGCAAACGTGTCTTCAAAGGCATGAAGCATGTGCCTTGGTTCATGACCATAACGAATACTGGTGGGCAGGTCATTGACATCCATGGTCAAGGGAATACAAGCAATTCTCTTGTCATCAAAGCACTTGACATAAGGACGATCGTCGTCGTTACAGTCGCCATGATGGGTATAACCATATTGAGCCAAAAGTTGCGTCGATCTGGCACTGCCAGTCCCCCTCGGACTGATCCATCCCGTGGGTTCAACACCACTGGCTTGTGTCAAGATTTGATGATTGCGCTCAATGTTTTCTTTTTCTTGAGCCTCATCAAAATAAACGGGAATGACGTCCATCCCCCAAGAGTGGTTGACAATTTCATGCCCTCTTTCATGAATAGAGCGAACGGTCAATGGATCTCTTTGAGCCAAAACACCGTTGACCATGACGCTGGTCTTGATGTGGCGTTTGTCCGCCAAATCCAGCAAGCGATGTATGCCGCGAACAGCGCCAAAATTGGCCCAAGAGTCTGCATTGGTGTCAAAAAAACCTGGCTTCAAGACATTGCCCATGGGACCAATTCCAGGAGCTTGTCCATCCGACCAAGCCTCAAAGGCAATGTTAAAGACGATGGCGACTCTTTTTGCGCCAGGCCAACGGAAATGGTCGTTCAACCGGATTGTTTTTTCTTGCATGCTGCGTGACTTTATCCAGGCGTTAGCGAGTCAAATTCTTCAACACTTGCTCTTTATCTACGGCCAAGACCTCGTTGAAAGAGGTAGAGAATTCACGTGCGCACCTCATCATCAAACGAACTGGGATGCCTGTTGCATAAGACAACTTGAGTTCACAATGGATGAAGGACACTTTTTCTGACGCATAACTTTTTAAATTTAAAAAGGGCACCTTCAGCATGGCCCTTTCTTTGATGTCGTTCATCTCCGTGACACGCCCCGGATCGTTGGCGAATGCGCGGCCCACCAAGCTGATGGTTTGATCAACTGGCTTGATGGTGTTCCAAATCGGATAGGTCACCCCTTTGGTGACAAACACCTCGCCATTTTTTTCCACTCGGCCATCGGCCTTGTTTTTGTCGTACATCTCTTTGATGGACTCAGCATTGATTTCTACGGCTTTTAAAGTCATGATTTTGGTGTCGACCGTTTGACTTCTGGTTTCCTCGCATAAATCCAAAATATGCCAATTGAAGACTGGAACGTCGTCCCTTGAGACTTTGGCTTTGAACATCAAATTCTCTAAAGTGACCATGACCTCGTCAAAAACACTAGGGGAGACGCGAATATCGTTGGGCGCCCATTGCATGGGCGGTTCACGGTAACCGCGCTCAGTTTTCTTCATGATGAACTGACCGTACTCCATTTGATCGCTCAAGAGTTTGTCAAAAGGCACGTTAAAGAAATAGTGCCTCATGGCTCGCTGAGCGGTCACTTCTTCATAAAATTGAGTGACCAGTTTTTTATAGAACTTTTCACCACCATATTTATTGATCAAAGTTAACATCGAACCACCTCATTTACAGCTAAATTTGACAATTAAAAATCCTTTTCCCCTTGAAACTCGGGCATAATTTTTTGAATATCGCAGAAAAAACGATCTGAGTAAATAGTTAATTTCCCTACTCCAGTTGGAGATAAAATACCCTTAATTTAAAGTCCTAGCCCTAGTGTACGCTCTCAAAGACTCACCTTTACTCAATAACTTGCAGGACCACGATCTTGGACACCCCCAGAATTGCATTGATTCATGCAACGTCACTCGCCATGGAGCCCATCACCAAGGCCTTTAAAACCTTTGCTCCAAGTGCAGAGATTTTTCATCTTTTAGACGATTCCTTGTCAAAGGACCATGCAAAAGCTAAAACCTTGACCCCTGAAATGTATGCACGCTTTGAGGATTTAACTCAGTATGCTCTTAAAACAGGCGCCCATGGGATTTTATTCACTTGCTCGGCATTTGGGATGGCGATTGATGCCTGCGCACATAAAAATCCAGGTCTTCCTATCTTAAAACCCAACCAGGCCATGTTTGAAGATGCACTGCGCATGTCTACCTCCTCTTTGCCCTTGAAGGTTGTTTTACTGGCCACCTTTGAAGCCTCGATCGCGTCAATGAGAGAAGAGTTTTTGGCATTGGCCCAATCTAAAAAAATCGATGTCGATTTCACCGGCATTTTTGTGCCTCAAGCGATGGATGACCTGGCCAACGGGCAAGCGCAGATGCACCATCAAAAGATCGCACAAGCCCTACTGAACGCACCCGCGTGCGACGTCTTCATGCTGGCACAATTCTCCATGGCGGATGCACAAACCTTGGGGCAGTCGACAACAAAAACACCGGTCCTCTGCAGCCCAACCAGTGCAGTCCAATCCATGATGCAACAACTCCACCCATAAAAAACCATGCAAGAAGAACATTTCACGTTTGAAGGCATTCAAGACTTCATCACGCAGGCCATGGGTGCCTTGGGCTTACCCAAAGCGGACAGCGCCTTGATTGGCGAGCTGATGGCCAAAGCCGACCTTCAAGGCTCTGATGGTCACGGCATCATTCGGTTGGCGCCCTACGCCAAAAGAATTCTCTCTGGTGGGATCAATTTAAACCCCCACATCAAGGTCACCAAAGAAAAGCTCGCCACGGCTTTGATCGATGGTGACAATGCCATGGGGCACCTGGTCATGCACAAAGCAACCCAATTGGCCATTGAAAAAGCCAAAATCACTGGCATGGCCTGGGTGGGTAGCCACCACAGCAATCACGCCGGGCCTGCCTCACTTTACGCACGCATGGCCTTGGATCATGACATGATTGGTTTGTATTTTGCTGTTGGAAATGCAAACCATCTTCCTCCTTGGGGAGGTATTGACATGCTTTTGTCAACGAACCCGATTGCTGCGGCCATTCCCACACGGGACGAAACACCCATTGTGTTGGACATGGCCACTACTGTTGCCGCGTATGGAAAAGTAAAAGCAAAAGCCCAAAAGGGGGAACTCATGCCAGAGGGATGGATGATTGACAAAAACGGTGCCCCTTTGTTGGATCCTCAAAAAAGCGATGAAGGCTTTTTATTGCCAATTGGCGGCTACAAAGGATACGGTTTGTCCTTGGTGGTAGGCCTCTTGGCTGGGACACTCAATGGGGCGGCCATGGGCAAAGACGTCATTGACTTCAACAAAGATTACAAAACCACCACCAACACGGGTCAAGCCATTGCCATCCTTGACCCCAATGCGTTTGGTGATATCGATGACTTCAAGACCCAAACCGATAGGCTCATCAGAGACATCAAAAACAGTGCGAAGATGGGCAACACAAAAAGGATTTGGCTGCCTGGAGAACAAAGTCACGAGAAACGCATTGAGCATTTGAAACATGGCATCGCCTTGCCAAGTGCCCTGGTCGAGCAATTGCAACAGCTTGCAAAGCAATTGCATATCCAAGCCTTGACTCCCCTACAAAACAAATGAAGATTTGTTCCATCTAAAGAAAGACAGCCATGTTAAGACGCCAATTGATTCAAGCCATGTCCATCGGCTTTGCAACCGATTTGATGATCCAGCCTTTCGCGCATGCACAATCAAGTTATCCCAACAAACCCATCAAAGTCATTGTGCCTTTGGCCGCTGGCAGTGCGGTTGACAATGCAGCAAGAATTGTTTTACAAAAAATGGCTCAAAGCATGGGGGTTGGCATAGCCATTGAAAATCAAGCGGGTGCTTCTGGCGTGATTGGAGCCGACCGGGTGGCCAAATCAGCATCCGATGGCTACACCCTTGGTGGGTTCAACGACAGCATCATGACGATGCTGCCTAACTTACAAAACAAGTTACCCTGGGACATTCAAAAGGACTTTGAACCCATCTCTTTGGTCGCGACGGTCGAATGGGGACTGGTTGTTCCGATGGATTCGCCCATCAAAAACGCTGCTGACTTCATCGCACAGGCCAAGTTGAACCCTGGAAAGCTCAACTACGGCTCAGGCGGAAACGGAAGCCCTCAACACATTGCCATGGCGCTTTTTGCCTCTCAAGCGGGCATCAAGTTGACCCATGTCCCTTACAAAGGTGCAACCCAAGCCGCGGTAGGCCTGGCGGGCAAGGAGGTCGATGTGGGGTTTCAAGGAATTGCCACGGTGAACGCCTTGGTCAAAAGCGGAAAACTCAAACTCATCGGTGTCTCCACAGCTAAGAGACTCGCCCAGTTTCCAGATGTACCCACCATACACGACTCCGGTCTTGGCGGCTTTGAATTCAACTCGTGGTTTGCCATGATGGCGCCAAGCAACACGCCCAAACCGATGGTTCAAAAGTTGCATCGCGAAATTTTAAAAGCCTTGAGCGACGAAGGCGTCAAGGAGCAATTGATCCTACAAGGTTTGACGCCCAAAGGATCATCTCCCGAAGAACTCGCGTCTTCACTGGACAAGCAACTGCTCAAATACGAAAAACTCATCAAGCAAGCTGAAATTACAGCGGATTGAGTGGAGAAGTTCTCTGGTTTTCAGGGATAATTGATGACTATTTTATTTTAAAGAGCAACCATGATCAAAACTCCATCCGGTCTTCAGTACATCGACTCTCACATTGGAGAAGGCGCCCAAGCTGGGATCAACCAAGAGGTCAGCGTTCACTACACGGGTTGGTTGTATGTCAACGGTGAACAGGGTGAAAAATTTGACTCTAGCCTTGATCGAAACGATCCTTTTGAATTTCAATTGGGTGCGGGCATGGTCATCAAGGGCTGGGACGAAGGCGTTCAGGGCATGAAAATCGGAGGCAAGCGCACTTTGATCATCCCGCCCGAACTCGGTTATGGTGCAAGAGGTGCAGGTGGCGTCATTCCTGCCAATGCGACGCTTCAATTTGACGTCGAGTTGCTTGCTGTTCACGCGTAAGGAAAGCCTTGGCGTGACCGAGGTCAACCATTTGATTTTTAGGGTCTTGCATTGCATACCACCTCGGTGCACCTTACTCCTGTCTTGACTGGGGCCAAACCCTGTGTGAACGCAAGGATTTGGTTTAACATGGACTCATATTTTTTAGAAGCAACTTGCTCATGAACTCTTCCTTTTGCCTTCGATGCTCAGCTGTCATTCTTGTAGGGATCGCAATGGGCGTGGGTTCGTGTTTTGCGCAAGACACGGTCAAATACCCCATCAAACCCGTGCACTTTGTCATTCCCTTTGCAGCCAGTGGTCCAACAGACACCATGGCCCGAGTACTTATTCCAAAATTGGCAGAGCGACTCGAGCAACCAGTGATCATCGATAACAAGGCTGGCGCGGGTGGCAGCATCGGCGCAGAGTTTGTCACCCATGCCCTGCCAGATGGTTACACCTTGCTCTTTACCACCTCCGGCGTTGTCACCATGAACCCCAGCCTTAGCAAGGTGGGCTTTGAGACCATGCGCGACTTACAGCCCATTGTTAAAGCAGGTTCTCTTGCCAGTTTGCTGGTGGTCAATCCAAGTCTGAATGTCAAAAATTTGAACGAGTTCATTCAATTGGCCAAGTCCAAGCCAGGCAAGATGAACTATGCCACGTCCGGACCCGGCAGCTCAAGCCACTTGGCCATGGTGATCTTTGACCGATTGGCCGACATCGACTTGGTGCATGTTCCCTACAAAGGAGCGGCACCCGCAGTCACCGATCTTCTTGGCAGCAATGTACAAGTGATGCTGATGGGCTTGACCACGGTGTTGCCCTTCGTGAATTCAGGCAAACTTCAAGCTTTAGGGATCTCTACACTTCAACCTTCCGCCATGGCGCCCAATGTACCTACCATTGCATCCTTTGGATTCCCGGGCTTTGAGGTCAGCAACTGGTTGGGGATCTTTGCGCCCATCAATACACCTGCTGCGGTCATCAACAAACTCAACGCTGACATCAATGCATTGATCAAGCTACCAGACATCAAGGCCAAACTGGCCAAAGAAGGCATTGAGCCTGCGAGCCCCAACACGCCAGCCCAGTTCAAGGACTATGTTCAAAGTGAAATCACGCGTTGGTCCAAAACCATCAAAGACGCCAACATCAAAGACCTCTGATTCTTCAAAGCGTCTATTGCATTGACACCCATGCTCGAAAAACTGAACCAAAAACTGACACAAAAACTGATCAACACTTGTTTGTTCGAGCTGCCCAGAAAAATTTCCATCCCAGAAAAACAAGCGGCTGCTCAATGCCTCATCGATTCCTTGGCCTGTGCTTTTTCCGCATACAAAGAGCCTGCCATCGAGATCTTGATGGGTGCGTATCTTGAAAATCCCCCCACGACGGGTAGCTCCATCATGGGTTATTCGCAATTCGCCAGAACCGATGACGCCGCGTTGATCAACGGCTCCATGGTCAGTCTTCAATTGTTCGATGACAATCAAGCTCAGATGCGCGGACACCCCTCAGGTCCTTTGTTGCCGGGGGTTTTAGCTGTTGCCGAAGAGGTCCAGGCCAACTTGGATCAAGCGCTGACGGCTTTTGTCATTGGCTATGAGCTTGAATGTCGAATGGGCATGCTCCTCAATCCTGCTCACTACGAATTGGGTTGGCACGCAACCGCTACGCAAGGCACCTTTGCGGCGACCATCGCTTGTGCTCATTTGCTCAATTTAAGCGTGACGCAAACCCAGCATGCATTGGGCATTGCCGCCTCGATGGCCAGTGGCCTCAGAAGAAACTTTGGCACCATGACCATGTCTTTTCACAGTGGCCTTGCGGCCAGCAATGGCGTCAAAGCGGCCAGGCTCGCCAAACGCGGTTTTACCGCTGATACCCAGATCTTTGATGGCCCCATGAACGTGGGTCATGTTTTCTCCAAAGAGTGGTCAGACGACGCCTTGTGGTCTGATTTAGACCAATGGGGAGAGCCCTTTGTCATCATCCGTCCTGGACAAACATTCAAACTCTACCCCTGTGGCAGGCCTCCATTGTTTGCCATTGACTGCGTGGTGGAGTTACAAAAAAAGCATCAACTCAAGCTCGACGACATCAAAAAAATCACATGCGATGTGAGTTACATGTACCCCAGAACTTTGATTCACTCTAGGCCTACCAATGGACTTCAAGGAAAAACGTCCTTGGAGTACTGCATTGCAGCTGCTCTTTTGGACCAACGTCCCTCGCTTGGATCGTTTTCTGATGAGGCTGTGAACAGGCCCGAAATTGCAAAACTGATTGACCTGATCCAGGTGAGGGTCCCCCCACACCTTGGCGAGAACGTTGAAGCTGTTCGAAAAGCACCATTTGAACAACCTGTGACACTCACGATAGAAACCAAAAATGCAGAGGTCTTGGTTGAAACCACGACTTTTCATAAAGGTTCTCCTGAAAATCCAGCCCAACAAAGCGACTTGGATCAAAAATTCAATGACTGCCTGAGCCCTTGGGTGAGTCAGGCCAGAATTTCACACATTCTGGCATTGTGTAAAAACACCAGTACGCCCATCAAAGAGCTCATGCGAAGCCTTTGCATTTAAAGGCTTCAATCAACCTTGATTTTCAGAGACTGGATGATTTTTGAATATTTTTTCTGATCTCGCAAAATCAATGCCTTGAACTCATCTTGAGAACTGATGAACGCCTCAATGCCACCTGATTTGAACAAGCTCTCGATCACCTCAGGTGTTGAAAGCGCTTTATTGACATGATCTCTTAACTTGTTCACTGTTGACACTGGTGTGTTGATGGGCGCAAACAAACCTATCCAAATACTGGCCTCAAAATCAGGATAGGTTTCGTTGATCGTAGGCAGCTCGCTGAAAACTCGCGACCTTTTCATGCCCGTGCTGGCCAATCCTTTGAGCTTACCTGCCTTGATCAAGTTGGAGTTGGAGGTGCCTGCAAACATCACGGCCACCTCCCCACCCACCGTGGCCGTGGTGGCTGGCGACCCACCCTTGTAGGGCACATGCATCAGATCAACACCGGCCCTGGACTTTAAAAGTTCCATGATCAAATGGTGCTGGCTTCCATTGCCAGCAGAGGCGTACGCGAGGGGTGGATTTGCATGTTTGGCCCATTCGATGAACTCGGTAAAAGACTTGACCGGCAAATTGGCATTGGCAGACAGGACAAATTGATTGGAGCCTAAAGTCGCCACGGGCACCAACTCACGGTTGACATCCAGACTTGATTTTGTGTACAAATAGGGGTTGATCGTAAAGATGCTGTCCATCCCCACCAGCAAGGTGTGAGCATCGGCCGTGCTTTTGGCTACATAGTCAGCCGCAATCATGCCATTGGAGCCCACCCTGTTCTCTACAACGACTGCTTGCTGCGTCAACTCAGACAGCTTCGCCGCGATGATCCTTGCGATCAAATCGGGTGCACCACCCGAAGGAATTGGAGAGATGAGTTTGATCGATTGAGTGGGGTAGGTCTGAGCTTGAATCGTTGATGGTCCTAAGCACATGACCGCCAAAAGCAGCAGTTGCAAGAAACACAAAGCTGAACCTGTAACGAGATTGATCATGGAAGGTCTCTTGACATGTTCACTTGGTTTGTTGATTTAAAAAATCCAGCATCGCCTTGGTGAAAAGTTCCGGCTCCTCCCATGTCAAAGCGTGCCCAGCTTCGGGAATGAGGAACCATTGATGCCCCTTCAAACGCTGCCCCCAGATCCGCATGAGGGAGGGAGGCGCCAACAAGTCTGCGCCACCTGCGATCAAAAGACTAGGTACCTTGATGGTGGATATTTTGTCCAATGTATTGAGGGTGTGCAAATTTTGTGGTTTTGTATTTTTTTGCATAGAGTGCTCCTCCACCTCCAACCACTTGAGAGTCCCCTCTGGACTGCGCGCTCTATAAGAGGGGCCCACCTCTCTGTAATGTGCGGGAATTTTTCTGATGCCGGGAATTTCTAGACGTTGGACTATTTCTTTCATAGAGGGATCGGACAACTGCCCCGTGCTGCCACCAATGATCAAAGACTTGAGTCTTCTTTGCTGCCAAGCGGCATAGTCAATGGCTGCAAAGCCACCCCCAGCAATTCCAATCAAATGAAACCGATCTAACTTTAAATGAGTCACCAGGCTTTCCAAATCTTCTGCAATACTTTTTGCTCCATTGTCTGTTTCTGTGGCATAGGTGCTTTGCCCCCAGCCTCTTCGGTCAAATGCGATCGCACGGTAACCTGCTGCAGCAAGTGCGCGAGACTGGTCTGCCCATACAGCGCTGGTGCCGGTATTGGGGTGCAGCATCACCACCACCTCCTTTGCCGCCTTGTTGCCAATGTCGGTGTACCACAAGCTCACATGGCCCAAGTTGGCAAATTGACCTTCTAGTGCAACGGGATACGACTCTTGCGCCAAAACACGTCCCGCAAAGAGGCAAGCCCCTAAGAGCAGCAAGAAAAAGCCTAGCCAAGCTCTGAAAAGCACAGACAAGTTTGAAACAGTGTTTGGAATTTTGTTTGAGAAATACTTCAATGCGTTCTCCTTAAGTAGGATTGAAATTATGTTATGGACAAATGCAATTGACTGGATATCAAGGGCAAACAGTTTTGAAGAAGGGTCTTGATGTCCAATAAAACATTCATTCTAGAAGCTCCTCCCACGTGCGGAGTTGCTAAAAAGTTAGGCAAGCTGAGCAAGATCTCATCGCTTTCAACGGGCTCGCTGTAATGCACATCAAATGCCGCGCCAGCGATGTGCTCGCATTGCAATGCTTGGACCAAAGCGTCGTGATCAACGATCGCTGCACGGGCAGTGTTGATCAAAAATGAGCCCTTGGGCATGCGCATCAACTCGGCCTCCCCCACCATGTCACGGGTGCTCTCAGTCAAAGGGACATGAAGGCTCAAGAATTCGGAGCGTTCAAGCAACTCATGGAGCGACACGCACTTGACACCATGCAGGGCCTGCTCAGCCTCATCAAGTGGATTGGCTTTGTGACACAAGACATTCATTCCAAATACTTGCGCCATTTTGGCGACCTCTTGTGCAATCTCACCAAATCCAAGCAAGCCTAAATTTGAACCATGAAGGGTTCTGAGATCGGTCAGGCGCATGTAGTTGGCGTTGGGCGTGAATCGGGTGTCATAGGGCTTGTATTGCATGCCACGTCGGTTCAAATCATCGACACTGACCCACCGATTTGCAAAAGCAAATCGCTTTGCCAAATTCAAGCACAACATCATGGTGTGCTCAGCCATGGCGATGTTGGTTCTTCGGCGTAGCGTTTGAATCGCAATGCCTCTTTTAGAACACGCCTTGGTGTCGATATGGCTGACTTGCGTACCAAATTGATGGATCACGCGAAGCTTAGTAGCTCTCAAAAGCTCACGCTCACCCACCTTGAGACCCTCCGTGATCAAAACATCTGCATCGGGCAAATGCTCGAGCAATTCTTCTTGTGTTTTGACAAAACGAACCTCAGATGGGCACAAACCCACCAAGTCTCGCCTGGTTTGAGCAAGCCATTCGGGGAAATCATCAACCGCAGTGGAATTAAAATCTGCAAAAGCCGCTAAACGCTCAAGACTCACCCGAGGGTCCAAAATCGCCTCGATGACTCTTAAAATTTTGTCTTCCTCTATCAAAACAATGGGCATAAAGTATCCACGAAAGACTACAAAAAAAAGAAAACTCAAAAGTTGACACAGGGCTATTGTATTTTTGAAAGTTGTTCAAGGGCTATACGCAATTACCTCTAGATCTTTTTAATTTCAAATACCCCTGTTCCATTCAAGACACATAAAACTCAACCGATCCATGCATCAAGCTCAAGCACACTTGTTCACTTGAAGTCATCCACCCACACTGATGTTCTATACAGTCAACAACTTCAGCGCCTTGCACCTCATGGGCTATGCCAAATACCATGATCTTTTTAATTTTTTTTAAGCTCAAACCCTTCACTTTGGACAACCGTCTCCTGTCTCTTCTAAAGCATTTAAAATGTGTATAGCAACTCTAAAAGCCATATGCTTTTAAGGTTTTTAATCCTCCGTCATTGAATGCAATGCGATCTATGTTTAAATTTGCGCGAGCATTTTATAAACCCCTTGCTGTCAGTCTCTTCCTACTACCGTTCAAATCTCTGGAGTTATTTCAATGCAGGTCGCCAAGGATTCCTTGTATGAGCATTCAAAATTAGATGAATCCAAGCTTCCACATGTTGCCAAACGAGTGTTGTCGGTTCTTAAAAATCTAAAAATTGGCTCCTTAAAACTCACGACCCCTGAAGGTTCTGTTCTTCATTTTGGAAGCTCAAAGGCTCCATTTGCCAACATATCGATCAGCAATTGGGAGACCTTGTCAGCAACTTTAAAGTCTGGTGACATTGGCTTTGCTGAAGCTTACATGTCCAATTTTTGGACCAGCGACGATGTACCTGGATTGATTCGCTTGTTCATTGCGAACCGAAATGCACTTGAATCCGTGATTTATGGTCATTGGTTGGCCAGAGTTTTCTATCGCATCAAGCATTTGCTCAACAGAAATACTCGATCCAACAGCAAAAAGAATATTCACGCTCATTACGACTTGGGCAATGCTTTTTATGAGGTTTGGCTTGACTCATCCATGAACTACTCTTCGGCCATGTTCGAAGGTGATATAACTCGAACGCTCAAAGATGCACAAATGAGCAAGGTCGCGCGCGCGCTTCGCATGGTTGACCTTCAACCCAAAGATCGCTTGCTTGAAATTGGTTGCGGTTGGGGGGCTTTGGCCGAATTGGCTAGCCAAAAATTTGGCGCCAACGTGACAGGAGTGACTCTATCAAGTGAACAACTTGAATTTGCCCAAAACCGCATGCGCTCTCATGCACTTCAAAGCCTCACGGATCTTCGGCTAGAAGACTATCGAGATATCAAAGATGCACCCTTCGATGCGATTTGCTCCATTGAAATGTTTGAGGCCGTAGGACAACCCTATTGGAACAGCTATTTTGAAACGATTTCTAGACTTTTAAAACCTGGCGCCAAAGCATGCATTCAAAGTATTGTGATCGATGAAAGCTTGTATGAAAGATACATCCATTCCACTGACTTCATTCAACAATATATTTTCCCTGGTGGCTGCTTACCCAGCGCAAGCGAGTTCAGAAAAAGGGCGCAACAATCAGGGCTTGTAGTGATCGACGAGTACAAATTTGGGCCCGATTATGCCGAGACACTGAGGCGGTGGAGGCAAGCATTCATGCAACACATTGATCACATCAAATCGATTGGGTTTGACAACCGATTCATGAAGTTGTGGGAATTTTATCTGGCCTACTGCGAAGCAGCCTTTGAAGAGTCCAACATTGATGTTATTCAATTTACACTTCTTAAGCGATGATTGATATCCTTTTGGTGGGCGATACATGGATTGAAAAAGTGACGCCCCCCCATGTGGGGACTCCATTTCACCTTTCTTACTTAAAATCATCAAATTAAAATCACTCAGTAGTAAACCTCTAATATATTTTTTAATAAAAAAGCACTGATTAAATTCAGTTATCTGGTGAATGATACGATTCAATATAGATTGCAAATCTAACTACTTTTGTAGCACAGGAGGAGTTATGGGTATGCCAGTAAAAATTGATAACTTTACGAACAAGCAAAAACGAAGCAAAGGTTAAACACCGCACGATTGCAGGAAAAATCGTATTCTTGGCAACTGTTGGCAGAGCTGCAATTGACAACCCAGAGTTACCAATTGACTTCGTTGTTCAAGTTTTAGCATCTATGAAAAAGCCTAGTAACGATGCAACTTTTTTTCTGCATCGCTCCAACTTATGAACTATAAGGTGGCGTCTACGAGAATATTTACTCATCGATATAAAGTTTGATCGGGCGCGCTCAGAAAGTAAGTATGATTTTTATAACGCGTTGGTTGATATTTTCGCTGATCGGATTCGATCATATTCAAGCAGGCCAAGTCAAATCAAAAAAACATAGTCAATTCCCAAAAAGCTAATTGACGAATCACTTCCAACGTAGATCTAATTTACGGTTTTGCGCAGCACAATCGCGCAGGTAAAGATTGATTAAACTTTGATAGGGAATACCAACTTGGTTAGAAATTTCTTTAAAGTAAACAATCGAGTCCTCATCCAAACGAATCGTGATCTGCTTCTTTAACTGAGACGCATAAGGATTCTTACGCGCATTACTGAAATCGTATTCTTTTCTCATGGTGCACCTTTTATCGATATTGCTTAGATTCATACGTTGATGCTTTTCGTGCAGAAATTATTCTGATCACATTTCCTTGCTCACGATAGCAATGACAAACCAACACAACTTTGAGTGTGCTGCTAAGACCCAGCAAAATGAACCTATCCTCGTCATCAGAATGGTCAGGGTCATCAATCAACCTGGCATTCTCATCAAAGAAGACCGTTCGAGCTTCATCAAAAGAAATGCCATGCTTCTTTTCGTTTGCAGAAGCTTTTTTGGGATCCCATTGAAACTTAATATTACTCATAACTACATTGTAGTTTATTTTTTAAATTTCACAAGAGTTTGATTTGGTTATTATTCTTTTGACAATATGATGACCCATTGCTCAGGCAGACTATCTAATTGATTGATCTCATTCAATTTTTTATTCATTGGTAGGCGATACATGGATCGAACATGTGACTTCCACCGTGTGAAGACTCCAACATTTCACCAATTTCTTTATATGGATCAATAATTTACCATTTTTTACCGGCGCAAAAGTAGTATGCTAGTAGTATAGTTAACAGCTGAAAAAGTTATTGTTTTTACGTCCTCAAATAACTATTAAGAATAAAGGCGTAAAGACTCTTTACGCTTGGGCGCTTTGATCTCTCGCTTTAGCCAACTGACAAATCATCGGGTGCTTCAAAGTGTATAGAGTTCTGATCTTGGCATCACCGTAGGATGCGTAAGTTGCAAATTTTTTATACAAGTCCGACGCCCTCGCCCGTAGTAGCTAGTGAGTCGCCTCGGGTTTCCTAGACAGGCCGGAGCCTCGGAAAATCTTGTCACTCGCAGACTACAGAGCACTGGTCATTTGTTTGGCTATGGCTGCGCTGAGGATTGTGAAGCTCTGCAGAATATCGTAAGATTAGCTACTTTTGTAGCAAAGGAGTTTTAACATGGGTATGCCAGTAAGAATTGACAACTTGCTATACGAGCAAGCGAAAAACGAAGCCAAAGCTGAACATCGCACGATTGCAGGCCAGATTGAGTTTTGGGCCTGTGTTGGGCGAGCTGCGATCGACAACCCAGAGTTGCCGGTTGACTTTATCGTGCAAGCTTTAGCGTCAATGAAAGAGCCTCGTAGCGATGCGATTCCTTTCCAGCCCCGTAGCCGCGCATGAGCTACCAGGCAGTCCAAACACGCAGATTTGCTCGTCAATATAAGAAGCT
>CAIMNS010000300.1 GCA_903842945.1 uncultured Burkholderiales bacterium
TATACCAATGATGAAAAAAAGATGGGTGACAAAGCTAAAATCAACAAGCACAATACGCTGTCATTGTGAATTCAATCGCAAAATCCATGAAGAAGATCAGGCGCACAGAGCTGGATTTTTAACCCCACTTGATCCTCGTCTAATTTGCTCTGCATTTGTAAACTCTTGCAAGGGGCAAGAGGGTCTTGATACTCCATTGAAGCAAAGTTACATGAAAAATATTTTAAAACTGATCTTCACCTCAACGTTTTTGTTCTTTCAACTCGCACAGGGTGAGTCTTTGAGCATTGCCGAGCAGGGCTATTTTTTTGTTGGCGGCGAATACTCCCAAAATGCCCAAGGACAGCGCATTCGAACTCAACAAATGTTTGTTCAATTTCAAAAACCTGCCCTTCAAAAATATACTTTTCCGATTGTGATGTGGCATGGCGGTGGGCAGACGGGCACCAATTTTTTAGCCACACCAGACGGGCGAGAAGGGTGGGCCACTTATTTTGTTCGCCAAGGGTTTTCGGTCTACGTGGTTGATCAACCGGCTAGAGGTCGCTCGGGTTTTTTTAGCGAGGTTTACGGGAAAACTCGCAAACCCAATGCGCAAGCCATGTCCGATCGTTTTACGGCGCCTAAACTCAAGGGGCAATATCCACAGGCACAATTTCACACCCAGTGGCCCGGAGCAGGTGTCATGGGTGACCCCGTTTACGATCAGTTCTTTTCATCCCAAGTCGAGGACATTGAAGACGTCAACAGCATCGAGAAGCTGAATTTGGCCGCGGGTGTGGCTTTGATTGAAAAAATCGGTCCCTCAGTTTTATTGACGCATTCACAATCGGGCTCTTTTGGCTGGCTCATTGCCAATGCAAGGCCCGAGTTGGTCAAAGGAATTGTGGCGATCGAGCCCAATGGACCGCCATTGTATGAAATGACCTTAGAGAGGAATGGGGAAGATTTTTACAAAGACGGCCCAATTGGCCGTGTTTGGGGGATCAGTAGGCTGCCGCTTACATTCAACCCTCCTGTGCAACAGCCCCAGGATTTAAAGTTGTTGCGCCAAAGCAAGCCTGATGGGGACAATTTGGTCAAGTGTTGGGTCCAACCCCAACCGGCCAGAGAGTTACCTCTTTTAAAAGGCAAACCCATTTTGATTGTGAGCTCGCATGCGTCCTATCATGTGCCCTATGACCATTGCACAGCCAAGTTCTTGAGTGATGCCGGAGTTCAAAATACCTATGTACGGTTGCCAGACATTGGCATCAAAGGCAATGGACACATGATGATGCTTGAGAAAAACAATCTCGAAATTGCGCAATACTTGTCTCAATGGATCATGAGCAATATCAAGTAAGGGCTAGTTGAGTTGAATGCCTGCTTTGACAAGCAAAGGACCCAGGGTCTCCATCTCATGCTTGAGGTGCAAACGCAGACTCTCAGGACGCCCCTTGTCTGGTGAGACTGCCGAGACGCCCATGCTTTCAAGTTTAGAGCGCAATTCGGGCTCCTTTAATGCATTTTGTAGGGCCAAGGAAAGTCTATCAATGACTGCGCTGGGAGTGCCTTTGGGCGCATAAAGACCAAAAAATATACTGATGTCAAAACCCGACACCGAGGCTTCACTGAGGGATGCAATGTCGGGCATGGAGCTGAGTCTATTTTTACCGGCGACAGCATGAGCTTTGATTCGGCCTACCCCCATGGCAGGCAGTGTGGTGGAGGTTTGATCACACAGCAAATCCAACTGTCCCCCCATCAAGTCATTCAATGCTGGCGCGGTGCCTTTGTAGGGAACTTGAATGAAGTTCAAATTCAATGCACTAGAAAAAAGCAAAGCGCACAAATGGGATGCAGACCCCACCCCAGCGTGTCCCATTGAAATATCGTTTTGATGGGTTTTGACATATCTAACAAAGTCTTTGACATCTTTGACGGGCAAGTCTTTTCTGCTGACCAAAACCATGGGCCCCTCTGTTGCTAAACCAATAGGCTCAAAGTCCTCGACTGGGTGGTAGGGTAGGTTTTTGATCATAAAAGGGTTGGTGGCATGGCTCACGTGGATCATGAGCAATGTGTTGCCATCAGGCTTTGCGCGTGCGACTTTGAGTGTGCCAATGCTCCCAGACGCACCAGAGGTGTTGTCGACGATAATTTGCTGACCCAAGCTTTTTTGCATGCTTGCCGCAAAAAGCCGAGTGATGATGTCTCCTGGTCCGCCTGCTGCATAGGGCATGACCATGGTGATGGTTTTGCTAGACGTGTCTTGTGCGTGGACGCTGATGAGCGGGAAGATCAGCAACAGGAGCGGTGTGAGAAGAGATAAGATGGGGTTTGGCATGTCTTGTTTCCTTTTGCACGTGGAGGTGGAAAACACCTTGACTATAAGACGTTTTGAGTATTGAAAACCTATAGGAACTACTGAGTAGCTGGTTTCTTTGGCACACCAAGTGTGATTTTGGTAAGGGAGTTTTTGCAATGGGAACATTTCGTTTTGCAGGCGGTGTGGCAGTCGTTACCGGAGCTGCCTCTGGCATTGGGTTTGAGTTCAGCCGTTTGGCCTTTCTGCATGGGATGAAAGTGGTGATGGTTGATGTAGACGCCTTGGGTTTAGACCAAGCGGTTGATGTGCTGAAGGTGCCTGCAAGTGAGGTGCTTACGGTCCAAGTCGATGTCAGCCAAGACGATGAGATGGAACGTTTGGCCTTGAGCGTCTTTGAGCGATTTGGTTGTGTGAGTGTATTGATCAACAACGCGGGCGTTTGTTTGAATAAATCGGTTTGGGAACATACACAGCAAGATTGGCAGTGGATATTTGGCGTTAACGTGTTTGCGATCAGCAACGCCTTACGTCATTTTTTGCCAAAGATGTTAAATCAAAAAGAGGGGGGTCATATTTTGAATACCGCTTCAGTAGCTGGGCTTGTCAATACGCCCGGGTTGAGCGCCTACAGTGCGAGCAAACATGCGGTTGTGAGCATGAGTGAGACCTTGTATTTGGAACTGAAGGAGAGTCGCTCTCAGTTGGGCGTGTCTGTGCTGTGTCCTGCTTGGGTGCAAACCAACATTCAAAACGCTCAAAAAAATCGACTCCCTCGCTACCAAAACCCAAGCGAAATTTCCAGTGAGTCATCCATGAGGTATGAAGCTCAAATGAACCAAGCCATCACGCACGCCAAGTTAAGTGCAGGTGATATCGCGCTATGCGCTTTTGATGCCATTGATCGAAATGATTTTTACATTTTACCGCACCGTAAAATCAACCCAATCATAGAGCGCAGAATGCAAGACATTTTGATGCAAAGAAATCCATTCATCGATGGAGGGTCAAAGCAATGAAAGCCATAGTTTGTGAAAAATTCGCTCCAATTGGTGAGCTGAAGTTGGCGGAGTTTGACAGACCTCAAATCAAAGACGGTCATGTGCTGATTGAGGTCGGCGCAGCATCGGTCAATTTCCCTGATGCCTTGATCGTGCAAGGCTTGTATCAAAATAAACCCCCTTTGCCTTTTGTACCCGGGCATGAGTTGTGCGGCATCGTGCGCGAAGTTGGGCAAGGTGTGACACGCTTTAAGGTCTCAGACCGTGTGGTGGCGACGCCTGGTGTGGGGGCCTTTGCGGAGTTTGCTTTGTCGCATGAAGACAAGGTCATTGCCATTCCAGCACACATGAGCATGATCCAAGGCGCAGCCATCACATTGACCTATGGCACGTCCCTTCACGCCCTCAAAAACATCGCGCGCCTTCAAGCTGGGGAGCGTCTTTTGGTTTTAGGTGCCTCTGGTGGCGTGGGTTTGGCAGCCATTGAGTTGGGCAAATTAATGGGTGCTACCGTCATCGCTGCTGCATCTACTCAAGACAAGTTGCAGGTTTGCGAGTCGATGGGTGCCGATGTGTTGATCAATTACGAAACTGAGGATCTTAAATCTCGAATCAAGGAAGCAACGAGCTCAAAGGGTGTGGATGTGGTCTACGATGCTGTAGGCGGTAAGTTCAGTGAGGCGGCTTTAAGGTCACTGGCGTGGCGTGGGCGTTTTTTGGTGGTTGGATTTGCCTCCGGCGAGATCCCCAAAATAGCCTTGAATTTGGCGCTGTTGTCTGAAAGAAGCCTCATGGGTGTATTTTGGGGGGAGTGGATTCGCAGAGAGCCCCTTGCACATCTCAAACAAATGGATTTCATCATCGAGCAAGTTCGCTTGGGCCATCTGAACCCCAAGGTCAATGAGGTGTATGCGCTTCAAGATGCTGTGAAAGCCATCGAGCAACTGGCCATGAGAAAAGCGATCGGTAAGCTCGTGATTCAAGTGAACTCAACTGTACAGTGAACCCCTTGCAGTGTGATTCAATCAGCAGCTTATTCGCTTTTGATGTCTGCGGTTTTGATGACTTTTCCCCAACGATCGAATTCAGATTTGATGTACTGATTGAACTCTTGGGGACTTTTATTGGTTTGTACGCTAGCTCCAATATTTGCAAATCGCTCTTGCACATCATGGCTGTTAAAACCTTTGACAAGCGAGCTGTGCAATTTTTGAATGATGTCGCTTGAAACGCCCGCAGGAGCACCAATTCCAAACCAAGGAGCGATGGTCAAATCACTGAAACCAGATTCTTTGGCTGAAGGGATCAGTGGTAACTGAGCGGTTCTTTTTTCTGAAAAGACAGCCAGAGCTTTGATTTTTTCCGCTTTCAGTTGCGGCAAAGCAAGCACCAATGAACTTTGGAAGTCCAAAAGGGTGACGCCTGCCATCAAGTCTTGCATTTGCTGAGTGGCTCCTTTATAGGGAATATGTGTCATTTTGATGCCCGATTGCAACTGTAAGAGCTCCGCTGCCAAATGCGGCATGGTGGCCACCCCAGGTGTGCCAAAAGACAATTTATTGGGATTGGCCTTTGCGTAAGCGATCAACTCACTCAAGGTGTTGAAGGGCGCTTGGTTGTTTGCCACCACAATGGGGGTCATGGCAATGAGGTTGGTGATGGGCGAGAAGTCTTTGAAGGTGTCAAAGGGTACCGCTCCCAAGTGCGGCGCCACCGCAACCGTGATCAAGACCAGTCCCAAGGTGTAGCCATCGGGTGGCGACTTGGCCAACACACCGTGTCCAATGACACCATTGCCGCCTGGTTTGTTGTCAACAACAACTGCTTGTTTAAAGTCCTCTCGAATGATGTTGGCCGCCTCTCTGGCGACCAAATCCGTGGGCCCTCCCGCAGGAAAGGGAACAATCAACTTGATTGGGCGTGTTGGCCACTCTTGTGCCAAGCACATGGGCAAGAGCAGGCACGATAGGGCGCATTTCAGTAGGTTTTTGAGATGGGGCGTCATGACGTGTCCTTGTTGAAGGTGCTGAAGTTGCGATGCTCTATCAAATGCTGCTTTAGGGCCAACAAGTCCTCAATGAAGACAACTTGTTCATGCAAATGTTGAGGGATGGTGTGTGGCTCAGCAAGAGCAAAGACTTCCATTTGGGCCTCTAGGCCTGCAGTGATGCCAGTCAGACTGTCTTCGACAACGGCGCATTTTTTCGCATCAACACCTAGCCTGTCAGCGACGTGCAGGAACAAATCTGGCGAGGGTTTGAAGTGACCCACTTCATAAGCGCTGTAGACGTGGTGTGAGAAATAATCTCTCAGGCCTGTCAATTTCAAGGTCAATTCCACTTTCTCTCTGGGCCCATTGGTGGCCACACTCACTGGCAATTGAATGTAATCGAGCAACTCCTTCGCACCTCGAATACTTTGCAGTCCTTCATTGAAGCGTCGGGTCTGTTCCTGGCGGATGCTCATGGTGAAGGACTCATGAAACCCTTGCTCAAAGGGCTTGGGAAGCCGGTCTGCAATCCAGTCGACAACGTCTTTCATCTTCAAGCCCGTGAAGCGTCTCATGGCATCCTCTCGGCTCAGCTCAACACCAGCTTGGTTCGCCAAGTGATGAATCACTTCAATGCCCGGCTCCTCACTGTTGACCAAGGTGCCGTCGCTGTCAAAGATAAATGCTTGAATAGGACGATGGGCCATCAAGGGGAGGGTGTTCAAAAGATAAAAAGTAAAACGTGCCTAGAACTGGCGAGAAACGCCGGGGGTCATTTCAAGGACGTTGATGTTTGAGCCCTCGAGGTGTTTTTGAAATTCCAGTACAGTTCCCTTTGCTAGAGGATTGGCTCCATAGTGCATCGGAATGACGTTGCGCACCTTCAAGAGCTCTTTGGCCGCGTAGGCTGCATCCTTGGGACCCATGGTGAAATTGCCCCCAATGGGCATCATGACCAAATCTGGCTTGTAGTACTCTGCAATGAATTTCATGTCACTGAATAGACCCGTGTCACCCATGTGGTAAATTTTGAAGCCATTTTCCAATTCGATGATGAAACCTATGGGTTCACCTCCAAAATGGGTCTCATCTTTTTGGGTATCAGGATTCTTCCATACCAAGATGGAGGAGTGTTCTGCGTGAACGGCCGTGACCTGAATGCCTGGTGCGGGTGTGACGGTCCCTGATTTGTTGAATCTTGGTGCCAATGCAGGAGGCAAGATCCCCAAGGCCACCGTGACTGAATTCAAGTCCCCTGGTCCCCAAAGTGGGATGTTGTTCAGTTTGGCAATGGCTGGAGCGTCTGCAAAATGATCTAAATGGGCGTGAGAGACCAGCAAAACATCGATTTTCCCTAGATTTTCAAGCTTCTTGTATTGGGGTGGTGTTTTGGGGTTGGCGATCAACCAAGGGTCAGTCAAGATGACTTTGCCACTTGCGGTGGTGATTTTAAAAGCGGACTGGCCAAGCCACATGATGTCGGCTTTTGCCAGGTCTGCGCCAAACACCCATGAGCTCATCACCATGGACAACATGAAAACCCATGAACGTTTTGAAAGCATATTCTTTGTTCCTGAAAAGGTGTTTGAAGGGTCAGAGTGCATGACCCAAGTGCCCCTTTGCTGATTATCACAGAAGAACGGGTCAGGCGTGGGAAGCCATCACTAGGGTTACTTCTATGGGTGCAAAGCTTTTGAAGCGGATGGCATACATCTCTTTTGGTATCATTCCATTCTTCCCAAAGGCATCATTTCATTTGAGGATTCTTATTCATGAGTCAGACATCGATCGTTCAGCCTTTCAAGCTCACGCACGGCACCATGCTTTCTCGCAATTTGCACAACACTCGCAAATACTATGAGGAGTATTTGGGTCTGGAAGTGGTGCGACATGCAAAACCCGCCATGATGGTGAGACTCCATTCAGACATGTATGTGGTGTGTGTGTGCATTGGTGAACGGGTGCCTCAACAGCATGTGCTGACCCATTGGGGGCTCAACGTCAGCACCAAAGAGGAGGTGGACCAAGCCTATGAGAAAGCCCAAGCTTTAAAAGAGGTGTATGGCATTCGAAAAATTCAAAGCGTGCGGGAGCGACATGGAGCTTATGGTTTTTATCAGCAAGACCTTGACTACAATTGGTGGGAAATTCAATTTGAACCTAGAACGATTGAAGATTTTTTTCTAAAAGGTGATGTGTTTGGCGACGATGTTCACGCCGAAGACACTTCAGAGTCGCACGAATAGGACCTTCATGGGCGCTGGTGTTCAAACCACTTCTGCGACCAAACGGTTGCTGAGCAAACCGATGTCTTGGCATTCCACTTCAATGAGATCTCCTGCAACCATGTCGCCCGCTGCACCTTGCGTTCCCATCATGATGCAGTCGCCGGGGTGCAGCGTGGTGTTTTGACTCAAAGTATGAATCCACGTGGCCACACTCCAGGTTTGTTCCGCACTTGAAAAGTCAGCCGTCACTTGGCCATTGTGTCTGACTTGAATTCTAAGGTCTGAGGGATCTAAGCCTGTTGCAATGCAAGGGCCAAAGGGTTTGAAGGTGTCGGTGTTTTTGCTTCTGAACATGGTGCGATCGACCTTTTGCCATTCACGCTCTGTGATGTCATTGCATAAACTGTAGCCAAACACATGGTCAAGCGCCCGCTCCAGAGGAACGTTTCTGGCTTTTTGACCGATCACCACAGCCAATTGTCCCTCGGGTTGTAAGCGACCGCAACTGTCATGAGGAACCACGATCTTGGCGTTGCTCGGTATCAATGCGTGAACAGAACGAAAATGTGGATCAGGGCGCTTGGGGTAGACAGGTTCTTGGCCTCTGCGCTTGGCCATGGCTTGGACATGGCCCTTGAAATTGGGCCCGGCAAAATAAAGCATGGCCGGTGCAATGGGCGTGAGCAACTCAATGTCCTTCACGTCATGGAAGGTTGAGGTCAATCGGTGCTCTTCAAAGGGAGAGCCCTCAACTTGTCTGACCTGATGGCCTTCCAAAAGGCCATAGGCGATCAGCTTGAGGTGTTGAAAACGAATCCACTTCATCGATGTCTCCATGTGTTGCTCAAGTGTTGTCGTGTGGCAATAAGATGAATTTGCCTTTTCTACCTTGTCTGAGCTGCAAGTAGAGTTCAGTCGCCTCTGACAAGGCACACGTATCAAGTTGTTCAGGCGCGATCAAACTTCCATTGGAAAAACTTGGGCAGAGTTGATCGAAAACTTGCGCGCACGCTTGGGCTGAATACAGCAAAGAATTGACCCCAATGATCTCGCCACCCACACGGTACAGATCTCTGATCGATACATTGACATGGCCGTCTCCTGGTACCACGATGCATGCAAGTCTTCCTTGTTGGCCCAAAGCCTCGACGCTTTGGGCGATCCACTGGCCCGTTGTGTCAAAGATCACATCAGCACCCTGGGCAAAGTGCCCAAGCACCAAGTTTTTGAGCTCAGATGTTTCCTGGATCAATGCGGTGGTGTAGCCTTTTTGTTGGAGATGCTGCGCTTTTTGTTCGTCTCTGAGAAGGCCCAGCACTTGAGCTCCTTTTTGCTTGGCCAGTTGAAGGGCTGCAAAACCAACAGAACCTGAGGCACCGATGACCACCACCTTGGTGTTGGCGGTGACACGCGTGTTTTCAATGGCAAAGTAAGCGGTGATAAAAGGCACGCCACAAGCGGCTGCTTGCTCAAAGCTCATGTTCTTGGGTTTGATGGAGAAACCCTCCTTTGGCACGCACAGGTACTGAGCATGGGCGCCGTTTTGGGTAAATCCGATTTCTTTGCCCGTACCAAATACCTCTAGGCCAATCAGATCTTTGGGGCCGTCTTCGATGATGCCTGCAAAGTCTCTGCCGGGTACTCTGGGCACCGTGGTGTAGGGGAAAAGACCCAAAACGTTGGTGGTGTCACTTTTGTTCAGACCCGCTGCCAAGACCTTGATCAAAACCTCACGGTCGTTGGGTTGGGGCTTGTCCAGATCGGTGAGGCGCAGATGGCTCAAATGACCAGTTTCTTTGAATTCAATGGCTTTCACGGTGTGCTCTTCAAGGCTTCAAGGTGGAGGGGGTGAGTCCAAGGGTTTGCTCAGAAATGGCTGGGAGGAGCACGTCGACGACCGCACTTTGCCCCATCCTGACCGATGCCATGGCCTCTTGCAAGCTTGGAGCCAGCTCAGACAATCGGGTGACTCGGTAAGCCTTCGCTCCGCCGGCCGCTTGTGCGATGTCAGCAAAGCGACTCTCGTGGCCCATGGTGATCCAATAGGTGTCGTGGGTTTGTGCCTGCCCTTGGGGGTGGACCAAAAGGGTTGATGTCTTGGGCGCGTTCCAACCTTTGTTGTTGACCACGATGGTGAGTTGCGGGGTGTCGTAGGTTTTACCCACCCAGTAAGCGCTGCTGGGCACGCCAAAAATGAAACTGCCGTCACCGACAAAGGAGATGACTTCACTGTGAGGCTTTGCCAATTTTGCGCCAATCGCTGCATTGATGCCCCATCCCAAGCCACTGCCACCGTTGGCAAAATAACTTCCCGGCTGGTTCATCTCAAGTGTTGAGAGGAGCCTTTCTGTGGCCGTGGGCGACTCAAAGAGAAGAATGGTTTTTTCGTTGACCAAATCTTTGACCGCCTGGCACAAATGTTGTAAGTGAATGCGATCGTCTGGCAAAGGCGACAGGTCTGGGAGCTTGAGTGTTTTTTTCGCTTGGTCAATCCATGCGGTCCTTGATGCAAACAGGCTCGCGTCGATGGTGTGATTTTCCAATTGCTGGTTCATGCTGTTGATGCACAACAAGGTATCGGCTTGCCAACTCTTTGAAGTGGGGAAGTGCCAAAACCCCAAATCGTGTTTTTGGACATCGATGTCGATGATGAACAAAGCGCAGTCTTCGCTTGGGGTGACTTTTGACATGATCCAGGGCACATCCACATCCAGCATAAGAATCAAATCGGCCTCGTCGACCAAGCTGTTGCGTTTGTAGCCGATGTGGCAAGGATGGTCGCCAGGAAAATTCATGAACTGCGGGTTGACTTCACACACTGCGATGCCGATGCGCTCCACAAGGTGTCTCAAAGCAAGAACACTTTGAGTCTGCCGACCCAAGTAGGAGGTGATGACCAAGGGGCGTTGACTTTTTAAGAGAGCTTTGACCAAATCCTTGGCATGCACATCTGAAAATCCCAAGGGCTCTGGTGCTGACCAATGGGACACGTCAAGGCTGTGCGTTGAACTCTTTTCCTCCCAAAGCTCTCTGGCGCCGGTGAGGTAGACCGGACCTTGCGGGCTTGAGGAGGCAATTTGAACGGCTCTGGCCAAAACTTCATGGGCCATGGATGCGCTACGTAACTCATAAAACCATTTCATGTATTGGGAGACGATTTCATGCTGCCTGGTTGAGTCTTGGGTGTAGTGAATGAACTCAGTTCGATGGCCCGTTTGTTCTTGCGTGATGGTGGTGGGCGAGAGCCCTGCAACGATGATCACCGGAATTCGAGAGCGAGCTGCATTGTGCACACTGCAGCCCAAGTTTTGCGTTCCCACATCCACATGCACCAAGACCATTTGAGCTTGGCGAGTGATCATTGAAAATCCATGGGCTGCACTCAAAGCCGTCATCTCATGTGGACAGACGATGATTTGCGGCATGCTTTGTCCGTTGGCGCTCAAGGAAGCGAAGGCCTCGATGAAAGCGGGGTGATCGCTGCCCAGGTTGGTGAACACATATTGAACACCTAGCTTGACCGCGTCTTGTAAAAGCCGGCTGGCGGCGGTGGGTGTTGGAGGGGTGGATGGACTCAAAATCGGGCCTTTGATGGGGTAGGGGAAAAAGACGCCTTATTATTTCATTGAATCCAAGCCTTTCAGGGTTTGAAGAGGCGCGGATCACCTAGGGTATCCCTAATTGCACGGGGCTCAAACTCCTTGGACGAGGCCCAGCAAGCAAAGAGGGGAATGCGACTTAAAATAGGAGTTTTGCCGCACAGTGCGGTGTCACTCCTCACCAAAGCATGATCAAAATTTACCACAATCCAAAGTGCTCAACTTCGCGAAAAACGGTTGAATTCTTGACCGAGCATCGTTTGGCGTTCGAAACCATTTTGTACTTGGATACACCTGCCAGCAAGGCCGATCTTCAGCGCATGTTGAAAGACATGAAGATGGGTGTTCGAGAGTTGTTGAGAACCAAGGATGCGCCCTATGCGGAGTTGGACTTGTCCAACGAAAAATGGAGCGAGGAGGAACTGTTGGACTTCATGGTGGAGCATCCGATTTTAATGAATCGACCTATCGTCGTGACCAAGAAGGGTACAAGGCTGTGTCGACCCCTGGAGACGATCTTGGAGGTGGTGGACTTGCCCGCCTAGGAAAGAGCTGAAGTGCAACTTGTTTTGTATTCTTTTCGACGTTGTCCTTATGCCATGAGGGCGAGGATGGCGCTTGAAGTTTCAAACACAGCGTTTGAGCACCGAGAGATTGAACTCAAGAAAAAGCCGCCTCATTTGCTTGAAATTTCTCCAAAGGGCACCGTACCCGTGCTTTGGATTCAAGACCAAGGGGAGCAACGGGTCATCGAGCAAAGCCTTGACATCATGAGATGGGCTTTAGCCCGCCATGACCCTGAGGGATGGTTGTTGGACAAGCAGATCCATCAAAGAGAGATGCTGGATTTGATCAAAGAAAACGACGAACATTTCAAATTCAATCTTGATCGCTACAAATACCCCCATCGGTATCAATTGTCAGACCCCATGCCCTACAGGCACCAGGGCCAATTGTTCTTGGAAGACTTGAACAAGCGACTTGAAAAATCTGCATGTCTTTGGGGACCAACGCGGTGTTTGGCCGATGTGGCGCTCATGCCCTTTGTGCGCCAATTTTCAAAGGTCGATCCGCCTTGGTTTGAACAGTTGCCTTTTGAAAAACTGAAGTCTTGGTTGCATGACTTTGAAAGCTCAGCTCTCTTTGTCTCCATCATGTCCAAGAAGCGCATTTGGGCCCATGCGGCCACGACTTCAAATGACAAGTTGACCCCCCAAGGCTAAAAACTTATAATTAGGGTAAACCCTAGTGTGGTTTGTTTTGGCTTGAAAGGTAGCGGCTAGGAATCTCGACTAAGATGCCTGCACTTTACCCCTACTTGAAGGACTGTATGTCATCGACTGAAAATGAATCTGGCCATGCTCAAAAGAGCAGCATGGCCGCTCTTTTGATTGGCGCCTTGGGCGTGGTGTTTGGTGATATTGGAACTTCACCCCTGTATGCGTTAAAGGTTTCTGTGGAGGCCTCTGGGGGTAGCGCAGGTGCCGCATTGCAACCGGCTGTCTTGGGCATCTTGTCCTTGATCACTTGGTCTTTGCTGTTGGTGGTGACCATCAAGTATGTGATGATCATCATGCGAGCCGACAACAACGGGGAGGGCGGCGTCTTTGCCTTGACCGCTCTGGTGTTACAGAAATTACAATCTAGCCCCTCAAAACGATGGTTGGTGACCATAGCCGGAACTGCCGGTGCTGCGCTTTTCTTTGGTGACAGCATGATCACGCCGGCCATTTCGGTGCTGAGTGCGGTGGAAGGACTGAATGTGATCTCGCCTGAGCTCAATCATTATGTGATTTACATCACCTTGGTTTTGATTGCAGGCTTGTTTGCTGTTGAGCGGTTTGGAACGGGCAAAGTGGGTGTTGTTTTTGGTCCGATCATGCTGGTGTGGTTCATCGTCTTGGGCGCCATGGGTTTTGCTGAAGTGATCCACAGTCCTGAGGTTTGGTACGCGCTCAATCCCTTGAATGGCATCTTCTTTTTGTTCGATCACCAAGCGGTCTCTGTGGCCATCTTGGGCTCGGTGGTCTTGGCTGTCACCGGTGGAGAGGCCTTGTATGCAGACATGGGGCATTTTGGCCGTTCTCCAATACAAAAGGCCTGGTTGATCATTGTTTTTCCTTGTCTGCTGCTCAATTACTTTGGGCAGGGCGCTTTGCTGATCAGAGACCCTTCCGCCTTGGACAATCCTTTTTACCGCTTGTGCCCCTCTTGGGGCTTGTTGCCCTTGTTGGGCCTGGCTTTCATGGCCACCATCATCGCTTCTCAGGCGGTGATTTCAGGTGCTTTTTCAATCGCCAACCAAGCTGTCCAATTGGGCTACATTCCACGGTTGCGCATTCGGCACACTTCAGCCCAAGAAATTGGGCAAGTGTATGTCTCAAAAATCAACATCATGCTCTTTTTGGGCGTGGTCTTGTTGGTGTTGACGTTCAAAAACTCAGAGAGTTTGGCCTCTGCCTATGGCATTTCAGTCACCGGTGCAATGGCCATTGACACCTTGCTGGCTTCGTACTTCATGATCTCGGTCAAAAAGTGGAACAAGTCCTTTTTTGCCCCGGTATTTGTTCTGTTGTTTTTGTTGGACATGATGTTTTTGGTCGCCAATTTGTTCAAGTTTTTCGAAGGCGGTTGGTTGCCAATCGTGGTCGCGAGTTTGGTTTTGTTGGTGATGATTTCTTGGATCAGCGGACGTGAGCGTTTGCTCAAAGCTCGCTGGGGGAACTCCATCAATTTGACCGATTTTTTGTCTGTTATTCGTGAGGGAGATCCCATTCGCGTCTCCGGCACAGCGGTGTTCATGGTGCCACATCAAAACATTGTGCCCATGGCTTTGATGCATAACTTGAAACACAACAAAGTTTTGCATGAAAAGGTGTTGCTGCTGAATGTCATTTTTGAAAACATCCCAACCATTCAACACGATCAGAGGATCTACATCAAAGCGCACCTGCACAATTTCTTTGAAATTCAAGTCCATTACGGTTTCATGGAAGAGCCCAACATGATTGACATCATGAAACTTTTGGACCAAAAGGGTGTTAAAAATGAATTGATGTCCACGTCCTTCTTCATAGGACGCGAAAAAGTGGTGCCCAAGAAAAGCTCACCTTGGTTCTTGAACTTGTTTGTGTTCTTGCATCGGGTGATGTTGGGCGCCACCGAGTACTTCCAAATTCCTCTAGAGCACTCGATAGAGCTTGGGGGCTACATCGAGATTTAAGCGCATTCAAAATAAATAAAATTGAACGCCTTCAAATGACGACTTCGTGGTTTAGGATGAAGGGATGTCCAAACACCCCTCTCACCAGCGCGTCAATTTGGCCTCTCTTGCCGATCAAGTTCTCCTTGATTGGGGCTTGAGGCCCTATTTTTCAGAGGCCGCTCTCCAACAATTAGAGCTGATCGATGAAGCGCCCGTCCAAGTGACCCCGCTCATCAAAGACCTTTCGCACTGGCCTTGGTGCAGCATCGACAACGATGATTCAAGGGATTTGGACCAACTGACACTCAGTCAGGGGCATTCAAATGGGGACATGTCCATTTTGGTGGCCATCTCCGATGTGGACAGCTTGGTCAAGAAGGGCTCAGCCATTGATGAGCACGCTTTGACCAACACCACGTCGGTTTACACATCGGCCAAGATTTTCCCAATGTTGCCCGAGAAGCTCAGCACCAACCTCACCTCGCTCAACCAGGGTGTCAAAAGAGCATCCATTGTGGTGGAGATGCTTTTCAATCACTTGGGTGAAATTCAAAACTTCGATGTGTACCAAGCCATCGTTCAAAATCAAAGCAAATTGGCTTATGACGCTGTCTCTGATTGGTTAGAAAACCGCAGTGAGTTACCCCAAGCGGCCCGATCTGTTCACGGTATGGACGCTCAACTGAAAGCCCAAGACCATCTCGCTCAATTGCTCAAAAAGAGCAGACTCAAAGCTGGAGCGCTTAATTTTGAGACTTTTCAGCCGCGCGCAGAATTTGAAGGCGAACACATCACCAAGTTGACATTGCAGCCTCACAATCGCGCTCGGCAATTGATTGAGGAATTCATGATTGCTGCCAATGAGTGCATTTCTAAATTCTTGATGCAGCACGGTGGCGCGTCCTTGCGGCGTGTGGTGCGTTCACCTGAGAGATGGGCGCGAATTGTCGAAGTCGCTCATCAGTATCAAGAGACCTTGCCTGAGCTGCCAGACTCAGTTGCACTGGAGAAGTTTTTGGCCAAGCAGCACCAACTCGATCCCCTTCGGTTTCCTGACCTGTCGTTGGTCATCATCAAATTGATGGGGCGAGGCGAGTATGTCGTGGAACGTCAAAACCAAAAGCCCATCGGTCACTTTGGTTTAGCTATCAAAAATTACACCCACTCGACCGCTCCAAACAGACGTTACCCCGATTTGGTCACCATCAGGCAGGTCAAAGCCATTTTGGCCAATCAAGATCCACCCTACACCAACCGCGAGCTTGAAGACTTGGCAGCTCATTGCACCTCGCAAGAGGATGCATCGCAAAAGGCAGAAAGGCACATGAGGAAATCCGAGGCTGCCATGCTTTTGACTTCGCGAATCGGTCAGTACTTTGATGCCTTGGTGACGGGGGTCGCACAAAAGGGCACTTGGGTGAGGATCATCGACCCCCCTACAGAGGGCCGATTAAGTGGAGACATTCCGAAATTGAAGGTAGGTCAAAGACTCAGGGTCAAATTGATTTACACCTCGGTAGAGAAGGGTTTCATTGACTTTGTCATCACTCGCTCGCCGAGTTTTTGAAGATCCTTGGGTAGGAGGGCTGAGCCCTACCTTGATTCCCACGAGCCATTGGCACACGCCTTGACGATCTTGATTTCAAAACGGGTCTTGTACAAAGTGCTTATTTCAAGTCGCAACAGTCGATCAGAAACATCATCATTTCCGTGGCATCTTGGCTCAGATAGAAGCGAACCATCTTTTCGTTGAATTCTTGGACTTTTGCTGCGGGTATGCTGATCGCGTCAATGCCCGCAGACATCAAGATCCCATTCATCATGAAGCGGGAGGTCCGTTTATTGCCATCAAAAAAGAATTGCTGCAGTGCACCGAACAAGAAAAATGCAAGCGCTTTTTCAAAGGGATGCAACACCTGATTGTTGAGCTCTTCGATACCTTGCGAGAAGACTCGGTTCAAGTCTGGGGCTCCTGCAAGTGTTGGCAAAGGGGTGTAGCGTCCATGCTCTCCTAGTGCAACATCAGGTGTATAGGATGATTCTTTGCCTTCTCCCCTAAAGTGTCCCCAATCCAATGTTTCATTTCGTGCTACAAGCCTGTGCAAGTCAGTGAACGTTGCTTTGTTCAATGAGAACTTGCAAGCTTTGACCAATGCCAAGAGATGCTTGGAGCTTTCAGCAAGGTTGAGAACCTGCTCTTGATCAGAAATTTTTCTTCCGCCGACAGTGATGCCATCCAGCAAAGTTTTAACTTCAGGATAGGTAAAAGGGTTTCCTTCCAGGACAGATGCATCCCAAACAAAGACGGATAGCATTTGGTGAAAACGAAAGGTAACGCGCTCAATGGAATGCGTTGGCATAACATCAGTCGTTTTTAATCGATTCCAATTAAAACCAACTGCAGAGAAAAGATCCATGTTTTACTTTGTAGGATGGGTTTTAGGCATTCAAAGTTAATTGGAGCCGAATTGGTGTTTTTATCAAGTGTAGGTTATCACGATTTTAACTGGCCAAGTCTAATTTGTCACTCGGGTTCAATTTTGAGAGTCAAGCAGAATGGCTCAAGCGGCATCTTCAGACTTCTGCTCAGAAAAGTGTCTAAGTGCTGCAGCCATGCTAACGTGAAAATTAACTGCCGCTGATCAGTCCTTGGACTCAGATCCTAGATCCTTGTTTCTGAAGTCTTGAACCTTGAGCCTTTATCCCTTTTGGAGCAGAACTGAGCCACTAGAACCTGTGCCACGACAGTGACCTGATTTAGTATTGTTTATAGGGTAAAAATTTACCTGATAGCACAACGTTCACACGATCCCCTTTGGGGTCCGGTTGGCGCACGATGTCCATAGAGAAA
>CAIMNS010000301.1 GCA_903842945.1 uncultured Burkholderiales bacterium
AAAGTTCTCAGTGCAGAAGATTATGCGGTTTGGGCCAAAGAGGCTCAAGCAAAAATGGCCGCCTTGCAAGACGATCCCTCTAAGGTTTGGGCTTTGGACGATCTCTTGAAAAGAGGAGAGAAGGTGTATGCGGCCAATTGTTTGGCTTGTCACCAAGCCAATGGCAAGGGCGGTGGAGCCATCAAGCCTTTGGATGGTGCGGCTGTGGTGTTGAATGCGGACAAGTCCAAGCAGATTGCTGTCTTGTTGGCAGGTCAAAACAATGGGGCCATGCCTTCATGGAAACAACTCAGTGACACCGATCTTGCGGCTGTCATCAGTTTCACCAAAAACAACTGGTCCAATCACACGGGTCAATTGGTTCAGCCCTCCGACGTGTTGGCCCTACGTAAGTAATCGATTCAATAAAACCTTAGATCAAAGGAACTTAGCATGAGCGCAGTATTACATCCACATGATCACTCTCTTGTAGATCACCACGATGATCACCACGGTGCTCCTCACGGTTGGCGCAGATGGGTTTTTGCGACCAATCACAAAGACATCGGAACCCTGTATTTGTTGTTCGCTTTCGCGATGTTGATGTTGGGTGGCGTCTTGGCCCTTGCCATTCGAGCAGAACTCTTTCAGCCAGGACTGCAGTTTGTCAACCCTGAGCTCTTCAACCAATTGACCACCATGCATGGCTTGATCATGGTGTTTGGTGCCATCATGCCGGCTTTCGTTGGCTTTGCCAACTGGATGATTCCTCTGCAAATTGGAGCGGCCGACATGGCCTTTGCAAGGATGAACAATTTCAGTTTTTGGTTGATGATTCCTGCAGCGGCCATGCTTGCGAGTTCCTTTTTCTTGCCAGGTGGTGCACCTGCGGCGGGTTGGACTTTGTACGCGCCTTTGACGCTGCAAATGGGCCCTTCCATGGACTCAGGTATTTTTGCGCTTCATATTTTGGGTGCTTCTTCCATCATGGGTTCGATCAACATCATCGTGACCATTTTGAACATGCGCTCTCCTGACATGCCGCTCATGAAAATGCCCATGTTTGTCTGGACTTGGTTGATCACCGCCTACTTGTTGATTGCGGTGATGCCTGTGCTTGCGGGTGCGATCACCATGACCTTGACGGACCGTCATTTCGGAACCACCTTCTTTAACCCAGCGGGTGGCGGCGACCCCGTCATGTACCAACACATCTTTTGGTTCTTTGGACACCCAGAGGTGTACATCATGATTTTGCCCGCCTTTGGCATCATCAGCCAGATCGTGCCAGCTTTTGCGCGCAAGAGACTCTTTGGCTATGCCTCCATGGTGTATGCCACGGCCTCCATTGCGATTTTGTCCTTCATTGTTTGGGCGCACCACATGTACGCGACTGGCATGCCGGTGACGGGTCAGTTGTTCTTCATGTATGCAACGATGTTGATCTCTGTGCCAACGGGCGTGAAGGTGTTCAACTGGGTGGCCACGATGTGGAAGGGCTCCATGAGCTTTGAGACGCCGATGCTTTTCTCCATAGGATTTATTTTTGTGTTCACCATGGGTGGTTTCACGGGCTTGATCCTCTCCATGGCGCCCATTGACACGCAACTTCAAGACACCTACTACGTGGTGGCCCACTTCCATTACGTGTTGGTGGCAGGTTCCTTGTTTGCCATGTTCGCAGGTTTTTACTACTGGTCACCCAAGTGGACCGGTTTCATGTACAACGAAACGCGTGGAAAGATTCACTTTTGGTGGACCCTGATTTCTTTCAACGTCACGTTTTTCCCCATGCACTTTTTGGGACTGGCTGGCATGCCAAGACGCTACGCCGATTACCCCATGCAGTTCACTGATTTCAACATGTTGGCTTCAATGGGTGCTTTCACCTTTGGACTGGCGCAGGTGTATTTCTTCATCTTTGTGGTGCTGCCCGTGATGATGGGCAAAGGCGAGCATGCGCCTCAGCGTCCTTGGGACCATGCAGAAGGTTTGGAGTGGGAAGTGCCATCTCCTGCCCCTTTCCACACGTTTGAGACGCCTCCCAAGTTGGATGCGACGGCAACAAGAATTGTGGCCTGATCGAAGCTGAGCCAAAGCCATGACACCAGAACAAAAAAAACAAAATCTCAGGCTGGGTCTGATTTTGGCCTCGGTTGCTTTGGTGTTCTTCTTTGGCTTTTTGGTCAAAATGCTGCTGCTCACGGGTCAATGATTTGTCCCACTTAAAATCCTAGTTACATGCCCAATCAAGACAACCTACTGATGCTCAAAAAGTTGGCGGTCGTCGCTTTGGGGATGTTCGCTTTTGGCTATGCTTTGGTGCCGATGTACAAGGCCATCTGTGAGATGACGGGTATCAATATATTGGCTTTGGGTGAAAGTGACACCTCCAAGGGGGAGGATGCCAAAAGACGCTTGGCTGACAACACACAAGTTGATTTGAGCAGAACCATCACTGTTGAATTTGATGCCAATGCTCGTGGGCCTTGGCACTTCAAGCCTGAGAAAAGTTCTGTTCAAGTCCATCCTGGAGAGTTGACAACGGTCGTCTACGAGTTTCAAAACGTACAAAATCGGGTCATGTCAGCGCAGGCCATTCCCAGTTATGCGCCCAACCAGGCGGCCTCACACTTCAACAAGTTGGAGTGCTTTTGTTTCAATCAATACACTCTGGCGCCAGGTGAAAAGAAATCTTGGCCTGTCGTCTTTGTGATCGATAAAAAGCTATCCAAAGATGTGTCGACCATCACCTTGTCTTACACCTTCTTTGAGGTGGGTTCTAAAACACCTCCTGCACCTCAGACGTCCCTTTTGACGTCTGGCAACACAGGTGGTTTCTTATGAACGTGTTCAAGGCCATTGGTCAAAGCACGACTTGGAGAACCATTGTGGCGGTTTCATGGTCCTTTTTGGGGATCAGAAAAGGCAGTGAGTTCAAGGAGGACACGGTCCGCATCACGCCCCTTCACATTTTGGTGGTGGGTGTGGCTGCATGTTTTTTATTTGTCGCCTTGTTGATGGTCATCGTCAATGTGGTGGTTACGAAATGATGAAAAAGGAGTTGAGATGAGTTCTACAACCGATGGGCAAACGCCTTATTACTATGTGCCCGAGCCCTCACGCCATCCAGCCATGGCGGCTTTGGGTTTGTTTTTTGTGATTTTGGGTGCGTCCCAATGGGTCAATGGCCAAGACTGGGGACGTTACGCCCTGTTTTTTGGTTTGTTTTTTTGGCTCTTTGTCTTGTACCAGTGGTTCAGTGACGCAGTTCACGAGAGCGAGACTGGACAATATGGCTACAAAGTCGACTTGTCATTTCGCTGGAGCATGAGTTGGTTCATCTTCTCTGAGGTGATGTTCTTTGGTGCCTTTTTCTCGGCCTTGTGGTGGGCTCGCTCGCACTCTGTACCCATGCTGGGTAACTTGGACCATGCGGTGATTTGGCCTGATTTCAAGGCTGTTTGGCCGACCATCTCAGCAGGTGCGACCACCTCCCCAGCAGGGACCATCGAGCCTTTTGAGACCATGACGCCCTTTTGGTTGCCAACGGTCAACACCGCTTTGTTGTTGTCCTCAGGTGTGACCTTAACGATCGCTCACCATGCATTGCTTGCATCGGACCGTGCTAAAACGATTTTGTTCATGTGGTGCACGGTGTTGCTTGGGATTGTGTTTTTGTGTGTTCAAGGCTATGAATACCATCACGCTTATACCGAAATGAACTTGAAACTTTCATCCGGCATTTATGGCTCTACCTTCTTTATGTTGACGGGCTTTCATGGCTTTCACGTGTTCTTAGGGATGTTGATGTTGACGGTCATCACCTTGCGTTTGCAAAAGGGCCACTTCACGGCAGACAAACATTTCGGTTTTGAAGGTGCTGCCTGGTATTGGCACTTTGTGGATGTGGTGTGGTTGGGTTTGTACATCTTGGTCTATTGGACTTGAGTGTCAGTGAGCGCACTCTTTGTTGACAAAGGGTGGGCACAAAGCTCAAGTTTTTAAAAAGGTCTTTGTGTTGGTCACCAAGACCTTTTTTCCTTGAGGTCGGCTCTTGGGGCGCTTCCTCTCTAGGCTTTGCGCTCACCGTGCTATTGACCTGGCTTGATGCCAGTGGGTTCGATCAAGCCCAACTTCCAGCTGATTAAAATGCAAAGGAAGAGTGCAATCGACAAGATCACCCGAAGTGCCAAGGCCTTGGACATGCTGTTGGATGGGATTTTGCCGCCATTGCCGCCCTTGAGCATGTAATACATGGCCAAGCCAAGGCTTGCGATGATGGCAATGAAAGCCAAAGTAACGATAAAGATCATGGGCCGTTTATACCTTTAAGAAGATGCGATTGAAATTGGTGACTATTTCGTTCAGGTTCAAGGGTCTCATTGTATTGATTGTGACGATTGCGTGCATGACCTTGACTGCGTCGCTTGGGCTTTGGCAATGGTCTAGGGCCCAGCAAAAGTGGGCACTTGAGGATAGTGTTGAAAAAATGCGCGCCTTGCCTGCGCTCACCAAAGAGGCTTATTTGGCCCTTTCTGATCCAATGCAAGCGCTTCATCGCCGAGTCATGCTTCAGGGCAGATGGATGCCAGAGGAGACCCTTTTTCTAGACAACCGCCCGATGAACTCGCAGGCCGGTTTTTGGGTGATCACACCTTTTAAGCTCAATGCGTCTGAGAGCGTTTTGGTGCAACGTGGATGGATCCCTAGAAACGCTTACGATAGAACGCAACTGCCGCCCTTTGAGACGCCTTTGGGTGAAGAGTCGATTGAGGTGCGCATCAGCGAGGGACCCAGTCAGATGTTTGATTTGGGTGAACCGCAGCAAGGGGGTTTTAAATCAATTGAAGATGCAAGGTCTTTGCATATTCGACAAAATGTTGAGATTCATGCCTTTGCCAAAGAAAGAGGCTTAAAACTGATGGGTCATGTGATTCAAATCGGCGCTCATTCACAAGGCCTTCTAAGGGACTGGGCAGTTCCTGCGAGCACCGCCTATAAAAACGTAGGCTACGCCGTGCAATGGTTCGCCATGTCGCTCATGATGGCGGGTCTGTACATTTGGTATCAAATCATTCAACCTAAGCGCGATGCAAAAAGACCCCCCCAAAAAAACGCCTGATCAACCCCTGTCCCTGAGTGTGCATGAGTTGCCAGACTTGATCGGTCAAGGCGAGCTCATCGAGCGAAAGGGCTCGCGATGGGTGGTGTGGTTGGTCTTGTTGATTTGTGCAGCCCCTGTGATCATGTCTTACTTGACGTACTACGTGATCAAGCCCCAAGCTCGCTCTGTGCACGGCGAGCTCATCGAGCCGATGAGAGGCTTGCCAGAGCTCAAGGCCGTTCAAGAAGATGGAGCGCTCGTGGACTTGTTGAGTTTAAAGGGGCAGTGGCTTTTGATCAGCGTGGACTCCGGGGCCTGTCACCAGGCGTGTCAAGACCGGCTCTACCTCCAAAGACAATTGATCGTCTCTTTGGGCAAGGAGCAAGACCGCGTGG
>CAIMNS010000302.1 GCA_903842945.1 uncultured Burkholderiales bacterium
CGATGCAAGCACTGTTGTCGGGCGAAGTGGACTTGATTTTTGACACCACCTTGGGCATCTTGCCTCAAGTGCAGGGTGCCAAACTCAGGCCGCTCTTGACCAGCAGCTCTAAGCCGATTGTAGTTTTGTCGGGTGTACCCACGATCGAAAGTTTGTACCCTGGCTCCAGCATTCAAGGCTGGCACGGTGTATTTGCGCCTTCTGCCACCCCAAAAGAAGTGCTTTCTTTCTTGTCCGATGCCATTAAAAAAGCCGTGAATGGCCATGAAATGGGAACCAAGCTCAAGGAATTAGGGCTCGACCCCTCTGGCTTGGGTTCTGAAGCTTTCTATGAAACCGTCAAACGAGATCAGGAACGCTGGGGCAAGGTGATTCGCGAGAACAACATCAAGGCCGATTGATTTCAAGGGCCTTCATTTCCTAGCTACAGACCACTTTTAGTGCAACGATGTCACAACACCAACTTCAAACTGAGCCCCAGCATTGTGATCTCTTGATCACCCATATCGATTGGTTGATCACGGTTGACCCCAGTCGTCGGGTCATCACAGATGCGTGTTTGGCTGTTGTAGGAGGCAAGTTTGTCGATGTAGGCAAAACCGAGGATCTGCTTCAAAGGTGGCAATCCTCCCGAACAGAAAGTGGCCGTGGTCGCGTGGTGACGCCTGGTTTGATTGACAACCACTTGCATGCGTCCTTTCAGCTCTCAAGAGGCTTGGCCGATGAGGCCAATGCACAGCAGTTCTTGTACGAACACATGTACCCTTATGAGGCAGCCAACACCAGGGAAGATGTTCGCGTCAGTTCTGCTTTTGCCGCTTTAGAGTTGTTGCGCCACGGCGTGACGTGTTTCACCGACCCTGGTAACTATCACCCAGATGCAACCATCGAAGCGGTGATGTCCACGGGCATGAGGCTGGTGGCGGCTTGTTCTTGTTTTGACAAAACCAAATCGGTGATGGGGATTTTGCCTCCCAGCATGATCGAGTCCACCGGTGCTTGTTTAGAAAAAACCGAGGGCTTGTTTGAGCGCTATTTGGGTCAACACCATGGCCAACTGACCTTGTCTGCCTCATTCAGGGGCATGAACAACGCAAGTGATGAGCTCATCTTGGGCCTCAAAGACATCGCCAACAAGCACAAGGTTAAATTGCAAACCCATGCATGTTTTTCCTATCAAACGCATGACGCCAGTGTTTCAGGCACCGGCAAAGCCGAGATCGAACGACTTGAGTCCTTGGGTGTTCTTGATGAAAACATGATTTTGGTGCACTCAGGTTGGCTGGAGCCTCAAGAGTTGGCCTTGTTGGTCAAACGCAAGCCCACCTTGGTTTGTTCGCCATCCTCCTCTTTGCACAATGGTTATGGCTACATGGCAGCGGGCAAGCATCCTGAGCTCATGGCCATGGGGGTGAACGTGAGTCTGGGCTCCGATCACGCGTCTTCAGGCGTGGTGGACATGGTCCAAGAGATGCGAATGGCAGCATGCATGTACAAGGAGGTCAGGATGAATCCTCGGGTCATGCCACCAGAGCACGCAGTCGAGATGGCCACCTTGAACGGAGCCAAAGGGGTGGGACTTGCTGACCAGATAGGTTCAATCGAAGTGGGTAAGCAAGCTGACTTTGTGCTTTTTGATGCCACACTCCCAGAATGGCAGCCGCTTTACAATCCCGTTTCAAATTTGGTTTACAGCGCAACGGGCAACACGGTCAAAGATGTCTTTGTGGCGGGCAAGCAAGTTCTTAAAAATGGGGAGCTGACCCAGCTCGACCATCAAAGTCTCATGCTTGAAGTTCAAGAGGCGGCCAAGCGCATTTCATCTCGCTTGGACATGAAGAGACTCAATAAACTTTTGTGGCCCGTTCATTGAAAAACACGGTGTAGGCGATCGAACCGTCGCCCGAGTTGACTACATTGTTTTGAAGTTCCCAAAGCTTGGCGCTTATTCAACTTTGGCGTCCGTTTCCCTGACAACTTTCTCCCATTTGTTCAGTTCCTTTTTCACCATTTGTGAAAACGGATCCCCAAACAGTGGACTGGACTCAAAGCCAGCATTTTTCAACAATTCCTTGACCTCGTTGGATTGAGATGCTTTTTCCAACTCTTCTTTCAAACGACGCACCACGGACATGGGTGTGCCAGAGGGAACCCATGCACCGACCCAAGAGTCGTCTTCAAAACCTGTAAAGCCCGTTTCCGCAATGGTGGGTACATCAGGTACGCTGGCATTGCGCTTTCCACTGGTGACAGCCAGTCCAATGAGTTTTCCGCTTTTGATCAACTGAACAGCTGGGGGCAATGACATGGAGGCGATGTCAACCTCGCCACTCATGGCTGCCGCTACAACAGGCGGAATACCTTTGTAAGGCACGTGCAAAAGGGGTTGATTGGCCAAGATCTTGAACAGGTACTCGGCGGAGAGTTGAGGGGTCGTCCCAAAGCCAGGAGAGCCGTACTGAAGTTTTCTGCCACCACGGGCTTTTTCTACAACGTCCTTGATCGACTTGAGTCCAGAAGAAGGATGGGTGACAATGATGTTGGGTGTTGTGGCTAGCAAACCCAGGGGCGTCAAATCTCGCTCTATATCAAATCCAATGTTCTTGTACAAATAGGGCGTCACCGTAAAAGCCGCTGAGCTGATCAAGACCGTGTAGCCATCTGCTGCTGATTTGGCAGCGGATTGCATGGAGATCAGTGCGCCCGCACCAGGTTTACTTTCAATGAAAACGGCTTGCCCCCAACTCTCTCCCACCTTTTGTCCAAATATTCGACCCACCACGTCCTGAGGACTACCCGCCGAGGCGGTGATGAAACGAACCGTTTTGTTGGGGTAATCTTGAGCAAGTAGGGCGCAACTTTGCCAACATAAAATTAAACTGGTCAAGCTCATCAGAAAGGTTTGGTGGATGGACTTGTGTTTCATCATGGACTCCAAAAAAATGAATGTTAAAGATAGACTTGACTTTAAAAACGTTGAATCAATAAGGGCTTGCCAATTCCAACAGTGATGATTCAACCAGTTGGGCTTGCTCAACTGCGCTGGCTCTGGCGAGTTCCAGTTGTCCGATCTTAAGAGAGTTTTGAACCACCATGTTGCAGCGATTTTGTCGACGCAAGAAATACCGATGAAATGCTTCTTGTGTGTCTTTGGCCTTTAAAAACTCTTCAGACAAAACGATCCCGTCCTCCATCGCCATACCAGCACCCGAGGCCAATTGTGGTGTTGTCGCATGTGCAGCATCACCCACCAAGACCACGCAACCGGTGCTCCAAGAGTCGCTCAGAAAGTGAGACTCAAGGGGGCGATAAACAATGTGCGATTGAGCGTTGATGCTTTGAGCAATGGAGCTCAACTCGCCATTGAATTCACTCAATAAACTTTTCAAGATCACCTGCAACTCGGCAGTTTCACGGTGGGGGTTGTGAGGAATGGATTCGAGTAAAAATAAATACATGTGCTCGTTTGAAACAGGTGTGAGGCCCACCTTGACCGAGCCGCCTAGATAGAAAAATCGGTGATCAACATTTTCAGGTCTGGAAAGAACCACTCGCCAACAAGCTTGTCCGGTCAAGGCGGGTGGTGTGGCTTTGGGAAATAAGTGTTGCCGTGACTTGGAGTACAAACCTTCTCCCAAAACCACGGCATCAAAACTGAGTGTGCGCTGATCGGTCAGATGGACTTGAGCCTGGACGGATCCATCAGGCCTCAACAGGTCTTGTGAGATGGAAGTGCACTTTAAACCCATCTGTACTTGAACGCCTAAGCGCGATAAATGTTCAAGCAAAATAGCATGCAGTGTGCTTCTTAGGATGCCACCTGCACCAGGTAATGCAGCGCCAGTTTGCGAAGCAATGCAGGGGCTGATCAATGTTTTTAAATGCAGTCCATGGTTGTCATGGACTTTGATGCCGGGGTGGGTATGACCCTGGGCCATCACATCGCTCAAAATACCCAAGGCCTCAATGGCTCGAAAACTTGGACCACTGATGGTCAATCCCGCTCCCGTGATCTCCCAATTCTCGTTGGCATCGATCACCATCACGTCGTTGCCGTTTTTGGCCAACATCAGTGCGCTGGACAATCCGGCAATACCTGCTCCAACGATCAAAATGCGCTTGTCTTGCATGCCTTTAGTCCAGCCTCCAATGACCCAATCCTATCCCTGTGTACCAGTCGTTGAGGGCGCGATAGAAGTCGATTTCAAATGGAGCATGGCCATTTTTTTCAAATTTGGAGTTAGATTGAGCCATGATGGTCTTGCTCATGCCCATGGCCATGAGCCACATACGAACTTCCTCTGCCCCGTTGCCTGCGAGGTGGACATGTTCTGTCGCATATTGAATGGCGCTTTGAGCCTGACCCTGGCTCAAATGCTCGATGAATTGACGGTCAAAGGCTTCATTGATCATGCCCATGCGAGGTGTTGATAAATCATGGCTGATACCACCCGTGGCAAGCACACTGATTCTTTTTTCAGTGGTGTCCTCAAGCAATGCGCGCGCAATCATCTCCCCGAATTGATAGCATCGGCTCATTTTTGGTAAAGGCGGTTGTACGCAATTGATCAAGATGGGAACAATGGGAAGCGAGTGAGGCAATCCAGACAGTTCCAAAGGCGTGATAAAGCCATGGTCCAAAATCAATTCCATGGACAACGAGGGGTCAAAGTCATTGTGCAAGGCACGCTCTAAAAGGTAGGTCCCTAGAGAGGAGTCACCAGGTAGCACTCTTTTTTCAACTTTCAACCAGTGCTCTACGGGGGCTGGATAAGCGTCAGCTGCACCGATACAAAACGCAGGTAAGTTGTTTAAAAAGAAATTGTGGACATGATCGTCGGAGATGAGCAGCAAGACATCTGGCCTAGCTTGCAGGATTTGTTCTCCGACGTTTTTGAATGCTTGATAAACTTGTTCTCGATCATTTTCGCTGACTGCATTTGGAAAATTGATCATCACCGGAGTGTGACTGACGGCATGAAGGGAGACAATTTGGGCCATGATCGATTGAATTTACTTAGGCGGATTTGAACAGATGAATCGTCATTTCGTGTAGGGCGTACATTTCAACGAAAACCGTCGTCCTTTGTGGACTAACTGACTTTGGGTAAAAGGGACTTCAGAGCAAATACAGAATCTTTTTCAGGTATGCCTACCCCAATACAGTGCGCACGAAGTAAATAAGGATTTGCCCCGCTTAAGTACAACTGTGCGACATCGTTGTTCAAGATCGCTTCTTTCGCAATCTCTGTCAATACTCGGTCATTCAAATACGCCTTGGCATTCAATTTGAAGCGTTCAAGGTGAGATGAATGGTGGTGCAAATCAAATAGCACCTTGTTCAAAGCGTAAGACTGCGCAGTAGGAATGCTCTCAACCCAATTGCTCAATTTTTTCCCCTTAGAGAAGATCAAGTTCAATTGACATTATGTGTCGAATTCAAAATTTTCAAATGTTTCAATGGAATGCTTTGCTAAGGGTATTTACTATGGTTTTATTTGAATCTTTTGTGGACGTTTTGAAATTGGCTATTTCATTTTTAAAATAAATTATTTAAACATGTGAGCGCTTATCTGTCCTAGGTTTAAACCCTTAATTTGAATTTATTTAAATGATAAATAATATCTTTTTTAGTCGTTCATGCATGTCTTTTATAAATCAGGAGTTGTATCAATGAAATTTTTTAAACGTAAGCAAATACTTTTTTGTTCTGCAGCCGCTGTGGTTGTGGGCTGTGTTTTAGTAGCTTGCGGAGCCAACTCCGTTCCTCCTCAAGCCGTTTGCGAAAATATGGTTGGCGTAGCAATTGATGCGTCAAAGTTTTCTCTGCCAACAAAGGGTGCAGATATCACATCCGCGACTTATATTTTAGAGTCAGCTACTGGTAACACCAATGGCAACTACTGTTTGGTTTTAGGCGCCATCCATCCTGTAGATAAAACGGCTCCTGACATCAAATTTCAACTGAACATTCCAACCAATTGGAATGAAAAAGTTCTTCAGTCTGGTGGTGGAGGCTACAACGGCAATATTCCCAAGACAACGGGCTATACAACTTTGGGACTTACAAATATTCTAACCCCCTTGGCCTCAGGGTATATGACCCTTGCGGATGACTCTGGACATCAAGCACCGGATTCAAACGATGCTTCATTTGCCATGAACGATGAGGCGTTGGTTAATTTTGGATACATGCACATTAAAAAAACGCATGATGCTGCAGTTGCAATATCTCAGATGGTCAAAGGAAAAGCTCCTCGCCGTTTCTACTTTGAAGGTGGCTCGACGGGTGGACGGGAAGGTCTAACCGCTGCAATGCGTTGGCCTGAATCCTATGATGGCATTCTTACCAATTACCCAACAGCAAATTTTATGGGCTTGAGGCTTTGGGGTGCTGCTTTGGGAAGAGCGATTTATGACAACAATTCAGCAGGTTGGATTCCTCCTGCGATGGTTAACAAAATCGCATCTACGGCCATTTCTCGTTGTGATGCATTGGACGGTGTCGTAGATGGTCTGGTCAGTAATATGGCAGCTTGTCGCGCTCAGTCCGATAAAATGATCGCAGACATGATGTGTAAAAATGGTGAGACTGGAACCCCAGAGACATGCCTTACGCCTGTTCAACTTGCCAAAACATTGGATGTCTATCACAACGGATTCACGATTCCTTATTCTTTTGCGAATGGTGTGAATACCTACCCCGGCTACAACAGCCAAGAGGGTATCACCATGCAAATTGGGTCTCAAGCGGCATACATTGAGCCTCCTGTGTCGGGGCCCAATGCGCACCACGTTTCAAGAGCAGATCAATTTGTTAAATATTTCGTGACCAGAAATCCAAGCTTTAATTTACTCTCACTTGATATTCAAAACCCTGGCATTTGGAAAGACAGGATCATCAGCCTTTCCGATATTCTTGGTGCGACGACGCCAGATTGGACCACCTTTGCCAACAAGGGTGGTAAGGTTTTGTGGCTACAAGGCAATGACGATCCAAGTGTCAGTCCCTATGCAAACATCAATGTCTTTAACTCAATTGTCAACAAAATGGGTGCAAGCTCTGTTGCCAACTTTATGAAGCTTTATTTGGTTCCAGGTCTGGCTCACGGCGGAGGTAATTTCTCACCTGTTTGGGATAATTTAACGACTTTAGATAATTGGGTCGACAAGGGCATTGCTCCTCCTGCGACGCCTGTTGTCTTTGATGCCACTTCAACAGCCACCAAAGGACGCTCGCGTCCGTTGTGTGAATATCCCACATGGCCTAAATACAATGGTACTGGGGATATCAATTTGGCATCTAATTACATCTGCGCTAAATAATTTAGCTCATGAGATTGACAAAAAGAGAGCCTCGGCTCTTTTTTGTCTTATATTTTAGTCAAACAGCATGCGGTTGTGGTCTGGGATGAAGCTTTGAATGAAAAAGGAGATCTTGTCCTGCAACACGGGGCACTTTCATCAATGCTTTGGGGTGTGCAAGGGAGCGCTTGTGACCCTTCTAAGAACGCGTCCTGGCAAAGCGCCCGTGTGTTGGGCCTTGTCAACGACCAATGTGCCATTGACGATCACCGTGGTTCGATCCCCTTGGGGATAGCGATGAGGATCTTCATAAGTGGAGAGATCTAAAAAAACCTCGGGCTCGAACATGGTCACATCACCATACCAACCCAGCTTTAAAAGACCTCGGTCTTTGAACCCAAGCGCTCGGGCGGTGGCACCGGTCATTTTGTGGATCGCATGCGTCAAGGAGGTGACCTGTTCTCGGTGGACGTAACGCCCGAGCACGCGAGGAAACGTGCCGTAAAAACGAGGGTGCGGCATGCCTTGACTGACCACACCATAATCTGCAACGCAATTGCCATCCGATCCAACGAGCACGCGCTCGGAGCCGATCAGGGCGACAATGTCTGACTCTGCAATCGATGTGATCAAAACACGGGTCGCACCTTTGTCTTTGATCAAAAATTCACAAAGTGCATCGATGGGATCTAAATTTTGAAGACGAGCCAATTCGGCGATGGTCTTGCCGGCATGTTCAGGCAGATGAGGCGTGATGGAGATGCGAACGGCCTCCCAAGATGGAATGCGCCCCCAATTGTTCAAGCCCTCTTTTTCAAGATCTTGTCTGATCTTTTGACGACTTTGTGGTTCTTTCAAGCGTTCAATCATGGCGTCCACGCCTCCAGCTTGAACCCATTGAGGCAAAATGTTCTTCAAGGGGTTGCTGCCTGCTGTGTAAGGATAAGCATCACAGTCGATCTGGATGCCTTCGAGTCGAGCCTGGTCCATCATGTCCAAGGCCTCTCTTGTCTTGCCCCAGTTGTCAACCCCTGAGCACTTGAAGTGCACAACCTGCACGTGAATGCGACTTGATCGGCCAATGTCGATGGCCTCTGCCAAGGCCTGCAAGACGCCAGACGATTCATCTCTCAGGTGGGTGAAATAAGCCGCGCCATGTGAGGCCAACACCTCAGCCAAGATTTTTAACTCATCGGCTTTGGCATAGGAGCCAGGGGAGGTGAACAGTCCGCTGGACATACCGAGGGCCCCCGCTTTCAGGCCCTCCGTGAGCATGTCTTTCATGTGTGACATTTCCATGATGCTGGGCTCTCTTTGCTCCATGCCCATGGCCATGAGTCTCAAGGTGTTGTGACCCACCAGCATGCCCACATTGACCGATGTTTGAGGAAAAGTTTCTACATAGGTCTTGAAGTTCATGTCCTTGAACGGTAGCCATGGTGCACTTGGGTTTAAGTAATCGGCCAAGAGCTTGACCTTGTCCGGTAAGCACGGCGCCACAGAAAAACCGCAATGCCCAATGATCTCGGTGGTGACCCCTTGCCTGACTTTGCTTTCAGCTTTGGGGTTGATGGGCAAGGTGAAGTCAGAGTGTGTTTTGATATCGATAAAACCGGGGCAAACAACCAGGCCCCTTGCATCAAGGGTCTGACTGGCCACCAAGTCCAAGTCTTTGCCCATGGCCACGATGCGTTCATCATGAATGGCCACATCGATCATCTGTGGCTGTGCACCACTACCATCAAAGACTTGACCGCCTTGGATCAAAATATCGCATTTCATGAAAGGGCCCTAGAAAATTGTAGGATGGGGTAGCAAGGGCGCTTGTGTTGGTGCCCAACACCTGGCCCATCAAAAGGGCGATGGGACTTTGTATTTTAGAGCCAACTCATGGAGAGTGGACTGCATTTTGGCAGGAATGGGGACACCGCTTTTCTCACGAGAGACTCGTTCTTTGTAGCCACGTTCACCGGGCATCAAGATCTCGGTGCCCACCCTCTCGTCCACGGGCAGTGCCTTCAAGGCTTTGATGGTGTTGTCCATCTCCGCTTGAAAGGAGGCTTCAGAGCACACTTGCGCGATGTCTATCGCGATGATCCAAGCGTTTTGGCAATGTCGTTGAGCGTCCTCTTTGTCTGAAAAGAAGTGTCCAATGAGTGGGTTCAAAACAGGCAGGCTGGCCATCAACTCAAACATCAGCGATAGGCCTGAGCCTTTGGGCCCACCTAGGGGCAAGGGCGTCAAGGCCTTTTGCGGGTCGATGGTCTCTTGACCTTGTGCATCCAAAGCCCAACCGGTTTGCAATTCTTCGTTTTTGGCTTTGAGTTGGGCCAGTTTGCCCAAAGACACAATGCCTGAAGCCATGTCAAGGATGATGGCTTGACCCTTGGGGCCGGGTACTGCCATCGAAAAGGGGGCCGTTGAGACACCAGCGGCTTTGGCGCCGTAATAAGCCATGTTGGGTCTTGACGCTGCAAGCGCAATGCAGGCCATGCCAGCTTTTGCGACTTTTTCAGAATAAATCCCAAGGGAAGCCGTGTGGGTGGTGTTTCTCACCATGACCAAACCGATGCCCGTGAGCTTGGCTTTTTGCATGGCGATGTCACTGGCTTGTTGCATGGCGATAGGGCCAGCGCAGCGATCGGCCTCAAGCACCGTGAGTGCAAGTGTTTCTTGGATCACGTGCAAATTTGGCGCGGCATTCATCTCTTTGCTGTCGAGCAATCGAAAGTACATCGGTACACGACTGATGCCATGGGTATCCACGCCCCTCAAATCTGCCCAAGTCAGGGCATTGGCCATGGTTTGAGCGTGTTCGGGAGAAACTCCTTTCGCCACAAACAGGGCTTTAGAAAATGCGTTCAGTGTTTCTGAGGGGATCCGAATGGATCCCTTGGGACTAGGGCTCATGGGTCTTATTGTCTTTCGATTTTTCTGAGGTCAATCACACGTTGCCATTTGTAGAACTCGGTTTCAACGAGTTGGCGCATCTCCTCGGGCGTGCTGGACTGGGGATCGCCTCCGAGTTCAGCCAACCTGGCGAAATTGTCTTTGTCGTCGATGATTTTTTTCATCTCTTGACTCAAGCGCTTGACGATGTCGTTGGGTGTGCCCCCAGTTGCACCCAAGCCAATGAAGGACTTGACCTCATAGCCGGGTAAAAATTCTGATATCGACGGGACATCTGGAAGCGCTTTGAGTCGTTCCTTGGAGGTGACCGCCAAGGGTTTGATTTTGCCGGCCTTGATATAAGGCAGGGACAAGGTTGGCGCTTCTATCAACAAATCAACTCGTTCACCCAAAAGCTCGGTCAATGCATTGTTGCCCCCCTTGGTTGGAATGTGCACAAAGTCAGTGCCCGCCATGACGTTCAATAGTTCTGAGGACAGGTGATGGATGGAGCCAAAGCCAGAGCTTGCATAATTGAATTTGTTGGGATTGTTTTTGGCTTGGAGCAAGAGTTCGTTTAAATTTTTATAGGGCGAGTTCAAACCCACATGCACAATGAAGGGGTAGAAGGTGAGGGTGGAGATCATGGCAATGTCTTTGATGGGATCATAGGGCGGGTTCTTGCTGAGGGCTGCCTGTGCTGGATAGCCGCCGGTGATCAACAGCAAGGTGTAGCCATCAGGCTTTGCCTTTGCCACCAAATTGGAGCCCACACCACCACCCGCGCCAATTTTGTTGTCGACCACGATGGGTGTTCCAATCGCCTCGGAGAGCTTTTGCGCAATGAAGCGCGCCATGATGTCAGCTGAGCCACCCGCTGCAAAGGGACACACCAAGGTGATGGGTTTGCTGGGGTATTTTTGAGCCGATGCATGGACAGTGAACATCAGCAGCAAAGCGCAAA
>CAIMNS010000303.1 GCA_903842945.1 uncultured Burkholderiales bacterium
CAAGGCGTTTGAGATAAAGTCTTAGTGTAACAAGACAACTCGCCTTTGTATTGGCGCTCGTGTTTTGTAAAGGGGTGTCCTTGAGGGTCTTATTTTAAAGCAACTGATGTTCTTCTTCTTTTTGGTCTTGCCTGTCATTCACATTTTTCTTAGCTTTCATGTCACTTCGAATCTTCAACACCCTATCTAAAGAGCTTGAGCGCTTTGTGCCTTTAAAAGACGGGCATGTCAGTATGTATGTGTGTGGTATGACGGTCTATGATTTTTGTCACATTGGACATGCTCGCTCCATGATCGCGTTTGATCTTGTGCAACGCTGGTTCAAAGTCTTAGGTTACCAGGTCAATTTCGTACGCAACATCACCGATATCGATGACAAGATCATTCGACGCTCTATGGAGAACAAAGAAACGATCCGGTCTTTGACGGATCGAATGATTTTGGCCTTAGAAGAAGATGCCAGCCGTTTAAACATCCAAGAACCCAGCGCGCAACCCAGGGCCACAGATTATGTGCCTCAGATGGTGGTGATGATAGAGAACTTGTTAGAGAAAAAGTTGGCCTACCAAGCAGGACAGGATGTGAACTTCTCTGTGCGGCAGTTCCCAGGCTATGGCCGCTTATCGGGCAAATCCTTGGATGAATTGCGCGCCGGTGAGAGAGTGGCCGTTTTGGATGGGAAAGAAGATCCACTGGATTTTGTGCTTTGGAAAGGTGCCAAAGAAAGCGAACCTCAGGAGGCCAAATGGGCTGCGCCCTTTGGACTCGGAAGACCTGGTTGGCACATTGAATGCTCGGCCATGAGTTGTGCTTTGTTGGGGCAAACCTTTGATGTCCACGGCGGGGGTGCGGATCTGCAGTTTCCACATCACGAAAATGAAATTGCGCAAAGTGAAGGTGCCAGCGGAGAAACTTTGGCCAATTATTGGATGCACAATGGTTTTGTGAATGTGGACAATGAAAAAATGTCCAAGAGTTTGGGTAATTTTTTCACCATTCGCGATGTGTTGAAAGTCTTTGATGCGGAGACCTTGAGATTTTTTGTGGTGCGCAGCCACTACCGCAGCCCCTTGAATTACAGCGATGTTCACCTAGGGGATGCGCGTTCTTCTTTGAAAAGGTTGTACACCACGCTGGACTTGGTGGCACCCAAGGACATGGCAATTTCTGAGATCGACTGGTCAAATGCCTATGCAAGCCGCTTCAAGCAAGCCATGGACGAGGATTTTGCAACACCTGAGGCTGTCTCTGTGTTGTTTGATTTATCGGGCGAGGTGAACAAATCCAAAGATCCCTATTTGTCGGGTTTGCTAAAGGCCTTGGGCTCTTGTTTGGGCATCTTGGAGTCTTCTCCCAGTGCATTTTTAAAGGCCGGTGCTGCGCTCAGTGAGCAAGAAATTGACTCGAAAATCCAAGCGCGGGCGCAGGCTAAAAAGGACAAAAACTTTGCTTTGGCCGACGAGATCCGTCAAGCCTTGTTGGATCAGGGCATTGTTTTAAAAGACGCCGCCCAAGGCACCACTTGGGAGCAGGTGCATTGAAAGCGTCCGCACCTGAGGCCATGGATGTCCCTAGCTACTGGGAGGAGGCCTGTCGGTACTTGATCAAAAAAGACCGGGTCATGAAGCGTTTGATTCCGCAGTTTGGGGATGTTAAATTGACCTCCAGGGGGGATGCTTTCATCACCCTGGCCAGAAGCGTGGTGGGTCAGCAAATATCGGTCAAGGCCGCTCAAACGGTTTGGGATCGTTTTACGCAACTGAGCAAATCGACGATGACCCCTTCAAGGGTTCTCAAATTGAAGGTTGACGACATGAGGGCTGCGGGCCTGTCGGCTCGCAAGGTCGAGTACATTGTTGATTTGGCGCTGCATTTCTCCAATGGAAGGGGGAACCCTTTGGGTTGGGAGGTCATGAGCGATGAAGAGATCATTGCAGAGTTGGTCGCCATTCGTGGGATAGGTCGATGGACGGCAGAGATGTTTTTGATTTTTCATCTCTTGCGGCCCAATGTGTTGCCCCTAGACGATGTGGGCTTGCTCAATGGGATCAGTCAAAATTATTTTTCTGGGGAATCGGTGAGTCGAAGCGATGCAAGAGAAGTGGCCCAAGCTTGGGCTCCGTTTTGCAGTGTGGCAACTTGGTACATCTGGCGCTCATTGGACCCCGTTCCAGTGGCGTATTGACTTGAGAGGAAAGTAAATTGGCGAAAAAAACATTTTTAGACTTTGAGCTGTCCATTGCCGACTTGGAATCCAAAATCGAAGAGTTGCGCTACGTCCAAAACGAATCTGCCGTAGACATCTCCCAAGAAATTGAGCAGTTGTCCAAGAAAAGCCTTCAATTGACCAAAGACATTTACAGCAATTTAACGGCTTGGCAGATCACCAAAATTGCGCGACATCCTGAGCGTCCCTACACCTTGGATTACATCAATGAGCTTTGTACTGATTTTGTAGAGATGCATGGAGATCGACATTTTTCCGATGACCTAAGCATTGTCGGCGGTTTGGCGCGTTTCAATGGCAATCCATGCATGGTCTTGGGCCATCAAAAGGGGAGAGATACCAAGGAGCGAACCCTTAGAAACTTCGGGATGAGTCGACCTGAGGGCTACAGGAAAGCTTTAAGGCTCATGAAAACGGCTGAAAAATTCAAGATTCCGGTGCTGACATTTGTGGACACGCCTGGCGCTTACCCTGGCATCGATGCCGAGGAGCGTGGACAAAGTGAGGCGATTGGAAGAAATATTTTTGAAATGGCCCAGTTGGAAGTGCCCATCATCACCACCATCATTGGTGAGGGAGGCTCTGGTGGCGCTTTGGCCATCAGCGTTTGCGATCAACTTTTGATGCTCCAGTACTCTGTGTATTCTGTGATCAGCCCAGAAGGCTGCGCCTCTATTCTTTGGAAGTCTTCAGGTCAAAGTGAAGTGGCCGCGGAGGCCTTGGGCATCACAGCTCACCGACTCAAAGCATTGGGTTTGGTCGACAAGATCATCAATGAACCTGTGGGTGGCGCGCATAGAGACCCAAAACAAATGGCCGCGCAATTGAAGCGCGGCTTGAGTGATGCTTGGCGACAGGTCTGCGACTTGAAAACCAAGGATTTATTGGAGCGTCGCTATGAGAGACTTCAAAGTTACGGGCGTTACACGGACACGAAGGTTTGACCAGCCAAGGAGAATCAAGCACGGGCCATGGCATGTCAAGTGTTGAGCCTGACTTGTCTTTACCGAAGGCTTTAGGCGTTCCAACTTGGTTGTCTACATTTGAGCCAAGAAAGCCCCTGGCCGTGGCCTTCAGCGGAGGTGCGGATTCAACGGCACTTTTATGGGCTTGCCACTTGAAGTGGCCTGGACAGGTTCATGCTGTTCATGTCCACCATGGTTTGCAAAGTGCAGCGGATGATTTTGTACAACACTGCAAAGGGTTTTGTAACTTGCACCACATTCCAATCGAAGTGGCTTATGTCAATGCCAAGCATCGGCTTGGACAAAGTCCAGAGGACGCAGCCAGGCGCGCCAGGTACCAGGCCTTGGAGGACGTGTTGCTCACCAAGTGGGGGGGGCACATCAAAGACATTGCCCTCGCACAACACGCAGACGATCAAGTAGAGACCGTGGTGTTGGCCTTGTCTCGGGGTTCCGGTTTGCCGGGCTTGTCGGGCATGAGAGCGCAATGGACCCACAACTTGGTGACCTACCACAGACCTATTTTGGGGGTCCCATCCGATCAGTTACGTGCCTGGGCGAGGGAACATGGTTTGTCTTGGATTGAAGACCCCAGCAACTCCGATGAGTCTTTTACGCGCAACAAGATCAGAAAAAAAATTCTGCCGCATTTGATGCAGACCTTTCCCAATTTCCGACAAACCCTCTCCAGGAGTGCGGCGCACATGGCTCAAGCCCAGACCTTGTTGCTTGAATTGGCCACCGAGGACTTGGCGTCTGTTGGAAATCCGCCACACATCAAAGCTCTGCAAACACTTACAGAGGCCAGGCGATCCAATCTCTTGAGACACTGGCTCCAAGGGCAGGGGTGCCGAGCTAGCACGGCTCAAATGCTCGAGTTGAACCGATTGATTGTGGCTTGCACGACCCGAGGGCATGACATTCAACTCAAGGTGGGAGAGTCTTGTGTGGTCAGAAGAAATGCAGTGCTTGAATTGGTAGAATATGGGGTTTTGCCTAATCACCGAGTGAAATAGACGATGTCATTGATTGTTCATAAATATGGTGGCACCTCCATGGGTAGCACCGATCGCATTAAAAATGTGGCCAAGCGGGTGGCCAAATGGAGTCGAGCGGGTTACCAGATGGTGGTCGTGCCCTCAGCCATGAGCGGGGAGACCAATAGGTTGTTGGGCTTGGCCAAAGAGTTAGCGCCCACTTCAGTGGATCTGTCCTACCAACGCGAATTGGACATGTTGGCCTCAACAGGTGAGCAGGCGTCCTCGGCTCTCTTGGCCATCGCGCTCCAAGCCGAGGGCATTGATTCAGTGAGTTATGCCGGTTGGCAATTACCCATCCTGACCAACAGCGCCTTTACCAAGGCGAGAATTGAATCGATCGATGACAAGCGGGTGATGGGGGATTTGGCCGAGGGCAAGGTTGTGATCATCACGGGCTTTCAAGGTGTGGATGCGCACAGCAACATCACAACACTCGGTCGAGGAGGCTCAGACACCTCAGCAGTGGCCATTGCAGCAGCCTTGAAGGCCAGCGAGTGCTTGATTTACACAGATGTGGACGGTGTTTACACCACCGATCCTCGCGTCGTTCCAGAAGCGAAACGTTTAACGACCATTAGTTTTGAAGAAATGCTGGAAATGGCTTCCATGGGCAGCAAAGTTCTTCAAATCCGATCTGTGGAGTTTGCTGGAAAGTACAAAGTGCCTTTGCGTGTGCTGTCGAGCTTTACGCCCTGGGACATTGATTTACAAGAAGAGGCCCGATCAGGTACGTTGATCAGTTTTGAGGAAGATGAAAAAATGGAACAAGCTATCGTCTCTGGCATCGCCTTTAACCGCGATGAAGCCAAAATTTCTGTGATTGGTGTACCTGACAAGCCAGGGATTGCCTATCAAATCTTAGGGGCTGTGGCTGAGGCCAATATTGAAGTGGACATGATCATCCAAAATATCAGCAAAGACGGTAAAACCGACTTTAGTTTTACTGTTCATAGAAATGACCATGCCAAAACTTTGGATCTTCTAAAAGGTCAAGTTATCCCAGAGCTTGGTGCTGCTGAGGTCGTGGGTGATGCGAAGATTTGCAAGGTGTCCATTGTCGGTATTGGCATGAGGAGTCATGTGGGTGTGGCCAGTAAGATGTTCAAAACCTTGAGCGAAGAGGGTATCAACATTCAGATGATTTCCACATCCGAAATCAAAACTTCGGTCGTTATTGATGAAAAATATATGGAGTTGGCCGTAAGGGCACTTCACAAGACTTTTGATTTAGACCAAGATAAGGCATAATTAAGCCCTTAGGAAACGTGACCGAGTGGCCGAAGGTGCTCCCCTGCTAAGGGAGTATGGGGTGTTGAGCCTCATCGAGAGTTCGAATCTCTCCGTTTCCGCCAAGTCAATAGGCTTTATGCGTGTTTGATGCGTATTGGCAACTAAATTACCACATTAGTTACCACAAAACTTAGGCTCTACCTAATTATCGGGGGGATGGGCATTTATCAAACACGGTTGAATACTCCATTGCAACCACAGTGCGCCAAGACGCGCAGTTTGTATGAGGTGTTGTTAGTAGCCATGGACTTGCTCCTTGAAGCCTGTATGCAGTGTTCTTATACAGGTTCATATCCAATACTGTTTAGTTAATAATTATTCGAGGTGTGGGGTGATCACAACCCCAGAGGGGGTGAAAAAATAGACTTTTATCCGGCCCAAAAACAAAGATACAAAGAGCGCACTC
>CAIMNS010000304.1 GCA_903842945.1 uncultured Burkholderiales bacterium
ACACCCTTTTTGACCCGCTCATCAATGCGCAGATGTGTGATGTTTTCACCTTGAAAGAAGATCTCACCTGAGTCGCAAGGAACCAGTCCTGATAACTGGCCAACCAGTGTGGTTTTACCTGCTCCATTGGGGCCAATCAAGGCATGAATTTCGTTGGCATTCACACATAGACTGACGTCTTGGGTGGCCACCAATTGGCCATAGCGTTTCATCAAATGGCGTGCTTCAAAGAGTGGAGCGTGGCTCATGGTTTGATGACTCCGGCTTGACGTTTCAAGCCCCCACCTTTGCTGACTCGTCTCCAAAGTGCAGAAAAAGAACTCAAGCCCTTGGGTGCCATCAAGATGACAGCCAAAAGAATCCAGCCAACATAGAACTGCCAGTGGAGGGTGTATTCAGAGATCACACTTTCTAGTGTTAAAAGAAGCAATGCGCCCCATAGACCACCCGAGAGTGTGCCAACACCTCCCAAAATCACCATGACCATCAGAATGCCCGATTGAGTCCAATGCAAGAGATTGGGGCTGACGTACTTTTGTTGGTTGACCATCAAAGCACCGGCCAAACCCCCAAGCGCACCTGCAATCACAAAGATGGTCAGTTTGTAGTCAAATGCATGAATGCCAATAGAGTCCACGCGCACATCATCGTCTTTGATCGCCTTGATGACTTGTCCAAACTTGGAGTTCATGATGCGGTGAATGAAATACAAACTCAACAAGAGGAAGATCAACACCACAAAATACAAGTGCACATCGCTTTTGCTGCTGAGTTGAATGCCAAAATCCAAACGACTTTTGATGCTCAAGCCCTCGTCACCACCAAAGGCTTTGATGGAGTTGCTCAGGTAGTAAAGCATTTGGGCAAATGCCAGGGTGATCATGATGAAATAAACCCCTCGAGTTCTTAGGCAAATAAAGCCAATCATCAATGCAAAACCGGCGCAGAGTAAGACAGCAAGAGGAATATCAATCCATGCGTTTTGATACCCTTGACTGATCAAGATGCCGACGGCGTAGGCTCCAATGCCGACATAAGCTGCATGTCCAAAGGAGACCAAGCCACCATAGCCAAGGATCAAGTTAAGGCTACAAGCAGCAATGCCATAAATCATCATCTTGGTCAAAGTTCCCAAGTAATAATCCAGACCCAGTTTGTCCAGCAAGTAAGGCATTGCCAAAGCCAGCAGCAATGTCAAGCTCAATCCAATCCTGGGGATCAGTTTCATGGGTGTGTGAGAGGTCTGTGGTGGATTCGAAGACATGGCGCTCAGGCGATCAAATGGCTCATGGGGCTATGATCTTTGGTTAAAAAGACCTTGAGGCTTGATGAACAAGACCCCAGCCATCAACACATAGACCAAGATGGAGGCCACCGCTGGACCAGCTGCGCCCGCCCATTGGGGTGGTAAAAACTCTCTGAACAAAAAGGGCAAAAGGCTTCGGCCCATGGTGTCTACACAGCCCACCAAGATGGATCCGACAAACGCACCCCAAACAGAGCCAATGCCTCCAATCACAATAACGACAAAGGCCAAGATCAATATGTTTTCACCCATGCCCACTTGCACGGCCAAAAGAGGTGAGAGCATGGCTCCGGCTACAGCACAAAGTGCTGCGCCTAGACCAAAGACCGCAGTGAAGAGAGCATTGATATTGATACCCATGGCCATTGCCATCGATCGGTTGGAGGCTCCAGCTCTGACCCAAGCTCCCATTTTAGTTCGACCGACAAGGAAGTAGAGCAAGAGCGCGATCAAAAGTCCTGTAGCAATGATGACCAAGCGGTAACTGGAATACATCAGTCCAGGCAAGATCTCTATGGGGCCAGATAAATAATCTGGAGCCGACAAGGGCAAATCTGTTCCCCAAATCATTTTGACCGACTCGTTCAAAATGAGGATGAGCGCAAAGGTTGCCAAAACCTGTGACATGTGGTCCCGCGCATACAAAGACTTCAGCAAGGTTCTCTCTAAAAGCATGCCAAACAGGCAGGTCAAAATGACGGCTAAAAATACGCTGAGGAAAAAAGATTGGGTGTACTGAATGATCCATGCTGTTAAAAAAGCACCAATCATGTAAAGGGCACCATGGGCCAGGTTGATCATGTCCATGATGCCAAAGACCAACGTCAAGCCCGATGCCAAAAGAAAGAGCATCAAGCCAAACTGCAGGCCATTCAAGGCCTGCTCTAATATCAAAATACCGGTCATAAAAAATGTAGAGACAAAGTCAGACTCAACCTTGAGCAGCTGAGATCACTTCATCTTACAGTCTTGGACGTAAGCGTCTCCGTGATTGGTCATGATCGGTTGGCCAATGATTTTGTTGACCAAACGCCCCTGCGAATCTTTCACCACTTCACGTACATAGTAGTTTTGAATGGGATAGTGGTTGGTGTTGAATTTAAAGTCACCACGAACTGAGGCAAATTTAGCCTCTTTCAGGTTTTTTCTAACCAAGTCTTTGTCGCTTAAATTGCCGTTGCTCGCTTTAACAGCGGCATCAATCAGCATGGCCGTATCGTAGCCTTGTGATGCGTACAAAGTGGGTAAACGCTTGTATTCCTTTTCAAATTCAGCTACGAATTTTTTATTGGCCGCGTTGGGTAAATCCAAACCCCAGTGAGATGTATCAAAAACCCCCAACATGTCTGCTCCGACGCCTCGGATGATGTCTTGGTCTGCACCAAAGCCGGGCACAATCAGTTTTGTCTCTTTCGACAAGCCAGCCGCCATGAACTGTTTGATGAAATTCACACCCATACCACCTGGTAGGAAGGTGTACAAAATTTCCGGTTTAGCCGCACGTACCTCTGCCAATTCGGCGGCGTAATCAAGCTGCCCCAATTTGGTGTAGACCTCGTTGACCACTTTACCTTTGTAATAACGTTTAAAACCAGCCAAAGAGTCTTGACCCGCTTGATAGTTTGGCGCCAAGAGATAGGCGGATTTAAATCCCTTGTTGGTGGCGTATTGGCCAGCGGCTTCGTGGTAAGCATCATTGGGCCATGCAACCGCAAAAAAGTTAGCACTGCACTCTTTGCCAGCCATAGGGGAGGGGGCTGCATTAGGACTCAAGTAAAACGTATTGCTCTCAACCGTTTCGGGCAGAGCAGCCAGCATGATGTTTGAAAACACGACACCCGTTAAAAAATCAACTTTCTCGCGCTTGACCATTTTTTCAAACTGCTCTTTCGCGACATCTGGTTTGAATTGATCGTCGCTCACAATCACCTCTGCTGGTAGACCACCAAGCTTGCCCCCATTGAGTTTGACTGCCAATTGAAAAGCGTCTCTGATGTCGACGCCCAAAGCGGCCGATGGACCTGACAAAGTGCTGACAAAGCCGACTTTGACTTTGTCTGCAGCATGTATTGAAGAAAGGGTCAACACTTGACATGCACCAATGACGCTCAATGCTAAAACTTTTTTGAATTTCATGAAAACTCCTGAAAAAACTCAACGGCTAAAGGGATGATTTTTAACAATTTGCAAACCGCTTGCAATAAAGGGTTTACCCTTTGGTTTTTCGATTGCAGACTTGCTGAAGGAATCGCTTTTAAAACAATTTCAAAAAAGAAAAGAATCTTCAGTGAAGTAAACATCATATATCATTTGCATAGTAGAACAATTGAGATGCTGCTGTTTCTACTGGAATTTGCTGTCGATATCGTCCATTTTTGATCGGATTTTTATGGCTGAGCGGTCTTTTGTTGAAGAAGTTAAAAAATTAAGACTCAAGCAGGGAGAAATCTTCAGCGGTGAGGGAATTTTGGCCGTGACCAAAGCCTTGCTGGAATCTGGTGTGTCCTATGTGGCTGGCTACCAAGGAGCTCCCATTTCGCATTTGATGGATGTTCTAGCTGACGCCAATGATATATTGCTAGAGCACGGTATTCGATTTGAAAACAGTGCCAGTGAAGCTACTGCTGCCGCGACTTTGGCAGCGAGTGTCAATTATCCAGTAAGGGGTGCAGTCACCTTCAAGTCCACTGTGGGTACGAATGTGGCATCAGATGCGTTGGCAAATCTTGCATCGGGTGGTGTGAAGGGCGGTGCGTTGATCATTGTTGGCGAGGACTACGGCGAGGGCTCTTCGATCATGCAAGAGAGAAGTCATGCCTTTGCAATGAAGTCACAAATATGGCTTTTAGATCCAAGGCCCAATCTGCCCAGCATGGTGCAGGCAGTCAAGATGGGGTTTGAGTTGTCAGAAGCGAGTTCAACGCCTGTCATGCTTGAGCTAAGAATAAGAGCATGCCATGTGCATGGGTTTTTTACGGCCCAAAACAACCAGCGAGCTCCATTCACCCTTCGTGAAGCGATGGACTCGCCGCAACGCGATGTAAGCCGGATCGTTCTACCACCTTCCTCGTACCTGCATGAGCAAGAAAAAATCAAGGATCGGTGGCCAGCCGCTTTGAAGTTTATTCAAGACAAAAAACTCAATGAATTCTTTGCCGAAGATTC
>CAIMNS010000305.1 GCA_903842945.1 uncultured Burkholderiales bacterium
GAGAGCCATATCACGCGACCAATAAATACATATCGACTTGCAGTTTCCAACGTTTCGTGCAGTACGCATTCAAAGGCCACAGGGGCTTCAACGATCCTGGGTGGAGTGACACGATTTGCGGGCGTAGAGAGCAATCCCACATGTTCGAGTTCGCTCACTGTATTGGGCAGCGACTCGCCGCAGGCGTGCATTTTATTGGCCATGGGTTCATCGGTCATGTGAACGATAAACTCTTTGTTGAGCAAGATATTTGCAGCTGTGTCCTTGAGGTGACCATCGCTTAATTTATTCAAGCTCAACATCAAGATGGGGGGATCTTCCCCCATCATGTTGAACATCGAAAAAGGTGCCGCATTGACAACGCCATTGGCGCCAACAGAGGTCACCAAAGCGATTGGCCTTGGGACGATCAGGCTGGCCATCAACTTATAACGTTGATAGGCATTTAATTTGGAAAAATCAATTTCAGTTGTCATGCGTTCACTTTTTTAAAAGTGGTTTTTAGGGCTGTTTACCCAAGATGCCATCGACGTACCAAGACATTTTCCAAAGCTCGTCTTCGGTGACGGATTTTCCAGCCGATACGATCTCTTTGCCTGCTTGGTCTTTGATGGGACCGTTGAAAGCGTAGAATTTTCCCGCCAGGGTTTGTGCTTTTAGTTTTTCAAAATGCTCGGCAACCTTTGCAGGGACTTCCTTGTTGACAGGAACCAGTTTGATCATGCCTTCTTTCATACCCCACTTGGTATCTTCGGCTTTCCATTTGCTTTCTAGAGCCTGGCGCACTTTCGCAACATAATAAACACCCCAATTCACCGTGTTGCCCGAGAGATGCGATCTCGGCCCAAATCTAGACATGTCCGAGTCTTGTCCAAAAGCGTACAAGCCTTTGGTTTGTGCAAGCTCTACAACAGCGGGGGAATCGGTGTTTTGATACAAAATATCGGCGCCTTGATTGATGAGGGTTTGAGCGGCCTCTTGTTCTTTAGGGGGATCATACCAAGAGCTGATCCAGATGACTTTGGTGATGATTTTGGGGTTCACGCTTTTGGCGCCTAGAACCCAAGCATTTAGATTGCGTTTGACCTCTGGAATGGGAAAGGGCGCTACATAGCCCAAAGTATTCGATTTAGTCATGAGCCCCGCAATGACGCCTAGTAAATAGGCCCCTTCGTAAAAACGACTTTGGTAGACGCCCACGTTTTTTGCAAGTTTGTAGCCAGAGCAGTGCTCAAAAATCACATTGGGATGGTCTTTTGCAACGTTGATCGTTGGGTCCATGAAGCCAAAAGATGTCGTGAAAATCATCTTGCAACCGTCTGAAATGAGCTGTCTAATCACCCGCTCAGCGTCTGCAGACTCCGGCACACTTTCAACGAAAACGGTCTCCACCTTGGGGCCAAATTCCTTTTCAACCATTTTTCGACCCAGGTCGTGTTGGTATGTCCAACCTACATCGGAAACAGGTCCTGAATAAATGAATCCAATTTTTAACTTTTCATTGGCTGCAAAAGTGTTTCCAAACGGTACAACTGAACTTCCCACGGCAACCAAGGCCGTGTTCAAAATCTGTCTGCGGTCCATGATGACTCCTTGTATAAATGATATTGGACAAGTTCCAATAATTGTATACATGCAATCAATGTGCCATGTTTATAAATTACTTAAGACGTTGAATTTAAATGATTTTTTTATTTTTAAAAATTGTATACAAAAATATATTTTGGTGCGTGATTCAATGAAATGCGTATTTTGCACCAAAAGTGTGTGAATGTTTTTAGCTAATTTGTGGAGTGAACTTTGCTGAAATTCAATCGATTTTGCAATTCTAAAAGGTGCTGATCCATGAGCTTGACAGCACCTTCAGCGTCTTGGAGTGACAAAAGTTCAACCAAGCGCACATGTTCTTCATGTTCGCAATCAGAGTTACCAGGTGTTTCGTAGAGGGCCACAATCAAGGTGCATTGAGTAAGAAGTTCAAATAGCAATTTTTGAAATAATTTATTGCCCGTCATTTGAGCTAAGGCCAGGTGAAAGCCACCAGCCAATATGGCCCATCGGGGAAGATCGTGTTCGCTCAGTGCGGTTTGCTCGGCTTGCAAGCGCTCTTGTAAGCGTTTGAGATCCATAGAGCCAATTTTTTTACTTAACATCCTTATGATGGCCGCTTCCAAGCCTCTTCTGACTTCAAAAACTTCAATCGCCTCTTGAGGCGTCGGAGCGGCAACACTGGCTCCTTTGTTCTGAATAATATTGACAATTTTCAATTCTGCAAGTCGATGCAGTGCCTGTCGAATGACGGTGCGACTGACTTGAAACTTTTCACACAATGTGGTTTCTATCAATTTTTCACCAGGCAACAAAACACCTCGGGTCATGTCATTGAACAATGATTCATAGACCCGCTGATCTAAAGTTCGATCGTCTGGTGCAAGTGATTTGTAAATGTGAGCGGATGAGTCAAGAATTTTTTTGGCGTTCATTGAGCAACAGACTTCCATCATGTGGAGATATATTTTAAGTCAGTGAAGCGAATGGAAATGATAAATCTTGCTCTCTTGCGGTCCATCGCTGTGAAGTTGATTGAGGGTTTGTCCTTGGGCCATCTCTTCAATTCAGGTATTAAGCTTTGTGCATCAAAGAGTAACTTATAAAAAATGGTTCTTCGTTAAATTCACTGTGATTATTACCTAGATACACAAATCCAGCTTTCCACAATGAAACAAAATTCTTGCTCTATAACTCTCGAAACTTCTGAATCCTCTTGC
>CAIMNS010000306.1 GCA_903842945.1 uncultured Burkholderiales bacterium
CAGCTTGTTGACGGTTGGGGCATCGAAGCTGCATTGCGGGTCGCGCAACACATCGTCAAACAGCGTCCGAAATGGGCCGCCTTTGAGCCATACGTTCATGGGAATCGAAAACCCCTGTTTGCGCTGCAGGTCAAACTCTTGGGGCAAGAGGCGTGAGCACAGGCGCTTGAGCAAGATCTTCTTTTCAGTCGACGTTGCTTTCAGCCGCGACGGCACTTTGCCAAAGGCAAACTCGATCATGCGGTGGTCCAGCAGCGGTGAACGCACTTCGAGAGAACTCAACATGCTGGCCCGATCCACCTTGACCAAAACGTCTTCGGACATGAAGTTGGCAAAGTCCATCCGGGTTGCGCGTTGCAGCAAGTTCGTTTGTGAAGGGGTTCTTGCTTTACTCACCGACTCTGCCATCAATGGTCAATTAACATTTTTTCAACAACTTCGATCACCTTCCCATCACGATAGTTGTTCAGTCTTGTGACAAACCAAACCCCACAAAAGACAAAGGAACCTGAAGGCTCCTTTATTAAACAAAACAATTGGGATCTGACCCCAATTTACAATTAACAACGCAAAAAATCATGCTGCAGAAAGCGGTCTGAAATAGCCTTTGATGCAATTGGTTTCGTTCAGGATACACAACTGAATGTGATTTTTTGCCCGAAAGCCCGCTTCCGCATAGAGCGGTTCGTCCTCTGGAAAAGCAGCACGGATGCTGTCGTAGGGTGCCAACTGTTGGTCTTCCCGCATTTGATGCAAGGTCTCGATCACCGCACAATCCAAATCTCTCAGCACCCGATCCTTGCCCATACGGTTTGACACCATAGGCAGCCCCGCCTCAAGCATGAGATTTTTATAAACATGATGAGCCAGCCGCACTTCCTTCAAGCCAATTTGAGTCGTTAAATCCAGACAGCGCCCCAAGTCAACAATGGCTCCTACAACATCCGGCTGCGCTATTTTTCCGTTTTTCTTTCCTGAGGCTGCCCATTCCAAGCCACGCGCAGGATCGTTTTCCCAAAAATAAACGCCATGCCCGAGCCAGTCATAAGACTTCGTGGAATGATCAAGATGGGTACGTCTTTGCTGCTTGACAACTTTGTCAACAATCGACTTTTCAGTCCCATGGAACCCCAACACAAACGAGGGGTGGAACTGATATGCACTCCAGTCAAGCACGGACAAGTTGCTTCACTTTGCCGGCAGGTGTCAACAAGCCCGCACGTTTAAGAAAATCAATGGATTGCTCGCGAGATTTGAGCACCTCATTCATGTGCCGCTTCATCACGCGCATTTCAAGAGCATGAGAACGATCAACAACGGCAAGTGCAAGATTGGCCTCATGCACTGCTGTGATTTTTTTAACAATAGCCATGCTCGAATCATGCCTTAAAAAATGATTTCAGTAACACTTATTGAAAGAAAGGGCACCTTCGCCCTGACAAGACATTTTGTAGGAGCCCCGCCCCCGGGGCGATGGGTGGTGTGCAAGGACTCTCCCTGTGGGAGCCCCGCCCCCGGGGCGATGGGTGGTGGTCTGCGAGGCTTCATCGCGACGAGGGCGTCGCTCCTACAAAATGTAGGAGCCCCGCCCCCGGGGCGATGGGTAG
>CAIMNS010000307.1 GCA_903842945.1 uncultured Burkholderiales bacterium
AGGCGCATGTTGATTTGGATTCCAATGCGCCATTAGCTGGACCAGCAACGATCAAGTCCAACTGCCCCGCCTGCTCGCGCTGGGTCAGATGTGGGCTGCCTTGAAAAATGGGCATCATCTTCAAGTCCTTGTCTTCTTGGGTCAGGTCTGTAAGATTGGTCATGGGGCTTTAGTTTTAAGTGACAATTTGGCTTCTGCGCTAAGAGCTTATAGATTTATTTTAGCCTTGCCAAGGCTACTCGGCGAGCTTATTTGGGGTCAAAAATTTGGGTATTGAACCCAATGATCACGAAAAGCAAAGAATTAAAGAAAAAAATTGATCGCTCGAGTGGCATGCCCGATTAAAGATAAAAAACTTGCTCAGTGAAATCACTCCCCTCCCCCAGTTTGTATAGCAATGACACAAACTTTCAATTACACGAACAATTACGCATTGACTTTTATGTGATCAAGTTTTTTGATTAGAAATTATAGTTAGTAGAAGATTTACAGCGCCCAAGGTTTCTGTTCATCTGTTGGCTCAATTCCACATCGAGGAGCCATCTTTGATAGTGATTTTTAGGTAAGGAGAAACTCACATAGATCCTTGACTGCGTGGATTTTATGCAAATGCCGAATTGGCTGGATTCAACACGCTATCCAACACACTCGCACTCTGTGCGAAGTGCTCAACAGACATGTGTGCATACCTCTGCGCCATCACAGCTGATCTCCTGCCACCCATCTCCTGTATTCGTCCCAGAGAACGCGACCGGTAGCAATGGCGACAAATTGCACCCCAATTGAACCGGCTATCATGCTTTGGCCAATTGAATTGACTTGAGCGTTTTCCAAAAAGTAAAATGAAACCGTCAGTCCAATGGATCAGTCGATTGGGTCTGAATTCAATATTTCAGGTCCAGCGCTTCGCAGGCACTGGTCTCGTGAGCCATTCAAAACTGAGTGGCTTTCATAAGCATGGAGTCAAGTTTGAATAACGACACGAATCCAAATTCTCGCATTTATGCCGTACAAAAGGCCATTGCTTGGTTGTCCTCCTTGCACCGCAAAGGCTGGAGCAATGCTTTTCTTGACTTGAACAATGAATTAATGCCGGTTGATGGCTTGAGACATATCCCAAAATTGAAACCCGAACTTGTCAGACTCATTGAGCAAAATTTAACTGAATGGCTTTTGGCGGATGGCGAGATCAATGTAAAGGGAAGAAAGCGTAACATCAATGAATACATTTTGAGCCCCGAGGGCCCCCCCCTTAGTGCCGAGCAACGCGATTGGCTACAACAACTGGGCCAACGCCCCTTGCGGTTGTACGAAGTTGCTGAGGTGATACCTGGCCAACAAATGACCTTGTTTGATGTGATCGACTATGATCAAGAGTCCTTGGTGGTGATGGAGCGTTCTGGCTCCAGAAGTGTCAAAGTTGGAGATCTGTTGGGCGGCCGCATCCTTCGAGCATACGATCATTTTGAAATGTCGGGCTCAGCATACCTCTTTAATGACTTCATCGGGGGTCGAGTGCTCGTTGAGCTTGAAGAATACACCGATGAGTGGCTGGACTGTCTTGAATACAAAAAGGAATTTGGCGAGATCATCATCGAACATTGGCTAGAACAAACCGTTTTACCTAGGAAAATCCCCGAGATGATCGACAGCTATTCGGGTGAACCCATCAAGATGATCTTTGATCAGTATCTCGTCAATAGCGAGACAAAAATGCGCGAGACCCTGGCAGCCCAAACCGATGTGCAAACCAGCGAAGAAGGATGGACTCAGGTGATGACTTGCACAGATGGCGTCATCCGACCATTGGTTCAAATCAATTGGAGTAAAAAAGCCAATCAAATTGAATTATTCTCCAACACCCAACGCTATGCCGATGAGAGTCAACTGTGGTTTCAAGGGTTGATGGGGGAAGCGGTCACATTCATGAGCAGAAAAGCGTCATCGATGGATGAGTTTTTGAATGATCCCAACAACGCGCATAGGCTCACCACCTCTAAAAAACCAGCCCCTGAATCCTCGTCACCCCTCGATCGCGCCACACTTGCGAAGCTCATGCAAGAAACCATTCATCGAACTTACGCCAACTGGGCTGATGAAAAAATTGCGATCTTGGACAACAAAACCCCCAGACAAATGATCAAAACACCAAAGGGCTTGGAGCGAGTCAAGAAGCTGCTTCGCAGCTATGAAACGGGTGAACGACAGCAAGCCAAAATGCAAGACAGAGAAGAAATTTCTTATGAATTTCTGTGGCAATCATTGGGGATCATGCGATAGTTTTCCGACACTGGACGCCCTCTTGAAGGACACCTATAAAATTACACGAACAATTACACGAACAATTACACGAACAATTACACGAACAATTACATAGTGAATTTTTTGTATAAAAGTCATTAATTTTTAACCAATTTTCAGCGTCTAAAGTTTCTGTTAATCTGTTGGTCCGCGGTTCGATCCCAAGTAGTGGAGCCAAAATGAACTCCTCAGATTAAAAACCAGTGGATTTTTTGTCTGCATTTTTTGCTAACTTCAATTCTCTAGTGTCCCAACCTTTGGAACAAGTCTTGACTCAATATCCTTAGTTCAACTATACTGAAATTACCCGTGACGATTAATAATCACCGAGTAGGCACGACCGGTGATTTGAAGAGTTTTTAATAAAGGCGAATGTGTATCTTTTATCTAGCAGTCCGATGAAACAATAATCTTCTCTAGTCAGTTGAACTAAGATGCAGGTTTGTTAAAAAATAAATTTTGATAATGAATACAAAAACTTTAGACTTGTCAGTTTTGACGAACGCCCTAAATAGACTTGTTGAAGGCAATGTCCGTTATTTAAAAGACATCAACGATACCCAAATCCGAGATGGACTGATTCAACGTTATGAGTTTACATATGAAATTACCCATAAAATTCTGAAAAGGCACTTAGAACTAAAATCTCTCAACCCAGAAGTTTTTGATGCAATGGCTTTTTCAGATTTAATTAGAACTGGCAATGAACAATCTCTCCTACAGAATGATTGGACCAAATGGAAAATTTTCCGAGAAATGCTATCAAAAAGTAGTCACACTTATGATGAACAAATAGCAAAAGAAGTCGTTTCAATAATTCCCGACTTTATCGATGAAGCTAAATTTTTACTTACTCAAGTAGAAAATAAAAATGTTTAGCGCCCATATCCCTATTGATGTAAAACCAATCGAATGGGAGATTATTAAAAATATCCTCTCGCAAATTATTCCCGAAAGACAGGTCTGGGCCTTTGGATCAAGGGCAATTGGAAATAAAAAAAAATTCTCCGATCTGGATATTGTTGTATTAGGAGAGGAACCTTTGGCACAGGAAAAAGAAGCAGATCTCCACAATGCATTTATTAATTCAGACCTGCCCTTTAAAATCGATATTGTTATCTGGACGCGTACATCAGATAAATTTAAATCAATAATCAATCAATCGCACAAGGTCATTCAACAAATTTAATACACGGTCAACGTGATTGACTTGATTAAAGAAGAATCACACCCATCCCCCAGTTTGTATAGCAATGACACAAACTTTTAATTGCAAGAATAATTACGTATTGATTTTTATGTTATCAAGTTTTTTTTGACTTTAAATGATAGTTTTTACAGCGCCCAAGGTTTCTGTTAAAACAGAGCCCGTACGAGTTTTTGTGTTTAGCCTGAACTTAGCCTCCTGATCGATGCCAACAGGTCAGCGTCTGCCCGGCCAACCGGGCAACCGGGCAAAATCTCAACCGTCGCAGCTAGCAGTTTTACCCGACGTCTTGCATGTACGCAGCAGTTTGCGGTTGATGTCATACACCTGAAACTGCCAGTTTGGTGCTGCGGAGCTGGTGGTTGGCGGCAGGCGGTCAAACACCAGAAAGCTGAACTCGGACATCACAGCTGTTTCCTTTTTGCCTGGGTTTTGAATCGGGCTGGAACTGAAGTTTTGTGGGTTCTTGGCCAAGCTCGTGTACCAGGTCGCAGCTTTTACCGTGACCGAATTGATGACTTGGTCAAACCAGGGCCAGCGGCCACCGGTAATATTGTTGCCAAA
>CAIMNS010000308.1 GCA_903842945.1 uncultured Burkholderiales bacterium
ACCATCAAAATGGAAGGGCAGGCTGCCAGCGCCACCCACAGCAGCAGTTGAGCAGGGCGCACTGCTGTTGCGGCTTTGTGCTCTTCGCGATGTTCTGAAGTTTGCGTTTCTAAGGCAAGGGGCTTGGCATGTCTGCCCCGCCAAGCCAGGCTGCCACAGGCCAGTACAAAAAGAATGAACAAACCTGACCACGCCAAAGACTGCCAACGAGTTGGCAACAAAGGCTCGACCACGAAAGGGTAAGCCAACAAGGCCAACATGGAGCCAAAGTTAGACAGCGCAAAGAGTCGGTATGTCACAGCGCCGCTGCGTTCTCGCGCAAACCAAGCTTGAACCAGTGGGCCTGTCGTAGAGAGAACCAGGTAAGGCAGGCCAATAGAGGCACTGAGCAAGCCCAGAATGCGCAAAGTTGGGTTCTCACCACCCGTGGGTTTCCAAAATTCACTAGGCGAGATGGGAAGCAGCAGCACACAACTGGCCAGCAAGGCCATGTGAAGCAGGCTTTGACGCACAGGCGTTAAGTGATTGACCACCCAATGGGTGTACAAATAGCCTAGCAACAGCAGGGCCTGGAAAAACAGCATGCAAGTGGTCCAGACTGAAGCTGATCCGCCAAACCAAGGCAGGATCATCTTGCCCATCATGGGCTGGACTTGGAAGAGTAAGAAGGCACTGAGAAAAATGGTCAGGCCATAGAGAAATACGGCCTTGACGTCAGTGGTTTTTTGCATGCAAGCGATTATGACGCTTCAAAGACAATTTGCACTGAAATAGTGAATCTATGTCTTAAACGTACATAGATTGATGGGTCATTTGGCGGAAGCGGTGTCTCAAAGTACCAATGTGCGCTTTTGGCAAGCATTGGGAAGTCTTGAGTCTGCTTAAGCTAAGCATTTAAGCTGTTTCAGAGTCATATTTGAGGGGGAAACCCCTTTTCGCCTTTCCCCTTCGTTTCCAAGACCGTACCTTCACTCCTCAAGACCTAGCAACCCTTACTAAGGTCTTATTGGAGTAACAACCGTGGTAACGAAGGAGCTTAAAAATGTTATTGACTGAGTATGTTTTAAAAAACCTCAAAGAAGTTGGGCGTCATACAGATGACCAGATAAAAGGATTGCATCTTTGGATTAAGGTAAATCAAAGTAAGTACTGGATATTTAGATTTACTCTTGATGGTAAAAGGCACAACATGAGTCTTGGTGGATTCCCTGAGATTGGACTTAGGCTGGCTCGTGAAAGGGCTGTAGAAGCTAGGAATTTGTTGAATAAGGGACGTAACCCAATCAAGGATAAAAATGCCTCAAAAGCCCAAAATTTAAAAGCCAATTCACCCATTTTCAGAGAATTCGCTATGGACTACATCGAGACAATGCGTCCGAGATGGCGCAATCCAAAACATGCCGAGCAGTGGGTTAGCACGATAGAGCGATACGCAATTCCATATATCGGACAAATGCGTTTGGATGAAATTCAAACCGAACATGTTTTGTCACTATTGAAGCCCATCTGGTTAAGCAAAACTGTTACAGCTTCTCGCCTGAGGGGACGTCTAGAAAGTATTTTGAGTGCATCTATTACTTTTGGCCATAGAACTGCCGTGAATCCTGCAAGATGGCGTGACCATTTGGAAAACTTACTTCCACCACCGAAAAGCTCTGACAAACATCACGCAGCACTCCCGTATTCTGAATTGCCAAAGTTTATTGCTGAGCTTAAAGAAATGGATTGTGTGTCCGCTCTTGCTTTGGAGTTTGTCATCCTAAATGCATCTAGGACTGGTGAAGTAATAGGTGCTAAAAGAAACGAATTATTAAATGACTTGTGGACTGTGCCAGCATCAAGAATGAAGGGCGGCAGAAGTCATCAAGTGCCATTGGGTAAGCGTTCACTTGAATTGTTAGAAATATCTGAAAGCTTAGACCCACAAAGTGATTACTTCTTTTCTAAAAATGGGAAACCATTGTCTAACATGGCTATGTTGATGATGGTAAGACGATTGAGTCTTGGAATTACAGTTCATGGATTTCGAAGTGCTTTTCGAGATTGGGTATCTGAGGAAACCGAATACAGCCCAGAACTGGCAGAGATGGCATTAGCGCACACAATTGGAAATAAAGTTGAGGCTGCTTATCGGAGAGGTAATCTGATAGAAAGACGCAAAAGCTTGATGAAGCATTGGGAATCATTTTGTGAGGGTGAAAGTTTAAAAAATGTTCACCCAATAAGGAAAGTTGCCTGATTATTTAAGCATATTTGAAGGAGCAAAGGGATGACTACAAAACCCAAGAAAATTTCTGTCAAGTCAAAAATTCTAACTGCTAATCAGAAGATATCTGCGGCTTTAATGACGGCAAATGACACGTTAAATTTATATAAAGCTATCGGTGACGAACAGCTAAAAAAAGTAACAAGTGATATTGTTCAATTCAAAAAATTATCACTCTCTGAATTAAAAAATAGGTTAATTGATGCTCTATTTAATTTGGAAAAAATTACTAATGAATTGGAAATTTACAAGGATGCATTTTCAAAAATTCAATTAATTATTGATGATGAGCAAAAAAAACCCAAAGGAGGTAGGCCAATAAATAAATGGGCAATTTATGCTTTTAAATGCGCAAAAAAATACCAACAAAAAAATGGAAAACTTCCATCAGCTGAAATGCTAAAACGGCTAGTTACTTCAATTGCTGAAAGTGGCGGTCAATTTGGTGAAATTAAAAGTGATGGTGTGTTTTCTGTAGATACAGCAAAGCAATATTTAAAGTACTTCAAAAACAACT
>CAIMNS010000309.1 GCA_903842945.1 uncultured Burkholderiales bacterium
AAGTCGCATCCTTGCATCCATCTTGAACCCTCCAGGTCTTTTCATCCCCTCCCCTTTAGACTTCCCCATGAACGACGTACCCAGTCACAGTGATTGTTTAGCTCCCCCAGCCAGTCTTGGCATCCTTGGTGCGGGTCAACTGGGACGCATGCTGGTTCAAGCGGCTCAAAAAATGGGTTACCGCACCGTTGTTTTGGACCCCGACCCCCATGCACCGGCAGCCCATTTGAGTGAGGAGTTCCTTCAATTTGCGTATGAAGATCGACAAGGGATCGATCTCTTGGCCCAACGCGCCTCACGCGTGACCACGGAGTTTGAAAACGTGCCGGCAGCAACACTCGCCTATTTGAGCCAAAAGATGGCGGTTCACCCTAGTGCCTTCGCTGTAAGTGTTGCCCAAGACCGGATCGTTGAAAAGAACATGATTCGTTCCTGTCAACTTCAAACGGCCGCGTTTCACGTCATTCGCCACCCCACAGACATCTTCAACACACCCCTTGATTTGTTCCCGGGCATCCTAAAAACCGCTCGCTTGGGCTATGACGGGAAAGGACAACTGACGGTCAACGATCTAGAAGAATTGCATGTGGCCTATGCCTCTTTCAATGCCTCATCAGATGCCACCGCATCAAGTGAGCCCATCAGCTGCATCTTTGAGAAGAAACTCCCTTTGCGAGCCGAGTACTCTGTCATTGTTGCCAGAAACGAACGCCATGAGATGGTCAATTTGCCCATTCAATGCAATCAACACGTCAATGGTATCTTGCATCTTTCAAGTGTTTTTGAGCACGCCTTGGATTTTGAACTTGAAACCGCGCTCATCAACGCCACGCGCACCCTTGCCCAAGAGCTTTCCTACGTGGGCGTCCTTTGCGTGGAATTTTTCATCCTAGCTGACCCTCCCGCCTCCCTTCCCAACGCAGCAAGGTCGAACTTGCCGACTTGGGTGGTCAATGAAATTGCGCCTCGTCCTCACAACAGCGGTCATCACAGCCTAGACTCTTGTGATGTGTCACAGTTTGAGCTGCAAGTCAGAACGCTATGTGGACTTGCCCTTGTCAAACCCAGGCAACACAGCCCTTGCGTGATGCTCAATTTGCTTGGTGATCTTTGGTTCCATAAGGGCACAGAACCCCAAGAGCCGCCATGGGAAAAGGTGTTGGCTCTGCCTGGCACACACCTGCACTTGTATGGAAAAACTCAAGCCCGAATGGGGCGAAAAATGGGACACCTCAACATCACCGCGGCGCACCCCAAAGAGGTCCTGTCAACACTTGAACAATGCCTTCACCTCTTGGAGCTGCCTGCTCTCAGTAGCGCCTTTTTGACGGCGTCCTCTCCCCCATGATCATTGAGCATCCTACAAGCGCCGATCTTCTCTTGGCCGCACAATTTCTTAAAGCCGGCAAACTGGTTGCTTTTCCCACAGAAACGGTCTACGGCTTGGGTGCAGACGCCGAAAATGAACAGGCCGTCAACCTCATCTTTGATGCCAAAGGTCGTCCCAAGGATCACCCTTTGATTGTTCACATCCCTGACATGGACGCGGCTGCGCACTTTACATGCAACATTCCTGACTATGCCTATGCTTTGATGAAGCAGTTTTGGCCCGGCGCGTTGACACTCATTTTGCAAAAACGTCCCGGACTTGCAAATGCCTCCAGTGGGCATCAAAACACCCTTGGTCTAAGAATGCCCTCGCACCCCATGGCTTTGGAGTTGCTTGTCATGGCCAAGACCTTGGGTGTCTTGGGTGTTGCAGCGCCAAGCGCCAATCGCTTTGGTCGCGTGAGCCCTACTCAAGCGTTTCACGTGGCAGAAGAGCTGGGTGATGATGTGTTGATTTTGAACGGTGGCGCCTCACAAATTGGCATTGAGTCCACGATCATCGACTGCTCTAGGGGCGAGCCCATCTTGTTGCGCCCCGGGCAGTTGAGCCTCGAAAGGATGGAGCACGCGCTCGACTTGACGATTCATCAACAATTGATCGATGGCAACATCGACACGTCCATGTCCAAGAGCTTCAACACCCCTGCACCTAAAGTATCGGGCCGAATGTTGGCCCATTACGCACCCAAGGCGAAAGTCTTGTTGCTAGAGCGACAAGCACTTGAGCACAACTTGTCCTCCTACCTCTCTGTTTCCAAGGGGCGCATCGCCGTATGGAGCACCACCCCCTTGGTGCTTGACCCCCAAAGGTTTCTCTACCAAGCCATGCCGCGCAAGGCCGAGGCCTGCGCGCATGAGCTCTTTTCGACCCTTAGGGATTTTGACAAAGCGGGCGTCGATCAAATCTGGATTGAACAACCCCCCTGCACTGAAGACTGGCAAGGCGTCAACGATCGTTTAAAAAGAGCCTCTCATGCCCAATAATTCGTATTTTTCTGGGCTGTGTACCGTACGAGCCCCAAGTCCCAGTAAACTACAGCCTCTTACTGGAGTGAATAGATGATCAAGAAGATGCTCAAATGGCCGATGCAAGTCGTCGCCTTGACAATGCTAGGCCTGCTTTTACTTCTATCTGGCTGCGGCTCGAGCTCCAAGTACGATGAGTTCTTTCCCACTCGAATCGTCTCCATTGGTGACTTTTTAAGTTATCAAGGTACACCCAGCAATGGATACGCCGACAAATTGACCGTCAATGACCTCACCGTCAACAATTGGGTCACCCAACTTGCCACCAGCTACAACATCGCTTTTGACCCCAGTTTGACGGCTTTTGCTACGCCCAACGCAACGGTTGCTGATTTGCCCAAACAATTGAGTAAATTTGTGCCTCAGCCTGGTGACATGCTGGTCATCAATTCAGGCATGAACGACATCTTGAACCACACCAACGCCGTCTTGAACAAAACTGAAACACCAGACCAGGCCATCGCCGCCTTGGGCGCTCTTGGTACGACGTATCAACTTTTTGCAAGAGATCAACTTAAAAACTTCGCTCATATTTTGATACTGAATGCCTACGATTTAAAGGGCAGCCCCTTTGCACAAAAAAATGCAGCCAAGTTTTCTTCGCTGTTCCCCAATTACGCAGGCGGCTTGTCCCAATTCATTCAAGACGAAACACGCAACTTCAACAACAAAATCATCTCCAATGCCGGGACGTACGTCTCGGGTCAAGGTGTTCGCTTGTTTGATGCAGAAGTGCTTTATTTAAGCGCAGACTTTCAAGGCTATGGCATCACAACAGCGGGACTCACTTTGGCAGCTTGTCCTGTCATCATGGCCGGCATCAATTGCACAGCCACAAGTGCAGACCCCAACTACAACAACTACCTCTACGCCGATGATGTCAACGTCACGCCGGTTGCACAGCGTCTGCTGGGTGCTTACGCCTATACCTTTTTAAGAAGTGCAAAAGGGTGGTGATGAAGCGGGCTGGCTTACCTGTTGGCCACCCACTCCATCAAGCCCTGCAAAACAGCGCCGCCCTCTTTTGCTTTGGGGTCGTTCAATATGGCCACCAGAATATAACGCTTTTGTTGCCGGCCTTGAACAAATCCAGCAATTGCATTCACATCTCTTAAGCTGCCCGTCTTTAGATGCGCAAAAGCGGTGCCTTGATTTTTCTTTAAAGTCCCATCCAAACCCGTGATGGGCAAAGAAGAGATCAGCTCCGGCATGTAAGGAGACAACCATGCGTAACTCAAGAGGTCTGTCAAACCTTGAGCGCTCACTCTTTCTTCTCGGCTCAAGCCCGAGCCTTGTTCGATGTGCAAGGGCGTTAGAGAAATTTTTTCTCTCCACCATTTCTGCACCATCTCTCTGGAGTCGCGCTCATTGACTCCTGTTGACAGGCCCATGCTCAAGCTCAAAAACAGATGTTGTGCCATGACATTGTTGGAGAACTTGTTCATGTCCTTCACCACATCCGACAAAGGCAACGAGTTTTCGCTCCAAAGAAGCGTCGCTTTCGCTGGCAGGCCTCCAAGCTTGAAGGAGCCAGCGATCTCTCCGCCTAAGTTTTGCCAAATTCCCCCAAGCGCTCGCTGCGTGAACTCTTTAGGTCTTGAAAAGGCCAAAGGCCATATTTTTGAACCACAAGACGCTGCAAACGTGCCATTGAATTTGAGGTCCAAAGCTTGTGAAAAATTCGCTTTGAGTTCCTGTCTGTAATCTAGACAGTTTGCATAGTTCAAAGGGACTTGCTTTGTATACGTCAAGCCTTTCATCCTGGGTTCAACATCGATGTGCGCGACGCCACTCAAGGGGTCGGGTGTGAAGCTCACCAACAAAGCATTGAAGTTGATCAACAACGCGTCTGCAAAGACGTTGTAAGGACGCAGGGGCTCGCCATCGAATTGACCAGGATCTTTGTCTGGGGCTTCAAACAAACCTTTGTCAATGAGCACATCACCTTGTATTTTCTGAACGCCCATGGACCTTAATTTCTGTAGCAAATGCGTCGCATTTTCCACCGTCATTTTGGGGTCCAATCCCCCACGCAAAATGACATCGCCTTCCAAAACCCCAGTAGGCCTGATGGGACCTGTGATGAAGACATCGGTCTTCCAGATGTAATGGGGGCCGAGCATGTCCAATGCAGCCTGTGTGGTGACCAACTTCATCAGTGAAGCTGGCGTTCTCAATTGTGTGGCCAAATGACTGAGAATGGGTAACTCCTCCTGAGCGCTTGATGCTAAGGCCGTTGGCATGGGAACCTCTTTCACCATGACGCTCAAGGAACCAAGAGAGATGCCCGCTTTTTGCAACAACTGCACTATATGAGTGGGCAATGCCTTTGGATCGATCGCGCTTTGAGATGCGATCGACTGCACTTGCCTCACTGCGGGTTCTTTGGTCCAAGCAACAGGCACAAGCAGCAAAGCCATCCAAACGCCAGACCTACAGCTCTTTGCGAGGTCTTTGATCGCACGCATTTTTATAACCTCACTTGTGTTCATCTTTTGACTTTGCCCAAGAACGGTCAGTCTGTCAAGATGCCCATAGAAAAGACCACCTAAGTCCTTGCAGGCTTTGAGCCCCAACGGTGAACTGATTTGACGCGCCATAGAGGATAATAAGGCCATGAAATTTTTAGCCATTGAATGCAGCACCGACACTTTATCGCTGGCTGCTTCGAACCATCTTGAGACTTGGCTCTTTGAAGGGCCCGGGGGATCGCATTCATCAAGTGTTTTAGTTCCTGAATGCTTAAGAGGTATGGCCCAACTCGACTTGCACTTTGATCACTTGGATGCCATTCTTTACGGAAAAGGGCCCGGCTCCTTCACTGGACTGCGAACAGCCTGCTCTGTGGCTCAAGGTTTTGCTTTTGCAAACCAAGTGCCCACACTGGGATTTGACACTTTACTGGTCTTGGCTCAATCGGCTTACCAAGTCCAACCTCAATTCTCGAAAATCCTTTGTGCTTTGGACGCTCGGATGGGGCAACTTTATGTAGGCGCCTATGAAAAGACGGATCAAAACTGGCGCGTCATACAGTCACCTTGTTTGATCGATCCTGATGCCATTCGTTCACCCCTTGCTTGGACCCATGCAAGCGGATCCTCAGCCTTTTTGCTCGCTTGCAATGCTTCAAGCACCTTGCAAGCCCAACTGAAAGAGACCCTGCTTCATCAAGCGGCTGACTTCGAGTTTATTCAAATCAACCCTCGAGCCGATGCGCTCATCGAACTTGGGAGGGCCCATCATGCAGATCCGAGCCTGGCTGTCCATTTGCAAACCTCTGGCAACTTACCGACGCCCCTTTATTTGCGCGACAAGGTGGCACAAACCACTGTAGAGCGTGAGCTGGCTCGTGCACCCAACCCTCTTCAAACACTGTAAGCGAATGCTTTTCCCTTCTTCCCTTTCTTTCATGGATTGGCTCATCCATGCACACTAATCCTCTAGACCCCCTTCAGCTGATCCCTCTGAGTGAAAGCGAGCTCGATGAGTTGTTAAAAATTGAGCAATCGGTGTACGCCAAGCCTTGGACGCGTGGTAATTTCTTAGATGCCATGAAAAGCAACAACTGGTGTCAGCTTCTGATGAATGGAAGCACGTTGACCGGCTATTTTGTTGCTATGATGGGGTTCCAAGAGGTCCATTTGTTGAATTTAACCGTTGCCAATGACTTTCAACACAAAGGCCACGGCCTTCACATGTTGGAGAGCTTGGTTTTGATGTCTAAAACGGTGGGTGCTCAATGGATTTGGCTTGAGGTTCGAGTAAGCAATGAGCGTGCCTTTAGCGTTTATGACAAGTTTGGATTTAAAAAAGTAGGGGAAAGAAAAAACTACTATCCCCTGACAAGCCATCAACGTGAAGATGCGATCATTATGAGCTATAGGTTGTAAACATTGATGAGTCTGCATCTCTCTCATAGAAAGAAATCCATCTTGAATGAGATGGGGATCGACCTCCCCTTTAAAAATGTGGCCCCTCCAGCGGTGAACCTCGCTCCTGCATTTGGGGCGCACAACTTGGGCAACTCTTTCACCCGCCTATCTGAGCTAGCGGACAAGTCCTTCGCCAAATCAACACCCCATGCCCCTGACACCTCAGCTACAAAAGCCAAGCTCAGCCAACCCAGTGCGCCCTTTCAAGAGAAATCAGCCTTAGAGCTTGCCTCCTCAAGTCTGACCTTGGGCTCCAAGATAGAGAACATGAACTGGCCCGAGTTGGAGGCTCATCTTCAAACTTGTCGCGCCTGTGACTTGGGTCACAAGGCCCCCATGCGGTTTATCGAGGCGTTTGATGTTCAAAACACCAACACCAAACAACGATCAAACCTTGACTGGCTGATCGTCTCTGACGCCCCCAAAAGAGCTCTTGATGGCTCCGTCGTGGCGTTTTCTGAAGATTGCCTGCCTTTGTTCAATGCCCTCTTAAAACACCTGGTTGCTGTCAACCTCTCCAATGAGCGCAGCGCAACGCCGGCTTTTCATTACCTGATCACCCATACCGTCAAGTGCCTGAGCCCATCACTTCAAGCGCCCAAGGAGCAGGCAACGCAGACCTGTTTGATCCATCTAAAACAGCAAATTAAACTCCTTCAACCCCAACTCATCTTGGTCATGGGCCAAGCTGCTGCCCATGCTCTTTTGACGGATTCACCCCTAAAAAATGAACCCCTAGGTCGGCTGCGATCTAAACTGCTTCAATTTGCCAACACCCCCATGATCATCACCTACGCACCGGAACAAATGATGCGCTCAGGAGAGATCAAATCCAACGCTTGGACTGATCTGTGCTGGGCTCATTCTTTGATCCATTGATCGCTTTTTAGCTACTTTTCTCTGTTCAACCTCACCATGCTATTTCTTGATCAACTCTTAAGAGCTCACACTCAAAATCAATCCGTGTTGTGCGTTGGACTTGATCCTCTGCCCAGTCGATTCCCCTTCAAGTGGCGCGACCAATCCGATAAAATTTTTAATTTTTGTGCTGAAATTGTCAATGCCACCGCCGACTTGGTCATTGCCTATAAACCACAAATTGCTTATTTCTCGGCACACCGAGCGGAAGACCAACTTGAGCGTTTGATTCGTCATGTTCGAGATGTGGCTCCGTGTGTGCCCATCATTTTGGACGCCAAACGTGGCGACATTGGCACCACGGCAGAGCAGTATGCCATTGAGGCGTTTGAGCGCTACGGTGTAGACGCCTTGACGCTGTCACCCTTCATGGGCTTTGATTCCATCGCGCCTTATTTAAAATACCACGACAAGGGTGCTTTTCTTTTATGTCGAACCTCTAACCCGGGAGGTGATGACCTGCAAAATCAGCAACTCTTGAGCGTTGAAAACAACCCTCACTTGTATGAGCACATTGCAAGTTTGGCCCATGGACCATGGAACACCAACGGTCAACTTGGACTGGTTGTCGGAGCCACCTATCCCAACGAAATTGAACGCGTTAGACAACATGCACCTCACTTGCCTCTTTTGATCCCTGGCATTGGGACACAGGGGGGTGACGCCATTGCCACGGTCAAAGCGGCCAAGAGCAGCGAGCCCGCACGCGTGATTGTCACGTCTTCAAGGGCCATCATTTATGCCTCTGAACATGAGGATTTTGCACAAGCCTCTCGTTTGGAAGCCTTAAAAACCCGCGCCCTATTGCAAAGCCCATAGAGCCCTGACTGGACTTGATGTGCCGGTCTTTGCTTGTTATCTTAAAAGTTTTTTAAGATAGTGGCCTGTAAAGCTCGTCTCATTTTGAGACAATTGCTCGGGGGTCCCACACCCTAGGACTTGGCCACCTTGGTCTCCCCCTTCAGGCCCCATGTCAATCAGCCAGTCTGCGGTTTTGATCACATCTAAATTGTGTTCAATGATCACAATGGTGTTGCCCGCATCCCTTAAACGGTGCAGGACTTTGAGCAGCAATTCTATGTCAGCGAAATGTAAACCCGTGGTCGGTTCATCCAAGATGTAGAGCGTTCGTCCTGTGTCTCTTTTGGAAAGTTCAAGGGCCAACTTGACCCTTTGCGCCTCTCCACCAGACAAGGTGGTCGCAGATTGACCCAGCTTGATGTAACTCAAGCCAACATCCATCAAGGTCTGTAACTTTCTCGCAATAGTAGGCACCGCTTGCAAGCACTCCATCGCTGCCTCCACCGTCAACTCCAGAATTTGTGCAATGTTTTTACCCTTGTACCTGACCTCCAAGGTTTCTCTGTTGTAACGCTTACCTAAGCACACATCGCAAGGCACATAGATATCTGGTAAAAAATGCATTTCGACTTTGACCACGCCATCGCCTTGACATGCTTCGCATCGTCCGCCCTCTACGTTGAAAGAAAATCGACCTGGCCCATAGCCTCGCTCTTTTGCCATCGGCATTTCTGACAACAATTCGCGAATTGGCGTCAACATCCCTGTGTAGGTGGCAGGATTGCTTCTTGGTGTTCTTCCAATGGGCGACTGATCGACGTTGATCACTTTGTCAAAATGCTCCAAACCAGAGATCTCTTCATGAGGAGACGGCTCCTCGTGGGAGCGGTACAAGTGCTGTGCTGCTGCCAAATACAAGGTGTCATTGACCAAGGTTGACTTGCCAGATCCCGATACCCCCGTGACACAGGTCATGAGGCCCACGGGAATATGGACATCTATGCCGCGCAAGTTGTTGCCACGCGCGCCTTTGATGAACAAGGACATCCCCAAAGATGGCGCCGTGCCACTGGACAAGTGCGTGTTTTGATGTTCAGGGCTTTCGGGCGGACTCAACTCTTTGTTTTTGCTCAGTTTGGAAAACGGGTGCGGCTGGGTATCAAGAATGGAGGCCACGGGTACATTTTTGTAGCCTCTGGTATTTGATATTTCTAACTTGGTTTTGATGTACTTTTTGATCTCTGAAGCGCCATCCTTTTTTCTTTGATCCACTGCGCTTGCTTGTTCGGTCAACCATGGATGCCTTGATCGAGGAACTTCTATCTTTAAGGCACCGCTCAAGTAGCGCCCAGTCAGTGAGCGAGGGTTTTGTTCGACTTCGCTTGGGCGACCTTGGGCAATGACATGCCCGCCATGAACACCCGCTCCAGGCCCCATGTCCACACAGTAATCGGCTGCGCGTATCATGTCTTCATCATGTTCAACCACCAAGACCGAGTTGCCAATGTCCCTCAAGTGCTTGAGTGTCTCAATCAGGCGGTCGTTGTCTCTTTGATGCAGGCCAATGCTGGGCTCATCGAGCACATACATCACCCCGGTCAAACCTGAGCCGATTTGAGAGGCCAACCTGATGCGTTGTGCCTCACCGCCAGAAAGTGTCTCTGCACTTCTTGCAAGACTTAAATAGTTGAGTCCCACATCATTGAGAAACTTCAAACGCGATTGAATTTCTTTCACGACCTTTGAGGCAATGTCTGCTTTTGCACCCTTTAAGCTCAAGCCAAGAAAGTATTTCAAACACTCACCCAGCGTTAAATGACTCACCTCATGCAAGCCTTTTGCACCGGAGCCCTCGCCAAGGCGAACATGCAAAGCCTCCAATTTGAGCCTTGCACCTGCGCATACTTCACAAGATCTTGTGCTTTTGTAGCGTCCCAAATCCTCACGAACCAAGGCAGACTCTGTTTCTTGGTAGCGCCTTTTCATGTTCACCAAGATACCTTCAAAGGCGTGTTTTTTACTTGTTTTTCGACTAGGTTTTCCTGCTGCATCGATCACATAGTTGAATTTAATCTCTTCTTGGCCCGAGCCATGCAATATGATGTGTTGAACCGGTGGCGGGATGGACTCAAAGGGGACGTCAATATCGAACTGATAGTGTTTGGAGAGGCTTTCTAGCATCGAGAAAAAGTAAGCGTTCCTGCGGTCCCAACCCTTGATGGCGCCACTGGCCAAACTTAGACTTGGAAATGCCACGACCCGGTGAGGATCAAAGAACTCCTCTTGCCCCAAACCCTCGCAGGCTTCGCAGGCGCCAGCAGGCGAGTTGAATGAAAAAAGCTTTGGCTCCAATTCGCCCATCGAAAAGTGACAAATAGGACAAGCAAACTTTGCGTTAAAGCTCCTTTCCTCCAAACTGTCCATGTTCAAAACAATGGCTTTGCCCGACGCGATCATCAAGGCGGTCTCAAAGCTTTCGGCCAAACGCTGGGCTGCGTCTGACCTGACCTTCAGCCGATCGATCACAACATCGATGTCGTGCTTCTCGGTTTTTTTAAAGCTTGGCAAGTCCGCTGCTTCCATCACTTCTTTGCCCACCCTAAAGCGGACAAAGCCCTTTTGTTGCAAGGTGAGCATTTGATCGGCAAATTCACCTTTTTTTTCTCTGGCAATGGGAGCTAAAACCATGATCCTGGTCTCTGCTGGAAAAGACATGACCGTATCGACCATTTGGGACACCGTTTGCGCTTGCAAGGGCAAGGTGTGTTCGGGACAGTGCGGCGTGCCAGCACGGGCAAACAACAGCCTTAAATAGTCATGGATCTCCGTTACCGTGCCTACCGTTGAGCGGGGGTTGTGACTGGTAGCTTTTTGCTCGATTGAAATCGCGGGCGATAAACCCTCGATCAAGTCCACATCTGGTTTGTCCATGCGCTGAAGGAATTGTCTTGCATAGGCCGACAAGCTTTCCACATACCTTCTCTGCCCTTCTGCGTAGAGGGTATCAAAGGCCAAGCTGGACTTGCCCGATCCCGACAAGCCCGTGATCACCACCAACTGATTCCTAGGCAAGTCTAGGTCGATGTTTTTCAAGTTGTGGGTTCTCGCTCCTCTGATACTGATCAGACCATGAGGCGAATTTTTTGGATCAATCACATGGCCTAAATATGGCCCTTCAATGGATGCATTCACGGTTGGATTTGTCCCTTAAATAACCGTCCATGATAACTTTTTTTCCTTCACTTGCGCCAACTCAGAAGGACTTATCTCTTGGCCATTCTTTTTTGGCCGCGGAACCTTCCATCCTTTCTCCCCCTTTGACAAACAAAACGCTTTGTTTTATCAAATTTACACTTCCCCGCCCTTTAAACCATCTTGGTTTAGTGGACAATTGGCCCTTTCCATGTCCATCTTCCTTCTGAGTCTCCTCCAGTGCAAGATCTACCCCACCCAAAGATTTCCAATCCCCACCTCATGACCCAAGACGAAAAGCGTGCGAGCTTTTCTCTTGCTTGTATTTACGGGCTCAGAATGCTGGGCCTCTTTATGGTTTTACCGGTTTTTACCATCGAAGCCAAAAGTTACATGGGTGGAGACGATGAGGTGGCCATCGGTCTTGCTGTGGGTCTTTATGGCTTGGTTCAAGCGGTTTTACAAATTCCTTTCGGCATGGCCGCAGATCGCCTCGGAAGAAAAAAAGTCATTGTTTTTGGACTCTTTCTTTTGATGCTTGGCAGTTGGCTTGCCGCCATTGCAGACTCTGTTCATGGTCTGGCCCTGGGTCGCGCCATCCAAGGTGGTGGCGCCATTTCCGCAGCGGTCAGTGCCTTGCTTGCTGATCAAACTCGTCCAGAGGTGAGGACCAAAGGAATGGCTTTGATAGGCGCGAGCATTGGACTCATGTTTGCTGTGTCTTTGGTCATGGGACCCTTTTTAAGCCACTGGGGTGGTTTGCCCTTGATTTTTGAAGTCACCCTGGCTTTGTCCGTGATCGGTGTGGCGATCGTTGTCTGTTGGACGCCTCGAGAAGAGTTTCACCGCTCAAAGGAAGCCTCACTTCCTTTTGCCCAACTCAAATATTTGGTTTTTTCAAGCGATTTGCTCAAGCTTTATTTTGGTGTTTTTGTTTTGTATGGGGTGCAGCTCGCGACATGGATGGCCGTGCCCGGCTTGCTGATTGCAGCAGGTGTTGACAAAGCCGATCATGGATGGGTGTATTTGCCTGCTGTGTTGCTGTCCTTTGTTGTGATGGGTCTGACGCTTTTTCCTCTTGAAAAAAAAGGGCTCCTGCGGCCTTTGTTTTTAAGCTCTATTTTTCTGGTTTTCTTGGTTCAATTGGGTTTCGTCTTTGAAGCCCTGCATTCCACCCATGTTTGGGTTTTAGAACTCCTCTTGTTTTTCTTTTTTTGTGGGTTCAATATCTTAGAGGCCAGCCAACCCAGCTTGGCCTCTAAAATTGCACCCGTCAAAGCGCGTGGCTTGACGCTTGGGATCTACAATACTTTGCAGTCCCTGGGCATTTTTGCTGGGGCTGCTGTAGGTGGATGGGTTGCTCAACGCATCGGCCCAGAAGGACTCTTTGCACTTGCCAGCGCCTTGTTGCTCCTTTGGGTTTATGTCGCTTGGCGTATGAATTACACACCCAAGAGCTCTTGAACAGGGGTTTAGCACCTCAAGGGCCAAGCCGAGCATGGTCCATGGATGTGGTCTTTGACGGTCTGATGCAAAGTAGGCTCACCTATGAAGCCAAGCCATGCATCAATAAATCTCAATTTTCAGCGTTTTTTCAACGTCCAAACGATGGTTTTCAAACTAAGATTCATGCTTCATAGTACTTTCGTAATAAGGTGCCGCGTTTTCGTTTTTAGAGCTATTTCCACCCATGTTTTAAAACTTTGCTCGCATGCTTGAATGCCGCCTATCAAGTTTTGATCGCCGCAATATAGACTGGTGATATCATCAATCCCCTGTGCGATTTGTTCCTCGGTGGTTCGCATTGGAGTCGTTTTATTTTTTATTGAAAGTTTTTAACATGGCATCTGTTAATAAAGTCATCTTGATGGGAAACTGCGGTCGCGACCCCGAGGTGCGCTACCTCCCATCGGGCCAAGCTGTTGCAAACGTCAGCATTGCGACGTCCACAAGACGTAAAAATCGCGAGACAGGTGACATGGTCGAGGACACGCAATGGCACAGAATCACCTTTTACGACCGACTTGCTGAAATTGCTGGCGAATACGTCAAAAAGGGACGGCCCATTTATGTTGAAGGTCGCTTGAAGTATGGAAAATACACCGATCAAGCCGGCGTTGAAAAAAATACCGTTGACATCATTGCCACAGAGTTGCAACTTCTTGGCGGTCGAGAGGGTTCTAGCGGCTCTAGCTCGGGCGATGACTCAAGCGGAGGTGGATACTCACCACAAAACGCTCCGAACAAACCAAGCCCCAAAGCCTCAGCCCCAGCGTCTGGTCAAGCGCCAAAGACCAGCTTTGATGACATGGATGACGACATTCCTTTCTAAATACCCCCTTTTTAAAAGAGTCTGTTCTTCAGACTCTTTTTCTTTCAAACCCAAAGATTTTTACCCTTCATGAGCTCTATCAAAGACGCAATGAGTTGCTTCACCACGGGTGTGACCGTTGTCACAACGCATTTCGAAAACCAAGACTGGGCCATGACTTGCAATTCTTTCAACACCGTTTCAATGGATCCCGCTTTGGTTCTTTGGAGCGTTGCAAAGGGGGCTTTTTCTCATCGGGCCTTTACCAGCGCCAGCGGGTTTTTGGTCAACATCCTAAGCCTTGAACAAAGAAATTTGGCCATGAAGTTCTCTACAGGCTCACAAGCCGATCGCTTCAAGGGCGAACCCATCGAACGCGTGAGCAGTCATAGGGCCAAATTACCCCTGTCCTTGGCTTGGTTTGACTGTGAAATTCAACAAATAGTGAGCGCTGGTGACCACGATGTCCTCATTGGACAGGTGTTGGATTTTGGTTCTTCACAAGGCCTTGGCCTGGCCTTGTCCAAGCGACAATTCGGCTATATCGAAACCTCGATCGCTTGAACCCTTGGGGCTTACGTCTCACGAAGTTCAACACCTCAGCATCATATTTTCCACGGGCCTTTTGAGGGCGTGCTTGCTTTCAGCTCGGTGCTCCTCACACGACGCCCTTTATCGCAGTGGACAAGCCTGCGCCTGGTGTAGACACCAACAAGGTCCTCTTTGCCAAGTAAAAACCAAAAAAAACCCACCTGGGGTCAACCAGGTGGGCTAAAAGTTCTTTGAAGAACTAGACATGAAATCAGACCATGTTTAGCTTTGTATTTGTAGTTTCATGGTTAAATTTTTTCAAGCATCAACGGTTGTATGCTGTTTCACCGTGTGAAGTGATGTCCAAGCCTTCACGCTCTTCTTCTTCTGTGACACGCAATCCAAGAAGTAAGTCTACAACTTTGTATGCAATCACTGACACAACACCTGACCACACAATGGTTGTGATGACGGCTTGTAACTGAATCCATACTTGGCCAGAAATTGAATATTCTGGAGCGACTGCATTGGCAACATAATCATAGATGCCGGTGCCGCCCAAGGAGGGAGATGCAAATACACCGGTTAACAAGGCACCCAGTACACCGCCGACTCCGTGGACACCAAAGACATCCAATGAGTCATCAGCACCCAAAAGGCTCTTGAGTCCGCTGACACCCCATAAACAGAACAAGCCCGCAGCAAATCCGATCACGATAGCACCAAGAGGTCCCACAAAACCGCAAGCTGGTGTAATTGCAACCAATCCTGCGACTGCACCAGACGCTGCGCCCAACATGGAGGCTTTGCCTTTACCGAGAGCTTCGCCCATGATCCAGCTCAATGTAGCTGCTGCAGTTGCTACCAATGTGTTGATGAACGCCAGTGCGGTGACACCATTGGCCTCTAAATTAGAGCCGGCATTGAAACCGAACCAACCCACCCACAACATAGAAGCACCCACCATCGTCAACGTCAGGCTGTGAGGTGCCATGGACTCTTTTCCATAACCCGTTCTTTTACCGATCATGTAAGCGCCAACCAAACCAGCGACCGCTGCATTGATGTGAACCACTGTTCCACCTGCAAAATCCAGCGCACCTTTGGCCCACAACCATCCAGCGGCTTCTGTTACTTTTTCCAAGCTTGCTGCATCTGTGATTGCATCAGGACCGTCCCAATACCAAACCATGTGAGCCACAGGCAAGTAGCTGAATGTGAACCACAGGGCGCAAAACAACAAGACGGAGGAAAATTTAACCCGTTCAGCGAACGATCCCACGATCAAAGCGCAGGTGATGGCCGCAAAGGTGGCTTGGAATCCGGCAAAGGTGTACTCTGGAATCACCACGCCTTTGCTGAAGGTTGCAGCGACCGAGTCTGGGGTAATTCCGAGGAAGAACAATTTATCCATTGAACCAAAGAATGGGTTACCCGCTGTGAATGCAATGGTATAGCCATAAAGTAACCAAAGCACATAGATCAACGCGGTCACCACAAAAACCTGCATCAATATAGACAGCATGTTTTTGCTGCGAACCAAACCGCCATAAAAAAGCGCCAATCCAGGAATGGTCATCATGATGACCAAAGCGGTAGCGACCGTCATCCATGCGGTATCACCTTTGTTGGGAACAGGAGCAGGCGCGGCTTCAGGTGCGGCATCGGGCGCCGCCATGGCTGCTGGTGCAGCGGCCGCAGGTGCGGGTGCAGTTTCGGCCAAAACGGCCGCAGAACCCATCAGCAAACTCAATCCGAGTGCCAGGGAGGCGAACAAATTTTTCATGATTACTTCTTTCTAGAAATTGATGCTTAAAGCGCTTCTTGCCCAGTTTCTCCGGTTCGAATACGAACCACCTGTTCAAGATCGTAAACAAAGATTTTGCCGTCGCCGATTTTCCCGGTTCTTGCAGATCCCTCTATCGCTTCGATCGATTGCTCGAGAAGCTCTGTTGCGACAGCAACTTCAATTTTGACTTTGGGTAAAAAGTCAACCACATATTCTGCTCCACGGTAAAGTTCAGTATGGCCTTTTTGACGACCAAAACCTTTGACCTCTGTCACAGTAATGCCCTGAACACCAATCGCTGAGAGGGCCTCACGGACCTCATCGAGTTTGAAGGGTTTGATGATGGCGGTTATCAATTTCATGTGATGTCCTTAGTCGTAATCAAAAATTCTTTTTCACACCCAACACCAAGGCCGAGCCGCTGAGCTCTTTTGTACCTGAACCAGGTAAGAAGTAACTGCCATTGCGTGTTTTGTAATCGGTCCCAAGCAGCGTGGCACTCAACACCGTGCCCTCCATGTCTTTGTTCACTGAGATGGCATAGTCTGTGTAGCTCCCGGCATTGTTGGCCACATATTGATTTCCCAAATGAGGCACAATCGTCAAGCCATCCCCTAAATCAAGGGTGTAGCTCACATCCAAGTAACGGCTGTTTTTGCTGTTGACATAACCAAATAAATTTCCTGTGCTGTTGGACAATTTGGCTGTAAATGCTCCCATTGAAAGAGCACCATACACCTCAAACGTATTGGCATCTACAAAACCTTTTACGGTTGACAAGTTGTTTCCAGAATACCAATACTGCAAAACACCAACGTCATAAGCAACGTCATCGCTCAATGCGCCTTTGTAACCACCATAAATATCAATCTCAATGGGGCCTTTGGCTGCGCCCTTGGGATCTGAATCCTTGATCCAAGTGATGCTAGAAGCCCATGAACCGATGTAGGCTCCACTTTTATCAGCATAATCAAACCCACCCTGTAATGCAGGCATCTTGGCCGATTGAGCGATGCCACGGTAGCGGTACTCACTCACCACTCCAAGGTTGAAACTGAGCGTTGACTCGGGTGCGGGCGCTGGATCTGCAGCCTGTACAGCAGTCACACAACCTGTTGCCAACAACGAGGCTAAAACGAATTTTTGAAACTTCATGGTTACTCCTTTTTAATATTCACATCCTCTTCAGCATGGTTCATGCCATCAGATTTGTTTCAATTGAACGAAGCAACGCACCAAAACAGGGCGACTCGTTTAAAATGCATGGCACTGATGCACAAGCTTTGTGCATTCAAATTTCTTGATGAAATTTTCGTTTTTGCGCACAAAGTTGGTGCGCCGATCTAGGCCAAGTTGGGACCTAAAAATTGAATACTTTCCTCTACTTTTACGCCTTGCCTTTGCGCCAAATCTTTGATTTGATCTTCACCAATTTGACCGACATTGAAATACTGCGACTGTGGATGGGCTATGTAAAAGCCACAAATGCTGGATGCCGGCGACATCGCTAAGCTTGAGGTCAAGGTGAGGCCAATTTCTGCACAGGGCAATTTTTCAAACATGTCCCGTTTGATCACATGGTCTGGACAAGCAGGGTATCCAGGGGCGGGGCGAATCCCTGTGTACTTCTCGGCAATCAGCTCTTCTATCGTCAAGGACTCGCTGGGGCTGTAACCCCATAGGTCTTTTCTCACCCTAGCGTGCAAATACTCGGCAAATGCCTCCGCCAAGCGATCTGCAAGGGCTTTCAACATGATGGCCTGATAATCATCGTGATGAGCTAAAAACTCGGCTTCTTTTGGATCCACACCCAGCCCGGTGGTCAAGGCAAAACAACCGATGTAATCCTCTTGACCCATCGGTGCAATAAAGTCCGACAAGGACCGGTTAGGTCGCCCCTTGGGTTTTTTTGTTTGCTGTCTTAGCCCATGCCAAACCATCAAAGGCTCTTTTCGTGTCTCATCTCGCCAGATCACCACGTCGTCACCTTGAGCGTTGGCAGGGTAAAAGGCCAGGACGGCATTGGCTTGAAGCCACCGCTCGTGAACCAGTTTTTTTAACATGCCCTGCGCATCTTTGAACACTTTTTGTGCCTCTGTCCCTACGATCGCGTCTTTCAAAATTTCAGGATAGGGCCCCGCCAAGTCCCATGTTTGAAAAAATGGCGCCCAATCGATGAACCTCGCTAAATCGCCAAGGTTTTGGTTGGTAAAGACTCTTTGACCGATGAATTTAGGTCGCTTGGCTTGATAGGCACTCCAATCGATGGCCGGCGCATTGTGTCTGGCTTGCTCAATCGATATCAAAGGCGTTGTTTTCTTTTGAGCGTGTTGCACGCGAACACGCTCGTAATCTAAATTCAAATTTTCAATGAAGTCTTTGGCCCCATCAGACAACAAGCCCTGTGCCACACCCACACTCCTAGATGCATCTGGAACATACACAATAGGTCCATCATAATGAGGTGCAATCTTCACGGCCGTGTGAACCCGAGACGTTGTCGCGCCACCGATCAGCAAAGGTATTTTGCTTTCGCGAAAGTAAGCATCTTTTTGCATCTCCGAGGCCACGTGCTGCATCTCCTCCAAGCTCGGTGTGATCAAACCCGATAAGCCCACGATGTTGGCCCCGACTTCTTTGGCCTTTGCAAGAATTTCATGGCAAGGTACCATCACCCCCATGTTGATGACCTCGAAGTTGTTGCATTGCAAGACCACCGTCACGATGTTTTTCCCTATGTCGTGCACATCCCCTTTGACGGTGGCCATGACGATTTTGCCTTTGGTTTGAACGGCCTGCCCCGCCGCTTGTTGTCGCAGCTTTTCCTCTTCGATATAAGGAATTAAAACGGCGACAGCTTGTTTCATCACGCGCGCACTTTTGACCACTTGTGGCAAAAACATTTTGCCTTGTCCAAACAAATCCCCCACGGTGGACATGCCGTCCATCAAAGGACCCTCGATCACACTCAACGCTCGCTTGCCCTGTGATAAAGTTTTCTCATAAGCTTCTTGTGTATCGATTTCGATGAACTCATTGATGCCATGGACCAATGCATGTGAAAGTCGATCTTCAACTGAACGTGGCGCATCTTGCGGGCCTCGCCATGCATGTTGATTCGATTGCTCTTTGGCTTGCCCTTTTGCATTTTCAGCGATCTCTATCAAACGCTCGGCAGCATCGGCTCTTCGGTTGAGCACGACATCCTCTACACGCTCTTTCAAGTCAGCAGGCAAATCGTCATAAACGCTGATCATGCCTGCATTCACGATCCCCATGTCCATGCCAGCCTTGATCGCGTGGTATAAAAAGACTGTATGAATCGCTTCTCTGACAGGCTCGTTGCCTCTAAAGCTAAAGGAAACGTTGGACACTCCACCTGAGACTTTCGCGCCTTTTAAGTTCTCTTTGATCCACCGAGTTGCATTGATAAAGTCCACCGCATAGTTGTCGTGCTCTTCAATTCCTGTTGCAATGGCAAAGATGTTGGGATCGAAAATAATGTCTTGTGGATCAAACCCGACCTCATCGACCAAGATGTCATAAGCCCTTTTGCAAATTTGCGTTTTTCTCTCAAACGTATCTGCTTGCCCTTTTTCGTCAAAGGCCATGACCACCGCTGCTGCACCGTAACGCATGATCAACTTGGCTTGTCGCTTGAACTCCTCGACGCCTTCTTTCATGGAGATGGAATTAACAATCCCTTTGCCTTGTATGCACCGAAGGCCCGCTTCGATGACACTCCATTTGGAGCTGTCAATCATGACCGGC
>CAIMNS010000310.1 GCA_903842945.1 uncultured Burkholderiales bacterium
CCCTGAAGAGTAACAATGCCTTGATGATTTAACAATCAGCCTGTCATTGAGGGTCTTCGTAACCGCTCTTACTTAGCAGCTATGGGGAACGCTGGTAGTTTGCCAATGTCGCGAGGATCGTGCTGGATCACGACCGTTGCCTTGAGGTTGGCGGCAGCCTTCTTGAAGCGCTCAAGAGATGCGACCGTGTCGCCTCGGTGAAAGTTAAAGGATGGCACACCGTTGCTATCGTAATTTTCGTGGAAGTGAGCGAGATCCCCAGTCAAGAGAAAATTGCCAGCGTCCTTGAGTCGAACCATCACGCTGTTGTGCCCTGGGGTGTGGCCTGGTGTACGCATGATGACCACTGTTGCGTCGCCAAATACATCCTTGTCGCCGCTCAGCGCCTCCATCTTGCCGCCGCCGTTCATCCAATGCCCAAACGCTGCGACATTTGCGCCAGCCATTGCAGGCGTGGCTTTGATGCCGTCCCAGTCCCCCTTACCAATCAGCAAGCTTGCTCCAGGAAAGTTGGGCAGCTGTCCAGTATGGTCGGCATGGAAGTGGCTGATGCCAATGAACTTGATCTGCTCGGGTTTGACCTTCAGTTGGGCCAACTGATCGACAATGCTGATCTTTGGTGCAGGCGGGCCAGCACTCATGGAGTGGCCAGTATCCCAGAGCATGTAGTCCTCGCCGTGCTTGATGAGGTAGCAGCTGAAGGTGAAGGGGAGTTTTTGTCCAGGGTAGGCGAAAGTGTCGGTGAAGCGCACACTGATGTCGTTCATCACCTGCGTGCCGCAGTCAAGGCGGGTGAGGGTGACTTCGGGTGTGGATTGCGCCAAGGATGGTAGGCTTGCGAACGCACTCGCGCAGGCTATAAGTGCAGAAACTGAAGTTTTGCGAAGCATCGAATTCTCCCTAAATGACTGGTGTTTGTTCTCCCCCCAGGGCAGGGGAATTCATGCAAATTATTATAAGGTGTAGCGCGAGGGATTGCACAATGGCAATTGTCAATAATCGCTCATTTAGGCAGCCGAACAAAGAATATAAACCCAGTATTATGACAATTCAGACAAGTCTTAACTCAAGATTTGTAGAAAATGAAAGTTGTGAATGTCGAGTGAGGCGTAATTTTTTTAAAAGCAATTTAAAGCCTTTTCTTGACCACGTGCCCAGCAGGGTCCACTAAAAAGATTATCTATACTGGGTATTCCTTTTGCATTGATCTTGACACCTTTGCTGCCTAGTTGAAGAACGCCAGAGCGATCTAAATCTAATTTAACTACCCAGCCTTTTTTTTGATTGTCGTTGTCTACTTCTTTCATTACAAAATTTCCAACACTGTAAATGATAGGTTTGCCAAGATAGATGTCCACTTCCTGCGTGACGTGAGGGTGTCCGCCAATCACTGCGTCTGCACCAGCGTCGATCATGAGTCGGGACAATTGCTTTTGGCGAGGATTGGCTTTAAGCTCATTTTCCCAACCCCAGTGCATAATTGGGATAACGACATCAGCCAAATGATGACGCCTAGCATCTTGAATATCTGCTACTACTTGTTCATCTTCGCTCCAGGCGACACCAGCGTGGTCATAACCGGCTTCAAAACTACGGGGGTGAAATTCATTGTAGCTGAGTACAGCAACACGAATTCCTCGACGAGTAAATATGAGTGGCTTGTGGGCTTGGGTTAAATTGTGTCCACCTCCCACTTGTTTTAAATCAGCCTTGCTAAGTAGATCTAACATCTGTGTAAATGCGATTGGCCCATAATCCCCTGAATGATTATTTGCTAATGCAACTGCATCAAAGTGTCGTTTCAAAATTGGAATGACCCGCGGATGGGCGCGAAATGTATAAAATTTATCAACCGGATCTCCTAGCGTAGCAATTACACATTCCAAATTTGTAATACGTATGTCTGCATTAGAAAAATATGTATTGAATGCAATAAACGGATCGTTTCCTTTCGCTATTTCATCGCCTACTTCATCGTCTAAAACTGTATCGCCAGAAAATATAAAACTAACAGATTCTAAAGAAGAAGATTTAGTGATGAAAAAAAATAAAGAAAAAAGAAAGAGAACATTCAATAATTTCATTTTGTGACTCCTCCAAGCCAACAACTGTAAATGAGCTCTCTTTCTTTTGGAAGCGAGTATATTTTCTGCTCTCCAGTTAATAAATATGGCTCAGTTGTAATTTGGTAGGGCGCAAAGTATTTCGCTTCCTGTAATAAAGTCGGGCGAACTTTATTAGCCGAGTATACATAAATGATCACCCTATCTAGCGTGTCTTTTTTGGCTGTAAGAACCATCTTGAAATAAAAGCGGTCAGAAATATTAAATGGCTCTACTTTGTATGGATCTTGGGTAATACCTTTTGTCAGTATTTCTTTTTTCCCCGCGTAGCTCACCTCACACTTAAGAATAGGCTCAGAATATGCTGAAGTGATTTGAAGAAAACTGATGAAGAAAATTGCATAAGATACGTTGCTTCTTTCTGAAAATTTCAAATTGATTCCCATTCGTTATGCCTTGATTTTTTTAAATCTTGAATGTTCTAAAATTGATGGATCGCAAAAAGTATCAAAATATCATCGATTAATCATAGATCAATACGTTTACTCATGAATATCTGTGTGATCTTGGCTGTGTGAGTTGAATAATTGCCTTCACTTTGTTGGTCTTTAAATCATTGAGGGGTGTAATTGAAGGTCTCTCTCTCCTGTCGTTTTTGATGGACCTCTTTTCTCCTTACTCCATGTTCAAGTGTCTGAGATTCTAATGGTGTAGTCGGGTGAGAATAAAAATTTTGGTGAACTAATTAAAAATGATTATCATTCTTTAGATGATCATCAAGTATAAATCAGCTCCAAATCCGCACCAAATAAGACAGGGGCTAGATTCAATTGAATTTTTAAAATCGATCTATGCGTTGTTGTACCTATGAGTCTCAGGCCGGTAAGTGATGCGACTTCTTGTCTTTTATCCATGTCTACTTCCCCTAAATCTAAATGCCAGGTGGTTTTTTGATGCTTGCTGATCGATCAACTAAAGGAACAGAGATGGGTTTGATTTGTTGTCCATCAAATACAGTAATCTTTAGATTTCCTGCATTCATGGACAAGGCCCATATTTTTTTGTAAAAAGTTGCCAAGTTCTCAATGGTTTGTCCGTTCAAGCCTAGCAGCCAATGACCAGGCCTGAGACCCGCGAGCTCGGCTGGGCTGTCTGGTGTGACGCGAATAATTTGAATGCGTCCTTGTCTCTCCACCGCATTGATACCAAGCCAGGGCCTGACGCTGTTGGGGCCAACACCATTTTGGAGCATTTCTGTAAAAATGGGTTCAAGGATCTCAGTTGGGACAAACATATTGCCAATCAAACTGTAAGGATGCTCAGGGGGCATGATGTCTTGCATAAAAAGACTTCCTATCCCAATCAATTCGCCTTGCCGGTTAAATAATCCCGCACCTGAGTGGTTGACCACTGGAGGGCTTGTATAGATGGCTTTATCCAGGTGATACTCCCAAAAGCCCGTGAATGAACGGATGTCTTTGAGCGCAGTGGGGCTCAAAAATATGGTTTCTCCTGAAGAGCCAATCCAAAGCAAGTCATCAATTTTTTGATCTGTGCTTTTACCAAATTTAACGGGTTCAATGCCTTCAAACGGGATCAATGGTTTGATTAAACCAAATCCAGTTGCTTGGTCATAAGCCACCACCCGTGCAGGGTAATTTTTGTTTTGGTATGTGCGAATCTCAATTTGCTTGGTTTCTAAAATAAGATAACCTATTGTGAGAATCAATCCGTCTGATCGGATGACGATGCCCGTTCCTTGGCGCTCTTGACCAAGGGTTCTCGCTGAGGGCGCTCCGTCAATCGCGAAGCTTCTAATTTGAACTACTGCGTTTTGAGCCTGCTGTAAAGCCTGGCTGTTTTTTGAGGTCAACTGGCTTGACTCAATCTTGGGAGTTTGAGCGCTTACAAATTGGGCATTTATAGAAAATACTATGTTTAAAATCAGAAGACACAATTTCATTTCGGCTTGCTCCTAAGTTTGACGCTTCAAAATTCGTTTCATTCAATCAGTTAGGGTTCAACTCCATCTTCTGGCTCGGACTTCACGACAGCTCAGCTCCAAACGCTGCGTGCAAAGATGCCGCTCAAGGCCCCCAGGGTGCAATGGTGACAAGCCTTGAATGTTTTTGCTTGGCGTGTGCAGAACCAAAGGGTTCAATCTGACAAGACCTTAAAAAACAAAAGGCAATCCAAATCAAGCGGGTCATGAGCAATTTGGCAAAAGCAGTTCATCCAAAGAAAATTGTTTTAAAGGGACCCCCAGGGTGGGTTTTAAAGTACCGTAGGAAAAGTTCAATCAGTTTCTCACAAAAAGGGGAAAATTGCATAGATTGACTGGAAAGTCGGTATATTATTCCTTTCATCCATCAGTCCTTGAGCCCTAAAAGTTCCAGGCTTGTATTTTCTCGGAGCTCAAATTGAATTTTTGCTTGGTTTTTAGATGTATCTATGTGTTCGTCTTGTCCTGCGCAATGGCCTCAGCCCATGCACAAGCCTACCCCAACAAAGTGGTCAAAGTCATTGTGCCGTCTGGCACCAGTGGGACGATGGATTTACTCGGGCGTGAGTTTGCACTGGCCTTCAGCTCTCAAATGGGCAAGCCCTTTGTTGTTGACAACAAAGCAGGTGCAGGTGGCAATATTGGGATGGGTTTGTTGGCGCGTGCTTCAGCAGATGGCTACACCATTGGCTTAGGGGCGGCAAACGCGCTAGCGGCCAACCCGTTTCTGTACGCCTCACTTCCCTTTGATCCGCTCAAAGACTTTGCGCCTATCGCTTTCATTGGACGCATGCAGTTTGTGCTTGTTGCGCAGCAGTCGATACCAGCAGACAATTTCAAAGATTTGATTGCCTTGATGAAGTCGAACAAACTAAATTTTAACTTTGGATCCTCTGGCGTGGGTAACACTGCGCATTTGTTTGGCGAATTGTTCAAGCAGCGAACGGGTGTGGAGATGGAGCACATTCCATTCAAGTCAAGCGGCGAGGCCATTCAAGAACTGGTCGCTGGCCGCATTCAACTTCAGTTTGCTTCAACTGCTGAAGTCATGCCTCAGATTCGAAGTGGTGTTCTTAAACCGATGGCCATCGCATCCGCCACCCGGTCCGACCTCTTGCCCAAAACGCCTACCTTGTCCGAACTGGGGCATCTCGGTTTTGAGTCACCAACTTGGTTTGGCATATTGGCGCCTGCTGGAACGCCCAAAGAGATCATCACTGTGTTGAACCAAGCAGCCAAAATCGCCATGCAACAAAACAATGTGAAGAGCCGACTTGTCAATGCGGGTGTGGAGCCAGCGTACATGACACCTGAGCAGTTTCAGGCTTTCATTGCCGAGGAGATGAAGCGATGGGAGGTCATCGTCAAACAATCCGGCGCGCGTTTGA
>CAIMNS010000311.1 GCA_903842945.1 uncultured Burkholderiales bacterium
AATCTTGACGCCCAGGTCTTTGAGCAATTGGTAAAGAGGTGCGCGCCTGGCCGCCCTGGCTGAAACCCAAACTGGGGGGAGGCTGTCGAGTTCGATCAGGCTCGTGTCTGGGTGGACCTCCTCTGCGGGGACAACACATACACCGTCTTTGTATTGATAAAAGCCTTCACCTACTTTTTTGCCAATCACGCCAGCAGCCAATCTCTGTGCGGTGATGTAGTTCGGACGGTACCTGGGTTCTTGGTAGTACTGGTGGTAGATGGACTCCATGACAGGGTGCGAAACGTCCAAGGCTGTCAAGTCAAAAAGTTCAAAGGGACCCAATTTAAAGCCCACCTGGTCTCTTAAAATTCGATCTACGGTGGCAAAGTCGCTCACCCCTTCAGAGATCACTCGCAAGGCCTCGGTGCCATAGGCCCGTCCTGCATGGTTCACCACAAATCCAGGCGTGTCTTGGGCCATGACAGGGGTGTGACCCAATGTTTTGGTAAACGCGAAGAGTTTGTCAAGAACAGCGGGCGCACTCTTTAAAGCGCGAACCACCTCGACGACTTTCATGAGCACCACCGGATTGAAGAAGTGAAAACCAGCACAGCGTTCAGGGTGTTGGAGCACTTTGGCAATGGAGGTGATGCTTAAAGAGGAGGTGTTGCTGGTCAAAATGCAATCTTCTCTGACCAAGGATTCCAATTGACTAAAAAGTTCTTGCTTGACACTCAACTGCTCAACAATGGCTTCAATGATCAGATCACAGTTTTTGAGTTCATGGAGTTGAGAGACCGGTTGGAGAGCATCCACATATTGCTTCAATTGAGAGCTGTTGATTTTTTCTTTGGCCAACAATTTCTGCCACTGAGACTCGATGCTTTTTTTTGCATCAGATGCAGCCAAAGTGTTCACGTCAAAGAGCAAGACCATTGCGCCCGCTTGAGCGGCGAGTTGCGCAATACCTCGTCCCATGGCACCCGTGCCAACGATTCCAATGGTCTTAAAAATGGAGTTCATGTCTTCACAATTGTCATCAAATAGACGATCATTCTAAGACTTTCTGTGATCGTTTCTACAAAGCGCATGCCAAAGTAACAATCGCAGTTTAAAATCATCCTTGAACCAAGGCCTTGGTTCAAGAGAGCCCCGTGATGTTTGGGCTATTCGGCCTTGATCTTGGCGTCTTGAATGACCCGACCGACTTTGTCGGACATGGTTTTGATGTATTGAGTGAAATCCTCGGTGGAGTTGCCTCCAGGTTCTAGCATCAGTTCATCAAGTTTACTTTTGAATTCGGGGCTTTTGATGGCCTTCACCAATTCAGTGTGCAAGCGTTGAACCACATCTTGTGATGCGCCTGATTGTAAAAAAGCACCCACCCATCCTGTGATCTCAAAGCCAGGAAGGACTTCGGAGATGGCTTGTACATCCGGTAGGCGAACATTCCTTTTGAGGCTGACAACACCCAAGGGTCGCAATTTTGCTAAGTTGTTGATGACCAATAGGGGGGACTCAAAGATCATGTCAACCTCCCCAGACATCACATCTGGCAGGGGAGAGTTTTTGTACGGAACATGTAGAAGGTCTATGCTTGCTGCGCTTTTAAACATTTCAGCAATGATGTGTGAGACGTGACCTGAGCCATAGCTTGCGTAAGTGTATTTGCCGGGTTCTTTTTTGGCGGCATCGATAAACTCTTGCAAAGATTTGAAGGTAATTTTAGAGCTGACCACCAAAAGCGGAGCACCGGAATAAACCAAGGTGATGGGCGTGAAGTCCTTTAAGGGATCGAAATTGAGTTTGTACAAATGTTTGTTGGCGGTAAATATGCCACTCGATGCAATCAAAACGCTATAGCCATCGGGTAGCGCCTTGGCAGCGTATTCTGCGCCAATGTTGCCACCGCCTCCTAATTTGTTTTCCACCAAGACCGCTTGGTTAAGATTTTTACTTAAACGATCTGCCAAAAGCCGTCCCACGATATCGCCTGCATTGCCAGCTGGAACAGGTAGGATCAGGTGAATAGGTTTGATCGGATAGGCGGTCGCTGAATGGCCACTCGTGCAACTCAACAAGATGGGTATGCAGGCCAATAAAAACTTAAGCAATTTGTTCATCGTTTATCTAAGATTTATTTTTCAACCACACGTCTGCATCAATCCACTCACCTTGTTTGGCGCAAGATGCTTGGGACAATTCAACAAAAAGATCTGTGATGGCCTCAGGCGCTTTGATGCTCATGGGGTCTTCGCTTGGCACAGCAGCAGCTCGCATTAGGGTTCTTGTGGCGCCAGGACTCACCGTATTGACGGTGATGTTCGTATTTTTGTGCTCAATCATGTAAATGCGAGCCAAAGATTCCAGGGCTGCTTTGCTCACTGCATAAGAGCCAGTTCCAATTTTGGCTTGTGTCGCAACCAAGGCGCTCATCATGATCACTTTAGCAGCTGAAGATTTTTTGAGTAGATCGTCAAGACCTTGAAGAAGTAACAAATTCGCAAAGACGTTGACTTGGAAGGTCTGCCTAAATGTATCTATAGGGTAGGTGGCAATGGGAAGTCTTGCACCAAGGTACGCAGCGTTGGCGATGAAGACGTCGACACGGTCAACCATCGATTTAAGTTGGGTGCAGGCCTCTTGGATGGAGTTGTCAGACGACAGGTCGATGAGCAGCGTCTTGGCCTGAGCGCCTTCAGCGGTGATCTGTGCGCATAAAAGATCCAGCTCTTGCTGATTTCTACCGGCCAAAATACATTCGGCCCCCTCTTTAGCAAAAGCCTTTGCCAAGGCCCTTCCAATGCCACGATTCGCACCGGTAATCAATGCAACTCGATTTACTAATTTCTGACTCATGATATTGAACTTTACAAAGGATTTAATGAGACATTGTCCCGTATCCGCAGTTCAATTCAAGCTAGGGTTAACCGTTATATGATTGGCAAATTTGTGAAAGATTGGAGAAAAGAGCCCAACTTTCTAGTGCGCAATTACTGCTTTTCAATGCCGGCGTCATTGATGACTTTTGCCCATTTGGTAATATCGGACTTCATTCTGTAGGCGAGCTCCTCTTGTGACAGCGGTCGTGTTTCTACACCAAGATCATTGAGTTTTTTAACCAAATCTTGGTCTTTGAGCGTTTCCGAAATTTCAGTGCCAAGTTGTGCCAAAATTTCTCTAGGTGTGTTTTTAGGCGCAAACAGACCATTCCAAGAAACAACTTCAAAGTTTTCAATGCCCAGTTCTTGCAGGGTGGGAATTTGGGTGGCTGAGGAATTTCTTTTGGCGGAAGTGATGCCCAAGGGCAGTATTTGTTTGTTCAAAATGGCCTCTTTAATAGCGCCATAAGATTGGATGATCATGTCGACATCATTGCGTTGAATTGCAATCAACAAATCTGAAGGACTCCTGTAAGGAATGACTGTAAAGTTCAATCCTGTCATGGATTTAAACAAAGCTGCTGTGAGGTGGTTACTTGACCCAATGGCGGTCGTGCCAATGTTGAGTTCCCCTGGTTTTGATTTTGCGCGTTCCATGATTGTTTTGAGGGATTGATTCTTAGCATAGTTGGATGCGAACACGTTGGTAAAGTCACTAATGCCAATGACTGGAGAAAAGTCTTGGAGGGGATCAAAGCTTAAGTTTTTAAATAAACTCACACTGATTGCTGTTGAGTTTGATAACAAAGCCAATGTATAGCCATCATGCGCAGACGACAAAACAGATTTTGCTGCATTTATTCCACCTGCGCCAGTTTGGTTTTCGATGACAATTTGAGTATTGAGTCTCACGCCTAATTTTTGACCTACCGTTCTAAGGGTGATATCAGAGATGGTGCCAGTGGCGAAAGGAGAGACGATCTTAATTGGGCGGGAAGGGTACTTTGCTTGGCTAAAACTGTATTGAGTTGAAGTCAAAAAAATCAAAATCAGTAGAAATTGCAAAATAGCTGCTTTGTTTTTTTCTTGTATTTTTAAAAAGTTGTTCATAAATATCCTGATATCAAAGTGCTTCCATGGTGCGAACGACTTTATTCCACTTTTCGATTTCCGACTTCATTCGTTCGCCTAACTCTTGAGGGCTGCTGACTTTGGGCTCAATGCCCAATTCTGAAAAGCGTTTGATCGTATCGGCTTCTTTCAAGATGGCATTGACTTCATTGTTTAAAAAATTAATAACTTTTTCAGGTGTTGATTGAACGGCAAAAAAACCATTCCACGTTGATACCTCAAAGTTTTTAAACCCATACTCTTCTATGGTTGGGGTGTTGGGTAAAGTGGGAACTCTTTTGGATGAACTCACGCCAATGGGATGGACCTGTTGGTTGTCGATATGGTCTTTAAGTCCGCCATAAGATTGAACGATCAAATCGACATCCCCACGCATCAACGCGATAAACAATTCAGAAGGCCCTTTGTAGGGAATGATTTGAAAACTTAATCCACTGACAGACTTGAACAGATTGGCTGTCATGTGCGTGCTATTGCCAATGACAGTGGTGCCAATGTTCAGTTTTCCAGGATTGGCTTGAGCTTCCTTGATGAATTTTGCGAAATCCGTGAACTTTGACGTTGGGTTTGAAGCAATGACATTTGCGAAATCACTGATGCTGGCAATCGCAGTGAAATCGGTGCTTGGATGAATTGGATAATTTTTAATCAACGAAACGCTTAAAGCTGTGGCGCTAGACAAGAGGGCAATCGAATAGCCATCATTTGGTGCAGACAGCACAAGCTTGGCAGCTGAGACGCCTCCAGCGCCTGTGATGTTCTCAATGAGAATTTGAGTCTTGATTCTTTGGCCTAATCGATTTCCAATGTGCCTGATTGAAATGTCCGATACAGAGCCAACAGCAAAGGGAGTAACGATTTTGATGGGCTTGGATGGGTATTGATTTTGAGCATGAACTGTTGAATACATCAATCCCAAAGAGAGCAGTACCCACTTGATAGATGATTTAAAAAATAGCTGACTTGCTCTATTGAAATTCACCATGTTATAAACTTTTAAGACTAAATGTTATTCTGAGATTTTCCAATTCAAGCACTGCATCAAAGCCTTGCCCATCAACAGTTCCTTTTCTTTTGAAGATATCTTTTCAAAAAAATCCAAAATCATCTGGACCGCTTGCAAGTAGGAGGCTGATTTTGGCATTCGTGTTACATCTGTCCCCCAAAAGCATCGATCCGCGCCAAAAGCCCGTATAACCTGCAAAATAGGTTCATGCAAGTTGGAGTAAGGGTAGAGCTGGGTTGAATAGCAAGCAAGGGCAGAAATTTTGATGAATATGTTGTTGTGGGATGCCAAAGGCAAAATACGCATGACGCCTTCAATTGCGTGTTCATCCACATTAGATCTTGCAAAGCCCATGTGGTCGATAATGATTTTTAGATTGGGATATTGGGTGGCCAATTGAGAAATTTTTTCTAGTCGCTCCGGAGCATGAACCATGACTGGAATTTTGAGCTCTTGTGCTTTGGGCCAAAACCAGTCGGCGCTCCCGTCCGTTAGCCAAGGTCGGTCCTTGTCTCTGTGAAAGGTGAGCCTCACGCCAAGCATTCCTTTTTGATCGAGCCATCCTTCTAGGTGTTTTGGGGATTGCAAGTCGTGGAGAGAAAGTCTTCCCATGACTGCAAAACGATTTGGAAATAATCTTGCTGCTTCTAAAGCGTAATCATTTCTAAAACCTTCAAAAGAGGGCGGGACTAAAATAGCGCCTTGAACGCCACTTTGGTTCATCAGGCTGAGCGCATCTTGGTAGGTAAATGGCTCTCGAGCTTCAGATCCTTCTGGCCATGGCCGAGTTGGAGCGGCAGGTAGCCAGATGTGAATTTGTGAATCAATGATGTGCATGTTCAATGTGGAGTTTATTTTTCTAGTACAACCGTATTCTTAAGTGTTCCGATGCCAGATATTTCAATCTCTAAAGAGTCGCCATCTTTCAAGTTAAGCGGCAGTTCGTCCGTTCCAAGCCAAATCACATCTCCAGGAGACAAGGTGTTGTACTTGGAGATTGAGGAGATCACTTCATAGGGGCTAAAAAGCATATTTCCAGTTGCAAAGTCGTGAACGACTTTGTCATTGAGTCGAACGGTTGTCCTCATGTGATCAAGGTCAATTTCTGTTGATATCCAAGGACCCATGGGCTTAAAGGTGTCTGCATTCTTACCTCTTAAATTGGTTGGATCTTGTTTTTGCCATGTCCTCTCAGAGATGTCATTACCGATAGTCCATCCAAAAATACAATCTTTTGCCTGTTCTGGTGTGAGATTTTTCCCTCTTTTTCCAATGACCACAACCAATTCACCCTCGTACTGAAACTCCGAACCCGCATCCTTGGGTTTAATGATGTTTTCATGGGTTGCAATCAATGCGCTATTGGCTCTGTAGCCAACTCTAGGTTGGTCATAGAACTTGGGCGGTGTGCCTTTTATAACAGATCTCTTTAGGATGTGGTCCTTGTAGTTGGAGCCAATTGCGTAAAAAGTATTGGGAATGACTGGAACCAATAATTGAACATCTGATAAATCGTAGTGGGTATCAGTGGGTTCATAGAAATCAAAGGGGGAGCCATCGACTTTTGTGACTTTGGAGTCTTTTACAATTCCAAACGAACTCTTGTTATCTATGTTAAATCTACACCAATACATTCTTGTATCTTTCGTTGATAAGAGCTGAATTACTCTAATTTTAGGCCTGCAGATTGAACCAAATTTTTCCATCGGTCCATGACTTTTTTTATAAAACTTACAAATTGATCAGGTAGATTGCCGGCAGATACGGCACCCATGGTCCGAAATTTTTGAACAATGGCCGTTTGTTTCATCATGAGGATCCCTTTGAAACTTATTGGGCTTGGATGCCTGCAGCTTTGACCGCGTCCTTGGTTCTCAAGTACTCGGCTTGCAATAAGATCTTTGCTTCATCTGAAGTGGTTCCTTTGATCTCTACACCAAGCTCCTTGAGTGTTGATACGACGTTGGGAGACTTTAAAATGGATTTGATCTCAAGTGAAAGTTTATTGACGATCTCTGCCGGTGTATTGGCTGGTGCAAACAAAGAGAACTGTGGGCCAGAAACGATGCCTGTGAGCCCAGCCTCAGCAAAGGTGGGTGTATCAGGCAAGACTTCGAGTCGTTTTTCTGAAGCGACTGCAATGGCGATCAACTCCTTTGATTTGATGCGAGGGATTGCATTGATCGAGTCTGCAAACATCATGTCCACACGACCGGTTTCGACATCGGTGAGCATGGGAGGAAAGCCCTTGTAAGGAATGTGAAGCAACTTGGTGCCGGCCATCATGTCAATCATGGCCCCGGTGATGTGGCCTGTGGTCCCTTGACCCTGGGACGCAAAACTCACTTTGTTGGGGGCTGATTTGGCGAGCGTTAAAAGCTCGGAAACTGTTTTGAAGGCCACCCCTGGGTAGGCGATGAGCACATTGGGTGCAATCGTGACCAAAGAGATCGGCACGAGTGCCGTTTGTGGATCGTAGGGCAGTTGCTTGCTTAAAAAAGGCGCTGCGGTGATGGGCGCTTGCACACTAAAGAGAAGGGTGTAGCCGTCAGGTAGGGACTTGGCCACATAGTCTGTGCCGATGACGCCACCCGCTCCAGCTCGCGCCTCCACGACAAATGCTTGCTTAAAGCGAAGGCTTAAATTGTCAGCCACGATCCTTGCCATTTGGTCGAGTGCACCACCACTTAAAAATGGAATGATGACTTTGACGGGTCGGCTAGGGTAATTGCTTTGTGCCGTTGCGTTGTAACTTTGAACGGCGCACAAGATCAACAGCAGTTGAATCCAGCGCTTGTGGGTGAATAAAGAAGACAAGAGCATTTTTTGTCAAAAAAGAAAGAGTGATCGACACCAAAGCAGTGCATGAAAGCTTTGCGGGAAAGCTGTGCCAAGCTTATGGGTTTATGTTCAGAGATTCAATGTGGATAACCCTATTTTTGTGAGCCTTCAGCCATGAAGGTCTCAAGGGGGGTGCTGCCTCAAGACTTGAGCTTGAGGACTTCAGGGTTGGCCACGGCGCTTGGCGTGCCGTTGATAAAGTTCAGCACATTGTCAAACGCTGTGCCAAAGTACAACTCATAGGTTTGTTCTTCGACGTAGCCAATGTGAGGGGTGCAAATGCAGTTTTCGAGTTTTAAAAGCGTTTGGCCTTGAAGGATGGGTTCACTTTCATAGACATCCACGGCGCCCAGTCCTGGGCGTCCCCTTGAGAGCGCCTGGGCCAAGGCATCGGTTTGAACCAATTCTGCCCTAGAGGTGTTGACAAAAAGGGATGTTTTTTTCATGAGAGCCAAATCACTGGCGGTGACGATGCCTTTGGTCTCGTCGTTCAA
>CAIMNS010000312.1 GCA_903842945.1 uncultured Burkholderiales bacterium
AGCGTTGCAGCCAAAGAGCAAATCAGTGGCGTTGAAGCCAAGATTGACGTGAAGCCTTCATACGGTTTGAGCGACGATCAAATTGCCAAAATGTTGCAAGACAGTTTTACTACGGCCGAGGTAGACATGAAGGCCAGAGCCTTGGTCGAGGCCAGGGTAGATGGCGACCGCATGTTGCTGGCCACACAAAGTGCTTTGAATGCAGATGGTCAATTACTGACTGCAGAAGACCGTGCGCAAATCGATTCGCTCATGTTGGCATTGCGCCATACCGTAGACACCTCACAAGATGCCCAGGCGGTAGAAGATGCCACCCAAGCCTTGGCCCACGCTACCGAAGCCTTTGCAGCCGAGCGTATGAACCACAGCATTCAAAAAGCTTTGTCTGGTCAAAACATTCAGAGCCTTTGAGCTTATCGCTTCTTAAAGAAAACCAAAATGCCAGTCATTAAAATTTTGCCGCACGCTGAGTACTGCCCTGAAGGCGCCCAAATTTCTGCACCTTCTGGCACCAGCATTTGCGAAGCTTTGTTGGAAAACAAAATCAACATTGAGCACGCCTGCGACATGAGCTGCGCCTGCACCACTTGCCACGTCATCGTGCGAGAAGGTTTGAGCAGCTTGAACGATGCTGAAGAAACCGAAGAAGACCTGCTAGACCGTGCATGGGGCTTAGAGCCCAACTCACGTTTGAGCTGCCAAGCCTTCATGGGCAAGCAAGACGTGGTGATAGAGATTCCGAAATACACCATTAACCACGCCAAAGAAAATCATTGAAAGATTTTCTGGCTAGATAGCGTTTACAGTTAGACCATGCGCCAATTATTTCTAGACACCGAAACCACAGGCCTCTCTGCAGAGGGCGGTGACCGCGTCATTGAGTTGGGCTGTGTCGAGCTGGTCAACCGCAAGCTGACTGGCAACAACTTACATTTCTATTTCAACCCAGGGCGCGACAGCCACGAAGATGCCCTCAAGGTTCACGGCATCAGCAATGAATTTTTGCAAGACAAGCCCAAATTTGAAAGTGTGGCGCAAGAGATCATTGACTATGTGCAAGGCGCCGAAATCATCATTCACAACGCCGCGTTTGACGTGGGCTTTTTGAACAAAGAGCTTGAAATAGCGGGCCACAAACCCTTCAAGCAGTATGTCGAAAGCGTGGTCGACACCTTGGTCATGGCCAAGCAAATGTACCCCGGCAAGCGCAACAGCCTCGATGCACTGTGCGATCGATTGGGTGTAGACAACTCTGGCCGTACTTTGCACGGCGCCTTGCTAGATGCCGAGCTGCTGGCCGATGTTTACATCAACCTCACACGCGGTCAAGAAGCTTTGCTTATTGATGTGGGTCCCGATGAAGGCAAGCCAGGTTCAGAAGATGCGATCGACTTGTCTGGCTTTGTATTGCCCGTCATTCAGGCCAATGCCCAAGAGCATGCGGCCCACGAAGACCAATTGGCCCAATTGGACAAAGCCAGTGGTGGCAAGACCATTTGGCGGCAGACCCAACCTGCTTGACGCCCTAAAAACCTTGAAAACTGCCAATTTTCCATGGCATAATTTAAGGCTACGCTGAAAAAGCGATAGGGCGATTAGCTCAGGGGTAGAGCACTGCATTCACACTGCAGGGGTCAGAAGTTCGAAACTTCTATCGCCCACCACCAAACAAAATCTTGAAGACTATCAATACCTTAGGTAGCTTTCAGGATTCCAATTATTGGATTTCCATATATGCTTCCCAAGGAAGCATTTTTTTCGTCTCAAATTTTCTTGATTCTTCAGTACAGCTTTGAGGGAAAAACAGAATATCTTTTGATTACCAAAGAGACTATGCTCACGCTACGTGAGCAACTTACAAATTCATTCAGGTCGCCACATTGGATTGCTCCATGCAGCCCGACCTTTATCATCAACCACTGTTACGCGCATCATTCCACCTTTGCCCATGCGAGATGCATCAAGCCTTGCAGTAGTTTGACCTCGAACTTCACTTTGTACTGCACGTGATCCTTTGCCTAGAAGGTATATGCCGTATGCGGGCGAACAATCAACAATAACTTCATCTGCTTCAAATCGAATATCGTGAATTTCTGGACCTTGAGTCGAATAGTAATTACCAGATTTGAGGGCAGCTAAAAGAGCGTCAGGATCCCGCTCTTGCGCCTTCACCATCACCCAGCCACCGAAGGCATCGTCAATTTGAAAGTGGGCGTCATCTGTTGCCAGGGCGTTCAAATGATGACCTCGAGAAAGCAATTGATCTAATAGCCCCCACCCATTTCCCCGTGCAGCTCGCAGGGTTGATGTGTGGTTGTAAACCTCAATGGCATGAGCTGATTCAATGCTGAGAACATCTTCAACTCCAATTGCATACCACTCTGGATGGACGATGGTTACGAATGCACCTGCTTCTGCACATCTTGCCGCCAATTCAGGAGCTCGCTCATTTTGTTTGGGAGGTTCAAAATCAAGTGGAAGCCCGTTAGCCAAGATATGCCACTTTTCTCCAATCGAGGTGGAGGGTAAGTGAACCTCGGCTCCTAAGATGGTTGTGAAGTTTGGAGTTCTAAACGCACGGGTATCACTGACTGGAAAGTCGTATACCGGTAAAAAGTGATCCGAAAGACAGATGAAGTCGTAGCCATTTTCTTGATACCTACGGCAAACTTCTTCAGGAGATAATTTTCCATCCGATATATTCGAGTGCGTATGTAGGTTGCCCTTAAAAAATTGACCTGGCTGCAAAAAAGGATTGTTTTTCATAGGATCATTCTTCCAAATTAAGACTAGGAGTTTTTCCAAACTTCATCAAATTTAACTGACCAAATTTGAGGATGATAGGAAAGATTTCGAACGTATTTCCGTTTTACCAATACGGCATCACCCCCCGCTGGCAATATGGCTGGTACTTCTTCGTGAAGTATCCGCTGCATCTCATGATAAATTGGTTTACGGACGGCAGCGTCACGAGTTAGCATTGCTTTTTTATACAGTTCCATATAGCGGTCGTGAGCCTCTCCTCTCCAGTGCCCACTTTCTACAAAAGCGCCCCGCATTCTATTTAATGATATTCCAGGGTTACGAGATCCAACTGCTGTCATCGCAAACTTATGAAATTTACCTTTGCTGATATCGCTATCACCAGTTCTAAATTGCGCATAACCATCCGCTGGTCGCTCTTCAATGGGTAGCGTGATTCCTGCGTCTTTCACCGTTTGTTGAAGTACTTGAAAATAGATTGGCACTTCAGGTAATTGAGGACTGAAATAAAGAGTTGGTAGCGTAATGCCATTTGGGTACCCCGCATCGGTTAATAATTTTTTGGCTAATGCGACGTCGCGTTTAACAGGGCGAGCCAAAAAGGCTGGGTCGGTTGAAACAAGGTGACTGTCGTTTCCAACCCAACCAAGTTTTCCTGCATACGCAATCCGATTTATCGCATCTCGATCTATTGCAAGTGCGAGTGCTTGGCGAATTCGCTTATCTTCAAAAGGTGAGCCAGGATGTTTCGGCAACTGTATGACGAAATGGTAACTGCCTCGTCCAATTGACACTTCAAAATCTGAATCTCTTTCTATTTGTCGAAGTCCACGCGCATCAATCGAAAGAACAGCATCAAATTGTCTTGCTCTTAACCCATTCAATGCAGCTTCCTCTTGTCCCTCTCTGTTATGAATTTCAAGTCGGTCAAGATAAGGAAATCCTTTTCTCCAATAATTATCATTTCGTTCAAAGGTTGCGGATCTATTAGGATCTGCGCTGACAAATTTGAAAGGGCCAGTGCCAATTCCAGAAAAGCCAATTTTTTCTGGAGTATCCGCTGGCATGATTGCGTGTTGATACTCTGCAAGAATGTAAGGAAATTCAGCATTTCCTTCAGTCAAAAAGAATCTTATTTTGTATTTACTGACTGATTCAATTCTAAGTATCTGGGCACCAAATCCAGTAGTTCTGTGAAGATTGAAAGAAGCAACGACATCTGAACTTGTCATCTCTTTTCCATTATGAAAGAGAACTCCTTCGCGAAGTTGAACATCCCATGTTGCAAGCTTTTCATCAAGCGGTGCAATGTCATTCGCAAGTTCGTATTCCCACTCAAGCTTTTCATTGACCCAAGTTAAGCAGTTATAGGCTACGCGAGTACTTAAATCTACGAAAAAATAGGGGTGTTTAGCATTTGTGGCATCCGCAGTCCTACGATTTGCGGAGCATTGTGCTACGCGGAGAATTCCCCCTCGTTTGGGTGTGTCACTTTGAGCATAGCTAGATAATGGTACTAAAGAACTTGCCATTAAGCTTGCGGAAATTAGACCTAATTCTCTGCGGTTAAATTGTTGCATGATATTCTCAGGTTAAAAAATTTATAGGACGTGAAAAATTAATTGAAATGACTGGCGCGAGATGAGGCTTCTAGTAATGACTGTGTGTATTCTGATTTTGGATTTTTAAACACATCAATTGTTTCGCCATGCTCATGCACAATGCCATTCTTGAGTACCAATACCCGTTTTGCCATTCGCCATACAACTGCTAAGTCGTGTGTAATTAAAAGCAAAGCAGTAGAGCGTTTCACCTGAAGTTCACGCAAAATGTCCAAAACTTGCGATTGCGTGTTTGCATCTAAAGCAGAAGTGATTTCGTCACAAATGATCAATTCAGGTTCAGCAGCAAATGCCCGAGCAATGGCTACACGCTGTTGCTGACCGCCCGATAGTTGTCTTGGAAATCTGTCGTGTAACTCGCTACCTAGGCCCAATTCAGCCAGCAACATTGCAGCTCTCTTTTTTGACTCAGTCAAGCTGACTCCAAAAAATAACTGAATAGGACGAGCAACTGCAGTAATGATTCTCTGTCTAGGATTAAGTGAAGAGAGAGGGTCCTGAAAAATAATCTGAACGATATGCCGCTGTGATTGACTGCGATTCTTATTTGAGGGCGCTAACAATTCCCCTTTAAAGCGGATTTCACCTTTACTGGCCGCAACTAAACCTGCAACACAATTGCCTAAAGTTGATTTGCCTGAACCGGATTCACCAATCACACCTAATATCTCACCAGGACTTAAGTTAATTGAGACATTTGAAAGAGAAACGTTGTCTTTACTTTCTCGATTGAAAAACCAAAATCTTTCGCTGTAAGTGTGGCTTAAATTATTAACTTCTAATAGAGGTTCTTGATTCAACTTATTGACTGCGGAAGGACTCGCGTCAAGATGAAGAACTGAATTGACCAAATCTTTTGTGTACTCACTTTTGGGAGTTGTAATTGTCTCTTTAGTAGGTCCAATTTCAATGGACAATCCATCTTTCATCACCAAAATATCATCACACATGGATGCAACTACATTCAAATCATGTGTCACTAATACAAGGCTGGCATCAATTTGGTGCCTGAGTGATCGAATGAGTTCTAGGACCTGCTTCTCGGTTGTTTTATCTAAAGCCGATGTAGGTTCATCCAATATTAGCAATTTTGGCCTACAGGCAAGGGCGCATGCAATAACTACGCGTTGACGTTGTCCACCAGATAATTGATGTGGAAATCGATTAAAAATCTCTTTTGGATTGGGTAGACCTGTTTGGTCAAAAAGTTCTAGAGCTCGAATATGAGCGGTATTGTCATCAAGTCCCAACCGAGTTTTAAGAATTTCTTCAAGTTGATACCCAACTGTAAGATGGTATGTCAAGGAGGAAAGTGGATTTTGAGGTACAAAGGCAATCTCAATACCCCTTATTTCAGAGAGCGCGTCTTTATCACTTTCATTTAAATGCGTGCCATTGATTTTGACTTGTCCTGAGCTTCTTTCACTTGAACCACGGTAGTAACCCAAAAGGGCACGCGCAACTGTGCTCTTGCCACTTCCACTTTCACCTACTATGCCAAGTGAACCGCCATCCTTTAATGAAAAAGATAAGTTTTGAACAGCTAGTTTAAGTTCCCCAAATTCATTTCGATACCCGATCGATAAATCGCAAACCGTGAGCAAGTCAGGATTTAAATTAAGTGGGTGACCAGTCCGAGAATCAATCATGGGTTGAACCTCGAGCCGCATCTAGCCCATAAACATCAGCAATTCCTTCTGTTGCAAAGTTTATTCCAATGACCAGCGTTGATATGCAAAATGCAGGAATCAGAATCAACCAAGGTTCTGAGTGAATTGCAGATAAACCTGAATGAATCATGAGTCCCCAATCCGGAGTAGGGGGGGACAGTCCCAGTCCTAAAAATGAGAGGGCACTCACAAGCAAAAGAGCACTTGAGCTGCGAAGCGCAAACTCAACAAGCAATAGATCTAATATGTTGGGTAATAGGTCTCTAAGAATAATGCTACTCGCACTTTCACCTCTCAATTGCGAAGCCTTTACGTACCCAAGCTGCATGAGTTGGATGCCAGCCGCACGGCAAGTTCTAATTGCACCCATCATCTTAATAATTGCGATGACGATGATAAAAACACCTAAAGATTGGCCAAAACCAGTGACAAAAAGAGCAACGAATAAAATTGAAGGTATTGCAAGTTTTAATTCAACAATCCTGGAAACTGCATCGTCAAAAAAACCGCCGAAATAGGCGGCCGAAAGACCGATAAGGCCACCACAGATTGCCGCTATCAAGCCTGCGCTGAAAGCCACCATGATTGAAACTCTTCCACCCAACATCACGCGTGTAAAAAAATCACGCCCTAATTCGTCTGACCCAAATAAATATTCAGAGCTTGGAGCGTCTAAGGCCATTGTTACAAGGGAATTGGCATCGTATGGAACCCAAAGCGGTGAGGTCAAAGCAATTGTCAAATGGACAGCAACCAGCATGACGCCTATCATTGCTAGAGGTCTGCGAATTAATAAGTGAATGCTTCGAGTCATTAGCGATATCTCTTAGGACGAACGTGTCCTAGGGTCAAGGAAAAGAATTGAAAGATCCGCTAATAAATTAAAGGTAACAACGATCATTGCAGAACATAGTGAGATTGCTTGAACGATATGAACTTCTCTTCTAACAACGCCACGTATTAACTCCTGTCCAATACCTGGAAAAGAGAACACTTGTTCTACCACTACAATTCCAGATACAAGTGCAGCAGCGAATAATGCCATTGCTGTAATGCACGGAATCACTGCAGCTGGCAACGCATGATTGAAAACAATTCGCAATTCAGATACGCCAGTTAACCGAAGCCTTTCGACATAATCGGTACTTAGCGCTTCAATCATGCCAACCCTTAAGAGCCGCCCTAAGTAAGCAACAGAGCCGATTACGATGGTTGCAATAGGTAGTACAGACGCCGAGAGTAGTTCAAATAAAGGACCTCGTGTGTCTACAGTTATGGTTGCTGGAAACCAAGGAAAAATTACGGCAAACAAAATTACCATAAAGGTTCCAATAACAAATTCTGGAATTGAATACCCAATAATTACAACTGTTGAAATAACATGATCTACAAATTTGCGGTGCCAAAACGCACTTGCTACACCGACTGCAATTGCCAATGGAATTGCAATTAACAACACCAATATTGCCAGTGAAAGGGTGTTGCGCATTGGGTAGGCAATGATGCTCGTAACTGGTGCTTTTGAGATAATCGTTTTACCAAAATCCCCTTGCACAGCATTCAACAAAAAATTGCCTAGACGCTCAGATGCTGGCCTATCCAAACCAAGATCGTGTTTCATCTGAATTAATCGCTCTGGTGGCATGTTGGCAATTTCATCAGATGACAAAATGACGTCAACAGCGTCTCCTGGCATGATCTCAGTGGCGACAAAAATGAAAACTGCTAGTGCCAGCAGTGTGAGCAATGAAAGCGCAAAGCGACGAATAATTGCGATTAGCATTTTGGAATCCTAAATTGTTAGGCTTTCCAAACTTCATCCCATTTGATTGACCAGTGTTGAGGATGGTTTTTTAAGTTTCGAATTTTTGTTCGTTTAACCAGTAAATTCTTTCTACCTGCTGGCAACAAGGCCGGTACTTCTTCTTGCAAAATTAATTGCATTTGACTGTAGATAGCTTTTCGCTTTTCATCATCTTTAGTGACCATGGCGTCACCATACATTTTTAGATATTTTTCCATTTCAGGCCCACTCCAATAACCACTTTCGTTATTGGTCGGGGCCATACGGAAGAGGCTGATACCAGGATTTCGTGGGCCCACAGCGGTGTAAGCAAACTTATGATAATTTCCCTTTGTTACGTCGATATCGCCTTGTCTAAATTTTGAATAGCCATCACTTGGTCGCTCTTCGATGGGAAGGTTAATTCCTGCATCCTTTACAGTCTGTTGCAAGACTTGAAAATATCGAGACATTTCAGGCCATTGCGGCGCGTAATAAAAGGTTGGTAAGGTAATGCCCTTCGGGAAGCCTGCGTCTGCCAGTAACTTTTTAGCTTTAACAACATCTCTTTTTACTCGCAGCGGCAAGAAATTAGAATCTGCAGCAACTAAATGACTGTTATTTCCAACCCATCCAGCGCTGTTTCCATAAACAATTCTGGCAATAGCTTCTCTGTCTATCGCCAAGGATAAAGCTTGACGAATTCGTTTATCGTTGAAAGGTGATCCGGGATGCTTGGGAAGAATGATCACTGCCTGATCACCACTAGATGCGCCAATGACATCTGTATCTGATTCTTTTTCTAACTGTTTTGCTAAACGAGGATCTATGTTTAATACTGCGTCAAATTGACCTGCCCGAAAACCATTAACAGCTGCTTCCATTTGACCTTCGCGATTGAAAATTTCTAATCGGTCTAGATATGGATACCCATTTTTCCAATATTTTTCATGACGTTCCAAAATCATTCTGCGTTGTGGATCAACAGAAACAATTTTAAAAGGTCCGGTTCCTATTCCTGATAAACCAATTCGGTCAACGTTTTCATCAGCAGGCATGATCATTGTGTCGTACTCTGCAACAACGTAGGGAAATTCTGCATTGCCTTGTTTGAGCTTAAACCTTACTTTGTATTTTCCAATTGCATTGACATCGGCAATTTGAGCTGAAGCCCAATGCTTTGCTTTGTGCAATTTGAATGAAGATACAACATCAGCAGAAGTCATTTCCTTGCCGTCATGGAAAATCACACCTTCGTGTAGAACAAACTCCCACTGATCTAATTTCTCATCAACCGCGCCCCATGCTTTAGCAAGTTCGCCATGAAGCTGAAGTTGTTCGTCAACCCAAAGCAATGAACTGTATGCTGATCTGGTAATTAGATCGATCATGTAGTAGGGATGCTTGCTATTTGTAAGATCACCACCTCGGCGATTACTAGAGCAATTTGCATAGACGAGTGTTCCGCCTCGTTTAGGAGTGCTTTGGGCTAATACCGAGTTTGATAATAAAAGTGAAAGACCACCAGTGGGAGCAATATTTAGAAGGGTTGAAAGTATTTTTCGGCGATTGAAATTCATAAAACTTTTCCTTTTTTATTTGCTTGAAATCAGCTGAAAATATTTTTCTGTGATTTCTAAAAAATGAGATAGGGGTTGAGTTGTTTTATTTGGCTGTTTACCAATGTCGTCCCATTTGCGAAGACTGACTGCTGCATCAGCGTAGGGATTCTTTGCGAACCTTTCTGCTTCGCTTTGATCCATTGGGCCACCTTGAATTTCAAGAGTTTGTTTTGATTGAACTGAAAGGATGTCCCAGTAGCCTTTGTCGATTGAACATAAATATCGTTTCGCATCAACATGAAGTCGCACAGGCTCAGATACATCAGGTCCTAATCTACTTTCAAGAAATTTTGCGCCAATCAATTCATGCACGTCGTCTATCCCCTGTTGAAACGCAGAGACAGAATCTCGATGTTGCAAGTGTCCTACGTCATGCAAAAGCGCAGCGATAATTAAACTTGGTTCAGCGCCAGAATCCTCAGCTAACTGTGCGCACTGAAGAGCATGTTCAACTTGATTTATCGATTCTCCGTATAACTTGTTGCCTTTTGTTTCGAAGAGTAATTTGATTTCATCTACGGAAAAGGGGGAATCAATAGTTGACATTTATTACCTTTTTAATGATTAATTTTTTAGCTTTGTAAGCTTGGTTATCACCTTAGAGCTTGTTCAAGTCATGCAAGTGACAAATCCAATTTCAATAGAGTTTTTTTTAGACTTCTCAATGCTTAAAAGTGTCAACAAATTTTGGCTAAGCAAGACATGTGACTTCGATTGGGAGCAACGCTATTTGTTCAAAGGATTGAAAACTCCATATGCTTTGGAGACTTCAAAGTAAAACTCTACATACTTGGTCTTGTTAGCAGAGTTGTTGATGACTTTGATAAAAGTTCAAAATGCACAAGCGTAAAGAGTCTTTACGCTTGACCCTAGAAAAGTATAAATTTTTGAAATTAATTAGTACTTTAGAA
>CAIMNS010000313.1 GCA_903842945.1 uncultured Burkholderiales bacterium
CAATGTTCACGACCAATGGGCGGTGGAGAGCATGGGCCCTGTTCAAGACAGGACTCAAGAACACCTTGGTACATCGGATGTGCTGATCATGGCCAACAGGAGAGTGCTCTTGAAGGCCATTGAAGATGTGCAAAAGGGAACTGGTGCACCTGGTGTGTCCAATGCGCAAGTTTCAGCCTCGCGTTTTGGGCCCGATATTGTCGATGGCGTTGCACCCAGCGAACGCTGGTCAGACTGGTGGAAAAGCCAAGTTCAAAGCAAACATCGATCGTGTCCGTGGCTCACGGGTGAGAGCTCGAGCGGCTCGGTTCTTGAGAGCGCAAAATAACACCCCAACATGGCGCACCCTTCATTTTTAACTTTCAACACCTAGGCGCTCACTTATGCATTTCTCCACACTCTGCGGCTTGGACGACAAGGAGCGCGAAAATGCCATTCAAGCCTGTTTGAAAAAAATGGATGAATGGGAAATTGAGCAAATCCGTTTTTCTTGGTGTGACATTCACGGCACCACACGGACAAAAACATTGATGCTTGAATTTGCCAAACAAGCCTTGAGAAGTGGTGTGGGCATGGTGAGCACCTTGCTGCTCAAGGACAGCTCGGACAGAACCGCTTTTAAAGTGTTCGAGCCCGGTGGCACCCATGGCATGGATGGCTTTGGCCAGGGCAACAACGTGACCCTTTTGCCCGACCCCAAAAGCATCAAGCGGCTTCCCTGGGCGCCTAAAACCGCTTGGCTGCAGTGCCAGGCATGGTTTCAAAACGGCATGCCTGTGCCCATGGACTCCAGACGCATCCTTGAGCGTGCGTTGAGCACCTTAAAGTCGCATGGTTTTGCCTTGAAATGTGGGCTTGAAATTGAGTTTCACATTTATAAAATCACCGATCAAAGCACGCAACTCAATCCCCACTTGGCCTCATGGCCAGGAAATCCACCTGATGTGCAACTGATACACCCGGGTTACAGCTTGCTCAGCGAAGCTTGGAGTGACTTGTGCGACGAGCCCATGAAGATTGTGCAGCACACGGCCCAGGGCCTTGGCTTACCTCTCATTTCTTTGGAAACCGAATTGGGGCCCAGTCAAGTTGAAGCGGTCTTTAGCCCAAGCCCGGCGCTAGAGGCGGCAGACCACATGGTTCTTTTCAGAAACGGCGTGCGCCAGGCCTTGGCGCGAGCGGGCTACCATGCAACCTTCATGTGCCGCCCGCCCTTTGAATCCATCATGTCCAGTGGTTGGCATTTGCACCAGTCGCTGGTTGAACTGCAAAACAACACCAACGCCTTTGAAAGAGCAAGCGTCAAAGCAGATGCCGGACCGCTCGATGCACAGTATTCGCTCTCAGAAACGGGTGAAGGCTATTTGGCGGGTTTGCTGAAACATGCCAAAGACACAACGCTGCTTTGCACACCGACCATCAATGGCTATGCACGTTTTCGACCCCATGCCTTGGCGCCTGAGTCCATTCTTTGGGGGCGAGACAACCGAGGCGCCATGCTCAGAGTCATTGGCGAACAAATGGATCCATCAAGTCGGATTGAAAATCGACTGGGTGAACCCGCTGCCAACCCTTACTTGTACATGGCATCGCAAATTTACGCGGGCCTAGACGGCATCACCCAAAAACTCAAAGCCCCTCTTGCAACACTGAGTCCCTATGGAAAGACCCCTGAGAACGCAACTGCTGCGCAGCGGATTCCAAACACGTTCAAAGCGGCCTTGAGCTCATTTGAAAACAGTGCTTGGATGCGCGAATGCTTTGGCGAAGATTTTGTTCGCTACTACTCGACCTTGAAACATGCTGAACTTGAGCGCTTTGAGAGCGCTCAAGACCCCAAGCTGTTTGAAATTCAAGAGTATTTCAGCAAAATTTAAAGGGGCACGGCCAGCATGGTGTCAATGCCAAAGGACTCAACCACCACCGCCATTTTGCGAAGCAGCATTCTTTTTTCCACCAAGACCAAGGTGGCCTCGTACCGTGCAACCATGTAAAGCGAGGAGACGCCCTCTTCGTTAGATTGGTACACCACCAAATTGGCCATGGCATGCACGCTGCCCTCTTCAGTCAAGGAGGCCTGAACATTGCTGACTTGTCTAAGTAAACGACTGCGTCGATAGGTGAGCACCCCTTTGGCCAACATGGCAACACGGTCCTTGATCATCCCAAAGGTAAAGCAACCCATGATGGGCAAAGGCAGATCCAAATCTTTGTTTTCTTTGGAGAGGATTTCGTAGGTGCATTGATGGGGATCAAAGAGAGCTGTCCACGCATCGAAGTGCTCTTCGTCTAAATTTTGAGCATAGACATGAAAGAAGTGTCTGATAGCGTAATCCAGTTCAATCGCGTTCAATATCAAACTCCTAGATGAAAAGAAAAATCGGTTGGATTCACTTGAGGGGTCTGCATCTAAAAACCCATGATCTTGTGATAGTGCGACCAAAACCCGCGAATGGAGATCTCTTGGGACAAGTAATCCGTGTCCTCTATGGCTCCAACACCCCCCATCTCTAAAACTTCGTGCGTGCCAGGTGCGCGCGATTTGATGCCCTCTTGCACCAAGCGCAGGGCTTCGCCATCTTCTAAGGAGATGTAGCCTGAGGGGCCAATGAAGTTGGCCGTCAAAAGTTTCTCGTAGGTTTGCTGTGGCGTGTCGCCTTCAAACCCCAGGTACGTGATGTGCAACTCCACCAAATCTGGCCCCTTGGGTCTCAAGTGCCTGATCGCGTAAGTGTTGTCCACTTGGGCAATGATGAGGGTTGGGAAAATAGACAAGATGGTGGTTTTGTACCCATCCCCCAAATCCAAGGGCACTTGGGTCAAAGCGGGATCGGCCATTTTCATGTTGGGGTTGTATTTGCCAGTGCCCTCATAAGCTTTCTCCACCCATTTTTGCTGCTCTTTGTCGCTTTCACTCAAGATGGAATGGTTCCAAGTGTTTTTCAAGTCCGCATCCAATTTGATCCCCCCTTTCATCGTGGGTTGCTGCAGACCAAAGGAGACTTGAAACTGGTGCAACAAAGACCCATGGTAAGGGTCTCGCACATTTTCGTTGTACAGCTTCCAATTGCCCGGTATCCTTTGGCGCAAGTAACCCAAGACCTTGGGTTTTCTTTGCACCAACAAACGATCTATTTGAGACAAGGAATGGGGGCCCAAAAATTCATGCAAGTCGGGAGGATTTGAGGAAAAACTGCCGAAGATCAAACCTGCATGAACTTTGACTTGAAGTTTTCTCAAGCCGTGCTGTGCTTTGTCAAAAGTAGGTGGCATGCCCCCTTTGCCATTGATCCCTTGGGCCATTGGCACGCCCATCAAGTCGCCCTTCAAAGAATAGGTCCACAAATGATAAGGGCAAGCCACTTTCAGCATGTTGCCACGCACTTGCGTCACCAGTTGTGCACCGCGATGTGCGCACGAGTTCTCAAACGCGCTGATGCTTTGGTCCTTGTCACGTGTCACAACCACATGGGCGCTGCCAACCCAATTGGTCACAAAGTCCCCAGCATGGGCAAGCTCCACCTCATGGGCCAAATAATTCCAAACATCCGCTTGAAAAATTCTTTCATTTTCCAAGGCATACACCTGCGGATCGGTGAAGACTTCATAAGGCACTCTGGAGAAGTCTTTCTTTGGCCAATCTAAATTGATCTGACTTTGAGTCGGTACTTTGCTCATTTAAACCACTTCTATGTGTTTGTTGATGCCATATGAAAAGACAGTCCAAATTGTCATCGGATTTGGCTTCAAAAGAGAGCTTGACTGGCCCTCTCTTATCCCTGTAAACCCTATTGACTAGACCTCCATCTCCACCATAATCAGGACAGCATGGATGGAGTGTCTTTTTACACCACTTTGTCTAGCACGGGGGCTTTGATGGGGCTGCTTGCAATCATTCACCCCTGCTTTTTCAACACGACCAAAGGTTGACCTGTGTCTTTGCGCAATTCATTTCCCTTTAAACTTTTTCAACTGCTTGGGTACATCTTACCCTTGATGGTGGTGACGGCCCCTTTGCATGCACAAGAGAACAAAGCGGCAACGCCGCCCATCTCAGAGGCACCCAACACCTACCCTAGCAAAACCATCAAACTCATTGTCCCCTTCATTCCGGGCTCTTTGGTAGATGTCATGGCCAGGGCCTTGGCCGAAGAGCTTCAAAACACATGGAAAACTTCTGTGGTCGTTGACAACAAGGCTGGTGCCAGCACACTTTTGGCAGCCAAAGTTGTAGCCAGTTCAGCACCTGATGGTTACACCTTGTTTTTACCCACAGTGACCACGTTCAGCATGGCGCCGCAACTCATGTCCAAGCCTGGCATTGACCCGGCCAAAGAGTTGACGCTCATTGCAAAATTGGCCGTCACCAATTTGTATTTGACCGCCCATCCGTCCTTTCCAGCGAAAAACATGCGCGAATGGATTGAGGTGGTCAGAAAAAACCCCGGCAAATTCAGTTACGGCTCTTCAGGCAACGGTTCACCACAGCACATCTTCATGGAGATTCTAAAAAAGCAACTGAACCTTGACATCGTCCACATCCCTTACAAGGGATCCAACAGTGGCATGCTTGACCTCTTGTCTGGAAAAGTTGACATGTCCTTCATTGATGGCGCTTTGGCAGGACCCAATATCAAATCTGGCGCCTTGGTGGGTTTGGGTTCTTCCATGTCCAAGCGATCGAGCTTGTTGCCCAATGTACCGCCGATTTCCGATACCGTTCCCGGCTATGATTGGTCGGGATGGCTCGGATTTGCCGGTCCCGCCAACATGCCACCCCCAGTGCTTGACATGCTTTCAGACTTTATCAAACGCTACCAAGCCACACCTGCCTACGCAGCCATACTTGAAAAAGGCGGCATTGAGCCTGCTGAACACATCAAAGTTGCAGACCTGCCCAAATTCATTCAAAATGAAAACAAACGTTGGGCACCTGCGATCAAGGCCTCAGGCGCAACGGTTGATTAAATACAAACGGTGCAAACACAAAAGGCCTACCGCTTTTAAATGTTGAGCTTCCAACTTGTGCATCTCTAGCCTTAGAATCTCTCATCACTCAACGACCAACAAGCATGGATCACAGAATCAGAAGAATCGTCACGGGTCACGATGACCAAGGAAAAGCCATTGTTGAAATGGATGGTTTTGCCCCCAACCAAAAAGTTCGTCCAGGCACAGGACTGGTCAGCACGTTGGTATGGGTCACCGAGGAAACGCCCGCCAAATTAGACACCCGACAAGACCGAGCAGATCAAACCCTAGGTGTCCCCCCACCTCGAAACGGATCTGTCTTGCGGGTGGTGGACTTTCCACCCGTCAGCTCACAAAGCGCTGCCGTCTCTCAAGAAGACATCTTAAAAGAGATGGGCGTCAAAGACACCGCCAGCACGCCAGCAAGACACGCTTTCATGCATCGAACCGCAAGTGTCGACTACGCCTTTGTTTTATCCGGGGAAATAGACATGCTTTTGGACGACTCTGAAGTGCACATGAAAACCGGAGATATCATGGTACAACAAGGCACCAACCATGCTTGGGTGAACAACTCCAACGAAGTTTGTAGAGTTGCCTTTGTCTTGATTGACGGCATAGATCCACTGAACAAGGAGTGAACATGAAGTTTGGAGTATTTGATCACCTTGATCGCGGACAGGTCTCTATCCACGATCATTTTGAGAATCGCTTGAAATTGGCTGAAATTTATGACCGTGCTGGCTTTTACGCTTACCACATCGCAGAGCACCACGGCACCCCACTGGGCATGGCCTCCTCGCCCAGTGTGTTTTTAGCCGCTGTGGCTCAAAGGACCCAAAAGCTGCGCTTTGGTCCCTTGGTCTATACCCTGAGCCTCACCCATCCCATCAGAATCATTGAAGAGGTCTGCATGCTTGACCAGATGAGTGGCGGACGCTTGGAGCTGGGCATTGGGCGTGGCAGCTCGCCCTATGAAATGGGTTATTTCGGGGTGAACGCAGAGAACTCAGGCAAACTCTACATTGAATCCTTTGATATCGTGATGATGGGCCTCAAAGAGCGGCTGATCAACTTTGAAGGCGAGCACTTTCATTTCAAAAATGTGCCCATTGAACTTGAATGCATTCAAAAACCTACGCCACCCATTTGGTACGGTATGTCTCAAGCCCATGCGGTGCCATGGGCTGCACAAAACAATGTCAACATCGTGTGCAATGGGCCAGCTGCACCCGTCAAAGCCATCACCGATCGTTACAAAGAGGTGTGGGAGGAAAACAATGGCTCCAACCCCTCAAGTGCTCCACCCAAAATGGGACTTGGCCGACACATTGTGATCGCTGAAACTTATGACAAGGCCTACGCCCTCGGCAAAAAGGGCTTTGATAAATGGTACCAAAGCTTGCAGCATTTGTGGCGAGTCAATGGCAACCCCATGACCAGGTACTCGATCCCAGAGGACTACGACATGGCCGTTAAAGGCGGCATGGTGCTGGTGGGTACAGCCAACCAAGTCCAAGAGCAGTTGCACAAAGAGATTGAACTCTCGGGTGTGAACTATATACTGACACGTTTTGCGTTTGGGGACTTGAGCTTGCAAGAGTCACAATTTTCTCTAGAAAGCTTTGCGGCCGAAATCATGCCAGCGTTTGAAGAGCAATTGGAGCTGGTCTGATCATTTGCTGGTCAGTTGCTCACCCTTTACCGCTTTTGAGCTTTCAAGGACAGCGTTTCATTCAAACTTAGGATCTCTTTTTTCTAAGCGAGCGCGAATTCCTTCGGTTTTATCCTGGGTTGCAAACAAGAGCTGAAAAGATTTTCTCTCAAACTCCAAGCCCTGCTCCAAAGGAACACTCATGCTTTGAAGCACGGCTTGTTTGATCGATCGAATGGCTTGCTGCGGCCCACCCGCCAGCTGATGCGCCAGCTTCAAAGCACGGGCATCGACCTCTTCATCGGCCACCACTTCACTGACCAAACCCATGTCCAAGGCCTCTTTGGCTGAAAACAAGGCACCCGTCAAAAGCCACTTCATGGCTTTGAATTTACCCACAGCTCGGGTGAGTCGTTGTGTAGCACCGCCGCCAGGCATCAAGCCTATTTGAACTTCAGGCTGTCCGAGTTTGGCCAAGTCTGAACAGACAATGATGTCACCGTGCATGGCCAACTCCAAGCCACCACCTAAAGCGAAACCCCTTAGAGCAACCACCACGGGTTTGGAGCAAGTGCTGATAGCACTCCACAAGGAGCCCATTTGACGAGCAACAATTTCCATCGGCTGCGCATCGACGTATTCGTTGAGATCTGCACCCGCGCAAAATGCCTTTGCGCTGCCTGCCAAAACGATGGCTTTGATGGATGCATCTCGGTCGAGCTCAGTGAACATCTGAGCCAAAGCACGACGCAGCTCTAAATTGAGCGCGTTCAAAACCTCAGGCCGATTCAAACGAAGGACAGCAACGCCAGAGGAGTCGTTTTCTCTGAGCAGAACTTGAGTATTCATGAGCCGATGACTTTCTTTGATTTCGCTTTTGTAGGCTTGAACCTAAACTCTGCGCTAGAGAACTAGAAGAGCAGAAAAAAACAAGGGTTTCATTGCCCTAAAAAGTGAGCTTGTCGCTTTTCAAAAAAGGCATTCAATGCCTCCATGTGATCCGCTGTTTGATGCGCCAAGCCTTGCAATTGTCCAGCGCGATCCAAGGCTTGATCTAGAGTGCTGTTTCTTGCCTCTTGCAGCAATTGCTTGGTCCAACGCAAGACCTGGGGCGGGTTCTTTGCTATGCTTTTCGCAAGGCTCAAAGCCTCATCCATCAAGGCGTCAGCTGGCACGACTTTGCTGACCAAACCTATTCTCAGGGCTTCATGTGCATCAATACTGTCGCCGCTCAAGGCCATTTGTGCGGCATGGGCGTAACCGATCACTCTGGGCAACAGCCAACATCCACCGTCGCCAGGAATGATACCCACCTTCACAAAACTTTCTGCAAAAACCGCTTTGTCACTGGCAACTCGAATGTCACACATGCACGCCAAGTCGTTGCCCGCACCAATTGCAGCTCCATTGACAGCAGCAATCATCGGAACAGTCAAGGCTTGAAAAGCTCTGGGTATTCTTTGAATGCCATTTTTATAATTGTTTGCAACTTCAGAGGGATTGCCCTTGAACATGCCCTGCTTGTCTTTCATTTCAGCAATGTTGCCCCCAGAACAAAATGCCGTTCCGGCGCCTGTCAGCACGCCAGCACGCACTTGGGTGTTTTGATTCATGTGCTCAAAAATGGTTTCAAAGGCATGAAACATTTCTTCACCACTTAGCGCATTTCTTGTGGCGGGTCTGTTCAACGTCAGCACCGCCACGTGTCCCTCAAGTGAAAACAAGATGGGCGCATCTGCATCTTGCTGCAGCAGTTCAATGGAATTTGACATGGTTGAAATTTTTATTTTAGATTTAAAGCCCAAGAACCCGTTCGGCATTGCCATGCATGATTTTCTCCATCACTTCGTCTTTGTAACCCAACTCGGACCACTCGCGCATGATGCGCTCATACGGCAAACTTGGATAGTCGCTACCGAACATGATCTTGTCTTGCAAGCGCCCACGTATATCCACTTTTAAATTTCCAGGAAAATGCTTGGGCGCCCATCCCGACATTTCCCAAAATACATTGCCCTTGTGCAAAGCAACCGCCGTGGTCTCTTCAACCCATGGCCATCCAGGGTGGGCCATGATGATTTTCAAGTTGGGGAAATCAGCAGCCAAATCATCTATGTGAGAGGGGTGTGCATGTCGAACTCTTGCGCCATTGCCTCCCGGCATGCCTGCTCCCATGCCAGTGGTTCCAACGTCCACCATCACAGCAGCACCCAAAGAATTGATGACCTCAAACAAGTCATAGTGACGTCGGTCGTTCACAGCGAAATGCTGCATGATGGGATGAAAATGAAAGCCAATGAACCCCAACTCGGTGATGGCTTTTTTAGCTTGTTGAATTGCAATTTCACCCTTGGCAGGCTCAACAGCACCCCAGCATTGAATGACTCGCGTGGGGTTTCGCTTCCACATGCCATGCACATACTCATTGGTGCATGGCGGTGATGCGACCGTGGTCTCAAGATCCAAGGCCACCAAACAAGCATCCACACCAGCTTGCGTAAACTCTTCTATCACATCCTCTTCGCTTTTGGCCACCCAATCTCGCTTCCAGTAGCGGGCCAATTCAGCCGGATAAGGCCCTTGTGAGTCAATCCAAGTTTGTGTGCCAGGGTAGCAATGCAGGTCAATGATTCGCATGGTTTAAAGGTTCAATGATGTGTCAATAAAAAATAAAAGGAGACTCAAAGGCTTTGAAAGGTGTTTAAAGCTTCATGCCTGCCATCAATGCCCAGCTTCTTTGGCCAGCTTGTCTGTGATCAACTCACCCAAAGCTTTCTTTGAAACTTTTCCAAAGGTAGAAACCGGAAAATCAGCCAAAATCTCAAGTCGCTCAGGCAATTTGAATTTAGCAATTTCTTTGGTCAACAAAAACTCCACCAAGGTCTTCAGATCCAAAGCTTGGTTTGCTTTCAAAATCACAAACGCACACATTTTTTCCCCCATATTGGGGTCAGGCATGGGCACGCACGCAACGTTTTGAACGCTAGGATGCATGAGAATCAAATTCTCTACCTCCTCGGCCGATATTTTCTCTCCGCCGCGGTTGATCAAATCCTTTTTTCTTCCCTCTACAACGTAGTTGCCAGAGGGGTGCATGCGCATCAAATCACCAGAGCGGTAAAAACCATCGCTGGTGAATTGTCGTGCATTGTATTCAGGCACACCGAAGTAGCCCCTCAACGTATAAGGACCTCGAACAGTCAATTCACCCACCTCTCCCAGAGGCACTTCACGATCCTCTTCATCCAGCAGCTTGACCTCGTCGTCCTCACACACAGGTCGACCACAGGTTTGCATCTTCACCTCATCGGGGTCAGATGTTCTTACAAACATCAATGTGCCTTCAGACATGCCAAAGTTTTCTTGCACAAAAACCCCAGGAATCAAAGCGCGGGTCTTTAAGCGGACCTCTGGCTGCATGCGCTGGCCTCCGCTTTGAATAAATTTCAAGGAAGACAAATCAAATTCAGTAGCACTGGGGTCATTGATCAGACGAATCAACAAAGCAGGAACTACTTTTAAATGCGTGACTCGGTGCTTTTGGATCAAGGCAAACATCTCCGCTGGGCGGGTGTTGTGATGCACGACCACTTTTGCGCCCTTGAACATGAAGCCTTGAATACCAGGGCAAGCAAGGGGTAAATTGTGCGCAATGGGCAGCACCAAGAGCAAGACCGAATCCGCATTGACCTCGCAAACAGAGGCGGCCACTTTGGAGTTGTAGGCGTAGTCGTTGTTGGTTCGAGGAATCAACTTCGGGATGCCTGTGGTCCCACCAGAGAGCTGAAAAATACAGGGATCCATGGGGTCGATATGGACATCTTTCAAACGCTTGGGATCCCAACCTGAGGGCCGATCGATGAGGTCCCTCAAGGAATACTCGCCTGACTTGGCCTCGCCCAAAACGATGCGGATTGTCAAACATGGGTTTTGCGCTTGTACGCGCTCAATGATCGGGGAAAATTCAAATTCCCCAGACCGCTCGGGATAGACGCAAGTGGTGGCCTGTGAGAGTTGAGTGAATTGATTGATTTCAGCAAACCGATGAGTGACCAACGCAGCAATGGGTATGGCACCTATTTTTTGCAATGCAAAATACAACAGGACAAATTCATGCACGTTGGGCAAAGTTGGCACAACACGGTCCAAGGGCTTTAAACCAATCTCTAACAAGTTCAAAGCCAGGTTGGTGGTGATCTGATCAATTTGGCTGTAAGAGAACTCCCGCTCTCCATCAATCAGTGCTGTTCGATCCTTGAATTGTGCATACACCGCATCGAACTCTTGCGCCAAGGACTTGTCTCGCCAATACCCCTTTTGGCGATACTTGGCAACAAACTCTTCTGGAAAGGGAACAAAACCTTCTAACATATCAAATGACTCCGCAACAAGGTTCTTGAATCAGGTTGAGCTTGTAAAGCCACCATCGATCACAATAATTTCTCCGGTGACGAAACGATTGGATTGAATCAAATTCAACATGGTCTCGGCCACGTCATCGGCGGTCACGCATCTCTTTAAGGGCGTCGCCTTCGCGCGTTTGCCCATCAAGTCGTCGTATTTTTCTCCTAGCATTCTTTGCATCCAGTCGCCCTCCATCCAGCCAGGCGCAACAGCATTGACACGAATTTCAGGCCCTAAATTCCAAGCCAAGGTTTTGGTCATGTTCACCACGGCCGCCTTGCTCGCCGCATAGGGCAAGGGCTGAGGACCCGGACGCAATCCGACGATGCTGGCCGTGTTGACAATGCTTGGATTGGTTCCCTTTTTAAGCAGGGGCACAGCTGCACGGACCACTTGAAACAAACCTTTGACGTTCACCGCAAAAGTTCGGTCCCATTCTTCCATGTCCAAGCTTTCAAGGTCTTTGACCTTCCACTTGGCGGTGGTTCCTGCGTTTGAAATCAAAGCATCTAAATGCCCAAATGTTTTCTCAACTTCAGCCAGCATGGCTCTCACCGCTTTTTCATCACTGACATCACATTGAAGCAAGAGGGTTTGTGCGCCAAGGGCCTGGGCCTCTTTCTGCGTGTCTTTGGCTGCTTGAGCGCTTGAGGCGTAATTGATCGCAACGTCGTAACCAGCCCGAGCAAGGGCCAATACTGCGCTTTTACCAATCCCCGTTGCGCCGCCCGTGACCAAAGCTTTTTTTCGAACTGACATGACTTATTACCTTAAAAAAATAACACGGCTAAAAAAATTTAACATGAACCTGCTTGAACGAGGAATTGAAAAAAAAGTACCCATGAAAACCTTCGGTTTTCATGGGGTTTTTTGATTTTAATCACCTTAAACCCGTTGATTGAACGGGATCGATTTTAGATTAAAAATCGAGTCTTCAACGCATGTTTTATTTGACGGGTGCGTATTTGCCTGTCAGTTGATCGTTGATCACGGACAAGCCCTTTTGTTCACGCTCTAAGCGCGTGTCGCGGGTCCATGTGCGGTGCAAGTCGTCATGAACGGTGATGGCCAAACGACCTAAGCCTTCCACTTCCAACTCCACTTTGTCGTTGTGTTGGAACGCATTGAGTCCACGGTGGTTGGTACCTGTTGCCAAAATATCTCCCGGCAACAAGTCATGGATATGGCTCACCCATTCGATACAACGAGGGATTTTGTGGGCCATGTCGTTGGTGTTGAAATTTTGTCTCAAGTTACCATTCACCCAAAGTTGAACCTTCAATTCTTGAGGATCTTTGATTTCATCGGCCGTCACGATGTAGGGACCGATTGGGGCGAAAGTTTGCCTGGACTTCATTTGATAGAAGACGTTGGTATCGGGTTTGACACCACGGGCCGATCCATCGATAAAGTTCACGTACCCAAACACATGCTTCATCGCATCGGCTTGAGACACACGGCTTGCGCGCTTACCGATGACCAAGGCCAATTCAGCCTCACCCTCAAACACTGAGGCAGGCATGTCGGGCAAAACCATTTTTTCACCAGGCCCAATGATGGCTGTGGGAGACTTCAAAAAAGCATTGATCGGTGCGGGCTCGCTCTTGGTGCCATCTTCCATGTAGTTCACGGCCATGCAATCGATGGTCGTGGGCTTGGGCAATGGGGGGCGGATGACAAGACCGGCATAAGGAACACCGGTTTGTTGGGCAACCATGGCTTCAATACGTGGTCTAAAGTCATCAAAATGCTCAATGACACCATTGATCAAATCGCCTGGGCCAGAATGAGGGATGTTTTCCACCAATGAGGTCACGTCAACCACATGATCGCCTTTTAAAATACCCAATCTAAAATCGTTGAAATAGAGAATCTTCACATCAGTCCTTTGGTGATAAAAATAAGTTTTAAATCAATCTTTTCTAATAAACATTAGCAATTAATTCATGTCCGATCTTAATTGAAATTTGAGCTCAGTCGTATTGGTGAATTCACTAAAAATGAAGATCCAGATCCTCAAACGGCCTCCACCCTAGCAAAAAAACACTTAAAACAAGCTCTGAGGGCCCAAACGGGTCCCTTTTTGGTGCCAAGGCTCTTGTTTCTTCTACAAGCCTAGGGCTAACGATGAGGCCTTTTGCCAGAAGGCTTTACGATAATAGAAGCAACGAGCTTCTTGCTTTGCTTCAACCCTTCTACATTTTGATTTGACCCATGAAACAAGCCTTCACCATGCGCACCAGCGCCTTCGTCATACTGTTTTTGGCGTTCAATGTTTGGGCGCAAAACACCGCCAGTGACTTTCCCAATCGACCCATGCGATTTGTCGTGGGTTTTGCTGCCGGTAGCAGCACCGATATCGTCAGCAGAATGCTTGCTCAGCGGATGTCTGAACGTTTTGGTCAACCCTTTGTCGTAGAACAAAAGGTCGGTTTTGGCGGTGCCTTTGCAAATGATTTTGTTGCGAAATCAGCACCTGATGGACTCAACATGGTTTTGCTCACGGGTGGGCATCCATCATCAGCTGCCGTCATCAAAAAACTACCCTATGACCCCGTCAAGGATTTTGGCATGGTCTCGACCATTGTGACCTACCCCATGGTCATTTCGGTTGTCAAAGATTCGAGCATTAAATCTTTGACAGAAATGATCGCTTTGGCCAAGGCCAAGCCCGGACAGGTGAGTTTTTCTTCATCAGGCGCTGGTAGTTTGCACCACTTACTTGGCGAGTGGGTCAGCATAGAAGCGGGCATCAATATGCTTCACGTGCCCTTCAAAGGCGGTGCTCCTGCCATGATGGAGTTGCTTGGCGGCAGAACAGACGTGATGATTGAGACGGCCACTTTCACATTTGGTCAACTCAAAGGGGGCAAGATTCGTGCTTTGGCAGTTTCCTCTGAAGCTCGTTCTCCCTTGGCACCTGACATTCCAACCGTGTCAGAAACCTTGCCCAGCATTGAGTTCAGCTCTTGGCTGGGTGTTGCAGTGTCCCCTGGCACGCCAAAACCTATTGTTGACAAACTCAACCAAGAAATTAGACTCATCCTTGATTCACCAGAGGTCAAACAAAAATTCGCCGAATTTGGTGGCGCCCCTACACCTTCAACACCTGAGGAAATGCGCGCTCGAATAGAGCGCGAGATCACACGATGGAGAAAAGTCGTTGATATCAAAGGAATTGAAAGACAATGATCTGATTGCCAAACTTGTTCAACCTCATGAAGGAAAACTTATGAAAAAACCCCCTAACGTTCAACTGACCCATGTTGGCATACAAGTCCGAGACTTGGATCAAATGGTAGCTTTCTACCAAAAAACATTGGGCTTGGTGTTGACGGATCGCGGAGAGTATTACCTAGGCGGAGAAATCGCTTTCATGAGCAGAAATGCAAGCGAGCATCACCAATTGGTTGTGGCCTCAGGGCGCAAAGACGACCCCGCAACAACCCCCATCAATCAAATTTCCTTCAGGGTCGATAGCCTTGAAGATTTGATCTCTTACCACAAAAATTTATTGGCCGACGAAGTGCCCATCCAACGCACCATCACCCATGGCAATGCTTGGAGCGTTTACTTCTTTGATCCCGATGGGAATCGCATTGAGTTGTATTGCGTGACACCGTGGTATGTTGAACAGCCCTACGGCATTCCCATTGACCTCAGTGCTCCCGTCGATGAAATCATGAAAATCACAGAAGATTTGATCAAAGACAACCCCACCAAAATCTCTCAAGAACAATGGTCCAATGAATTAAAGGCAAAAATCTTCAACTGACCTTTTGAATTTCACGGCCCAACCCTTATTCACTCTTTACTGGCGTTTGAATCACATGAAAAAAGCTATCCTTAAAATCATCCCTCTTTTAAGCGCACTCTTCATGGGCTCAGCGCCTTTCCTTGCCTCGCAGGCACAAGAGTTTCCAAGCAAACCCATTCATATCATCGTCGGTCAAGGCGCTGGCGGTGGTGTAGACATGATGACTCGCGTGATTGCGCAAAAGCTCTCCGCGAATTTGAATCAATCCGTTATCGTTGAAAACAAGGCCGGAGCTGGGGGCATCATTGCGACAGAGTTTGTCGCTAAATCCAACCCCGACGGCTACAACTTGCTGATGGGCCCATCTGGCAACATGGTCTTTACCCCCATTTTGATGCCCAAGCTGAAGTACTCCCCCACCAAAGACTTCACCCCGATCAGCATGATCGCCAATTTCCCACTGATCTTGCTTGTCAACACCAAAGTGCCCATTCAAAATGTGCAAGACTTGGTCAGCTTCATGAAAGCCAATCCCAACAAATCCAACTATGGTGGTTCTGGCCCATTGTTTCAGTTTTCCAGTGAGCTCTTTAAGATCAAAACGGGCACACCTGGTGAATTCATTCAATTCAAAAGCACCACCGAGTCCATCAACGCCATGATGTCGGGAGACTTGCTGATGACCATGTCCGATCCTGGACCGGCTTTACCAGCGCTACAGACTGGCAACGTGAGAGCCCTGGCTGTGACAGCACCCACGCGTTTGCCAAGCTTACCGAACGTCCCCACCATGGCAGAGGTGGGCTTGTCGGGTGTTGAGTTCAAAGTTTGGACGGCCCTTTTTGCCCCAGTTGGCACGCCAGCCAACGTCGTTAAGTTCTTAGAGACGGAAGTCAATAAAGTTTTGAGACAAGCCGACGTCATCCAAGCCATGAACATCATGTCAGTGCAGGCATCAGGAACCACCTCCGAGGAGTTCTCTAAAATTTTGAAAGACGACCTTTTCAAATGGGGGCAAGTCGCTGAAACCGCCAAAATTTCTATTCCATCACCTTAAATTGAATTATTTATAGTTCTTTAACTTTTTTTATGTATACTTAATGTTTCATAAAAAAGGTCAGTTTTGGAAAATCACCTTCTAGAAGAAAAAAAGCAATCAGCAAACGCCTACTCGGTCCAGTTCAATGACATGGTCAAGCTGATGTACGAGTCGCTTGAAACATTGATCAGACTTGATCACCAACTGAACGCCTTACAACCCGTGCACAACGGGCGCCTTCGCATCCAATGGAGTTCCTACCCTGCTCTTGAGGGACATTACACTGGTGAGCGGTATCCCAGATTTGTGCAATGGAATAAAAACTTTGTCTTAGGAATTTGGCGTGCGAAAAAAATTCCCATCTCAAGAGTTTTGCAATTCCAACACCGTTCGCGGGACTTTAAAACCCATGCAGTCAAAGTGCGTGAATTGTTGGTCAACATGCGTGAACTCATTTTGATCTATAGACAGGCAAGGAAAACTTTGGCACAACTCAGGGGACCGAGCTTCAAGTGGATCCACGTCCATAAAAATCGAATCGAGAAAATGAATTTGCTTTGCACACCAGAGCATCTAAAACATCTCCCCTTAAGGGCATGATCGCAAACCGTTAAAAGGCATGGGCATGTCTAAGCATTCCTATCTAGGCAATTTGGCGGTGGTCTGTGCCAGTTGGTGGCTCGCTTTGCTCATTTTCGACATCACTCAGCCCTTGAGAAATGGGGGTGTCATGGATTTGCAAGCTGGCATGAAAACCATCGAATCAAGCGCGTCCTTGCTGATCGCTGAAGTTTTCATCGCTTTGTTGTGTCTGGTTTGGAATTTAAAACTCAGCTTACAGTCTCGCCGCAGCCGATTGATCGCTCTGAGCGAGCATAGCCGTTTTGGCTTGCATTCCAACATGGGAGAAATACAGAACATCTTAAAAAATCCGATTTCAGTAAGGCCCAGCATCCATTCAATCCCCGATTGGCTCATCTCGAGTCAACAGTATGAGTTTGCGCCACTGATCACCCACTTCATCAAGATCACCCTTAAAAAGAACCCCCTTGTTGCGTCTGCCATGACCGGCTGTTTGGCTCTACTGTGCCAATACAAAGACCATCCATCTTCAAGCATGAATTCAACATCGTGTTCAGAGGAAGGCGAGCAAGCAGAGCATGAAGTCTCCGGGCGTTTCGTCAACAACCACCATGGGCACTGCAGCTTACTTGATCACTCACTTAGAGTGGCGGCCTATGCATTGATTCAACGACAGCGCTTTACCTACGATGGACTGAGGACTGAACTAGCGCAAGTCACTCAAGCGAGTCAGGACTATGAATTTGACCCAGAGGATCCATTGATGATCCTTCTTGCCTTGGTGCATGACATCGGAAAGATCAAAACATTTCAACTCAACGAAAGAAATGAAGTGTTAAGGGTCAAAGGCAGACATGGCCCTGTAGGTGCTAGCCTATTGGCCCATCTCGATTGCATTCAATCACTGCCAGCGGACGATAGGAACCTGCTTTATAAAGCGATGCATCATTATCATTCCCCTTATCACTTCACCTTGAAAAGCGATGGAGTTCTAGATGATGAGAGGACTGCCGCATACATGATGCTTTTGATCAAAGCAGACAAAAAAGCAAGTCGCGCTGAACGTCTTGGTAGAAAGGAACAGCAAGACCATCAATGGCTCCAAGAGATTGCACCTCAGGGCATTGAAAGCAAACAGGCCTAGTCACTTGGTGACAAAATCGAAGACTTCAAAGAAGTCTGCTTGAAACAAAATACCCATCACAATCGGTCGATAGATTATTCATCAAAATCCCAAATTTGATGAAGATCCAACCGTATCAAAGACAACAATTCCACAACCTCCAAGCTCATGTGTTCGGCTGAATTCAGGTTTTCGCTGGCCAATCGGGAAATCATCAACACTTGAGACAGTGTTCCCTCACCCAAGGTGTAAGCTTTCAAGGATTTTTCTGCTGCTACTGCTTGACGCTGCCAAGCAAGTCTTAAATTTTCTGCCGCCTTTTTTTTATTTTGAAACTGGAACCACATGTTTTCAAACATGGCCCCCAACTGCTGCTCAAAAAGACGAACCTTATCGCCTGCAGATTGAGCCTCAGCAAGAGATGCATTGGCATGGAATTCACGTGCGGATCCTGGCAAAGGCACGGAGAACAAGAGACCAGAAATTTTTTCTGAGCCTGAACGCTCGCGTGCAGTAAAGACACCCAAGGTGGGGTCTGGCAAACGATCCTTGGACACCCGCTCGGCTGATAATCTTAGACGTTTTGCATCGATACGAAGCATATTGAGCTCGTGATTTTTTTCCAAAAACTCCTCTCTCATGGCCTGCAGTGGCCCACTGATTGAAAGCGAATTCATACGGTCATTGGCAAGCAAATCAAATGGCATGCTCGTGGGCAATGGCACCCCAGGATATCGACGAGAAAAAGCTGTAGACGCTGATTGCAGTTGCCCCTCGGCAACAAAACGTTGAGCACTGACGCGTTCAAATTCTGCATTCGCAAGTTGTTCATCCAACTGTGAGATTTCACCTTGTTTGAACTGAATCTGAGTCAAGCGATGCATCTTGCCAGTCAATTCAAAGCTTGACTCGGCATTTTTTTTATCAGCCAAGGCCCTCAAATAGGAAAACCAAAAATGCATCAACTCTCTGGCGCCTTCATGCATCGCATCCGCATACTCGATGTTTGCAAAAGCTTGTGTTTGTGTTGATAATTCGGCATCAATTCTGCGCTTACCCCAAAATCGAATGGGGCGCTCTACACTGACCATTGACTCATGCAACTGCTGACCCAACAACACGTCTTGGCGGCGTTGAAGGTTGCTTCGCAAAGTGAATTCGGCAGTGCCGGCGTCGATCATTTGTGCGCGAGCTGTTCCAAACTCTTTTTTCGATTTTGCCATTTCCATCAAAGGACTGCTGAGCAAAGTTTCTTTGACAGCTGTTTCAGCGGGCAAGTAGGTCGATAAGCTTGAAGGTGTTTGCGCTTGGACAGTGATCGCCAAGAGATAAGCTATGAGGGGAAAAAAGGTTTTTTCGATATAAATCAAAGTTTTCTCCACGGCAAATAACGCAACACCCCAGACCAGTTGATACCCTCTAGTGCGCCAAAATGCTCAAACAATTTGGGCAGCAACAGCAAGGTCAACAAGGTCGAACTGAACAAGCCCCCGATAACCACAATGGCAAGGGGCCGCTGTATTTCAGAGCCAGGCCCTGTGGCAAGAAGCAAAGGAATCATACCCAGGGCTGTGATGACAGCTGTCATCAAAACCGGTCTTAGGCGTCGCTCTGTTCCCCGGCGAACAACCACCTCCATGGCTTCACCATCTAATAGCCTTTCATTGAAATGGGTCACCATCACCAAACCATTCAAAACAGCAATCCCAAGCAATGCAATAAAACCGACAGAGGCGGGAACAGACAAATACTCCCCTGAAATTGACAACGCCACCACGCCTCCAACCAAGGCAAAGGGAATGTTCAAAAAAATGATGCCCGCTTGACTGAGTGAACCAAAGGTTACCAATAAGATGGTAAAAATGATGACCAATGCGGCAGGAATGACCAAGCTCAAGCGAGCCGAAGCACGTTGTTGATTCTCAAATTGTCCACCCCAAACAATGCGCACACCCTCTGGCAACCTCAAAGCAGACACCGCAAGTTTAGCGTCCTCTACAAATCCTGTTAAGTCACGACCATCGACCGCAACTTGAACGTTGGTGAAACGCACACTTTGCTCATGATCGACTCGAATTGGCCCGTCTATCAAATGTATGTCAGCCAAGGTGCTGGCCATCCATGTTCGACCATCAGGTGCTGAGAGTTGTAGATTTTTGAAACCTTCCGTACTTTGACGAGATGCATCACTGCCTTTTAATGTGAGCGGAATTCGCACCCCATCCTTTAAGATATAGCCCAGCGATTCACCTTCAATTTGATTTTTAAAAGCTTGCTGCAACGCATCAACACTAAAGCCTGCTTGACCCATGGTTGTTCGATTCAAATTGACCAAAACATACTGCAAACCCTCGGCCTTGGGTGCAATGACTTCGGCTGCACCGGGAACGGATCGAACTGCTTGAGCAATTTGCAAAGCGGCTTCGCTGAGATGCGCCAAATCGGTGCCAAAAATTTTAATCGCTACATCGCCACGTGTACCCGTCAGCATCTCCGATACACGCATTTCGATCGGTTGCGTAAAGCCATAGACCAGACCTGGGAAACCATCGAGTACAACCCTCAACTCGTTGATGATATCTTCCTTGGTGCCTCGCCATTCACTCTTAGATTTCAAGACCAAGAATGTATCCGTTTCGTTCAGCCCCATCGGATCTAGCCCCAACTCATCTGAACCCGCGCGGGCCACAATCGATTGGACCTCTGGCACATTGTCTAAAATAGCTTGCTGAACTCGAGTGTCAATTTCTAAAGAGGACGCTAAAGAGATGGAGGGTAACTTTTGCAGTTGAATCAAGATGTCACCTTCATCCAACGTGGGCATGAACGTTTTTCCCAATAGGCTATAGAGTATCGCCGCCAAAACCAAAGAAGCCACGGACACGCTATAAAGCCAACGCGGCTTGGACCAAACCCACTCACGAACGCTGATGTACAGAGCTTGAATTTTTTGCATCAACACAGGCTCGCTTGCTCCGTCTTGGTGGAGCACCAGGGATGCCAAAGCTGGAATCACCGTGAACGCCAAAAGCAACGATGACGCCAAAGCCATGATGATGGTCATTGCCACAGGCGCAAACAGCTTGCCCTCCAAACCCTCTAAGCTTAACAAAGGCAAGAAAACCACACAAATGATGAACACACCTGCGGTGACTGGCTTGACCACTTGCAGCGCCGCTTTAAGCAAAATTTCTGTTTTCGACAAACCATGGGTACTCAAATGTGATGCAAACGCCTTCTCAATATTTTCAACCACCACCACGGCAGCATCTACAAGCATTCCAAGTGCTATGGCCAAACCACCAAGACTCATCAAATTGGCGGTTAAACCAAAAGCTCGCATGAGCACAAATGTGCTCAACAAAGACAAAGGAAGTGCTACTGCCACCACCAAAGCAGCTCGTATACCACCCAAAAAAACATAAAGGATGATGCAAACCAAGATGGACGCTTCAATCAAGGCGTGAATGACTGTATCGGAGGCCCGAGTGACCAACTCACCTCGGTTGTAAAAGGTTTTAATGCTCATGCCCTTAGGTAGCCGAGAAGCAATTTCGATCAGTTTGACATCCACGGCCTTCACCAATTGACGAGCATTCACACCTCGCAAACTCAGCACCAATCCCTCAACCGCTTCACCTTGTCCATTTTGTGTGACTGCACCATAACGAGTCAGTGAGCCCACAGTCACTCGAGCCACATCGTCGAGTTGCACCAACTTGTTGCTGGAACTTTTAAAGCGGACCAACCGCAAATCCTCCAAGGTGTTGATAGCACCTTGAACTCGAACCACCAAGGCCTCTTCCCCAGTCGTCAAACGCCCCGCTCCGTCGTTGCTGTTGTTGGCAAGCAAAGCCTGCCGCAAGTCAGACATGCTGACACCCAAAGCAGCCATTTTGGCCGTGCTTGGGATCACCTCAAAGGTTTGCACCTCACCACCCAAAGAGTTCATATCTGCAACCCCTGGAATGGTCCTCAATTCTGGTCGAATCACCCAGTCCAACACATGACGCTTTTCAGCCAAGCTGAAGGCTTGCCCCTCTATGGTGAACATATAGACTTCACTCAACGGGGTTGCAATGGGCGCCAAGCCTCCAGTCACATTGGCAGGCATGTCCCTCAAAATCGTCCCCAGGCGCTCAGCAACCTGCTGGCGCGCCCAATACAAATCAACCCCCTCTTCAAAATCAATGGTGATATCGGCAATGCCATACTTAGAGACAGAACGAACGATGCGTTTATTTGGAATGCTGAGCAATTCTTGTTCAATGGGTTTGACCACTCTTTGCTCGACCTCTTCTGGCGTCATGCCTGGAATTTTCAAGATCACCTTGGCCTGAACAGGTGAAATATCAGGAAAAGCATCTATCGGCAAATTTAACCAAGCGTAAACACCCACTGCAAATAAAAAAACCGCACTGAGCATGGTCAACCCACGAAATCGCAGGCTCAAACGAATGAGATACTCAAACATCACTCATCCTTTTGCAGCAATGCACGCAATGAAGCGATGCCCGTGATCGCAACCTTGCTGCCAGCGGGTAGAGACAACTCAATGATTGAATTTTCTTCTGTGGCTGATTTCACCGCAATTTTCTTGGCTTCAAATCCTTTTTCATTGGCCAAGAACACCCAAGTATGTCCTCTCCACTGTGTCAAGGCTCGTGTTGGAACAGACCATTGCTGAGCCGTATTGCTGGTATTTGGAAGTCCTTTGGCATGCACGATGACAGACACCAACTCTCCAGGTTGCAAGCTACCACGACTTGTGATCATGGCACGTGCTTTTGCCAATTGACTGGCGTCCACGGCACGACTCACTCCGATGATTTTGGCTTTCACATTGCGTGAAACTAAACTGACCTCGTCCCCGACTTGGATTTGAAGGGCTTTATCGGAAGAAAGTTGCATGTCAAGCTGTAACTGGGAAACATCTGCTAACCTGAACAAGACAGCACCGGGCTCAACACGCTGACCTACAGACGTAAAGGCCTCCAAGACCATGCCCGACATGGGCGACTTCAAGGTGCCCGTGGCATAGCCAGATTGAGGTTCAAAAAATATACCTGTCGCTGAAAGTTCTGCCTCACGTGCAAGCAAGTGTGCTAAAGCCACTTCTTGCTTGGATCGACTCAATTGCAATCTGACAGCTGGAATAATGCCCTCATCAAACATGACTTTATCGCGATCAACAGCAGCAGTTGCATTTTTATAGTCAATGGAAGCTTCGTTCAACAATCGCCTTGTGTCTCCCAAAATGGAACTCGTGAACTGCGCAAGGGATGCGCCTTTCTTGAAAGAATCACCAACGCCAACGAACAATCTAGAAACTTGACCAGCGTAAGGGGCTGATACTGTGAACTCTTTGCCAGGTGGCGTCACCACCGAGGCACTGACCAACAACTGAGTTCCTAAGGATGGATGAAGTTCAATCACTTTAACGCCAAGGCTTGCTTGCTGTTTTGCACTGAGTGGCAACAACAAAGCTTCATCGATCAAACTTTGCCCAACTGCAAATGGGGCTGAAATGAACAAAGCCATCAATCTCAAAAGTTTCAAAACATCAATCATCTCTAACCTCATCAACAAAAAAAGGTAGGTAAAGAACCTTTTGGTACACGATGGTGCATTATCGGCTACTCAATCTTCATTGTTGTGAAATTCTCAGAGAAGGTTTTTAAATGAGACTCATTCCTATTTCCAAACAACTGGCGTAAATAAACTAAGTTTTCCCTCAGATTATTCCCACTCCGTAGTTACTCGATCAAAAAACCCAGTGTTTATGCGGGTTTCAAGCCATCCAAAACCAAGTGTGTAACTTTTGTGTAAGTCACGACAATAAATGCCAACAAGTTTCACACCTTAATTCTTTTCTTAATCAAAAACTTTGGGAAGATTAAGTTACACAATGTGTAACTTAATATTTTAATAATTAAGTAACCTAAATCGTTACAAACAAATATAACGAGCCTAAGTAAAAGTCAGCTTGTCTTAAATTTCCATATCGCAAATCCCACTTACCACTATCAATATCATTCTTCAAGTTACTTACATATTCGTCAGCCAATCTACTATCAACAAAGCCCCAAGAGGAGCAACTTTGTCTCGCTTTTTTGTTCAATAACAGCTCTGGTCTTCCGTAATAAGCTTCATTAAATCCGTCACTACAATTTAATGGAATTGGAACTTGTATTGAATTTACTTTTTGATTAAGTCCATCCTCTATTTCTTCTTTAGATGGAAAACGTTTAGCTTCAATTTCAAGTATCTGCGGAGCGTAATCGTATAACCAATAATCACAAACTTTACTAGGCAAGCAAGACATTAAGATTACTTTACCTCGCGTTACACGACGCATTTCAGCAAGCCCTGTTCTTAAATCTTTCCATTGATGTATGGAAAATATAGACATAGACGCATCAAACGTGTTGTCAGCAAATGGTAAATCTTCAGCTACAGCATTGATAGCAGGTTTTAATCCATTAGGACGTTGAGCCCTCATAGTGCTTGAGGGCTCAACAGCTGTTATGTTAATGTTTGTAGGCTCGTAAGAACCAGTCCCAGCACCAACGTTTAATACTGAATAAGCCTCGCCTAATTGCGAAACAATAACTTCTAGTATTTTGTATTCTGGCTTGCGAAAGTCACTGTAACTGCTACCAATAATTCCATAGTCAGTATCTCCAG